>NC_004463.1:1200000-1530000 GCF_000011365.1 Bradyrhizobium diazoefficiens USDA 110 | reverse complement strand
TTGAACTTCCGACCTCACGCTTATCAAGCGCGCGCTCTAACCAACTGAGCTACAAGCCCCTAACGCTATCCTATCAAGGACTAGGGTCTTGGCGTGCAGCAACCGGCGACTAGCGCCAAATGCAATCGCACAACGCAGCCCCGGCGCGTGTTCGTCCGCGAAGAAAGAGAAACGAAGACGGCGAAATCCCGCCAATGCAGCTCAACAATCCTGACGACTGTTGGCCACTGATGTTTCTAAAACGATCCGATAGTGAGCCGAAGCTCGCTGAAGGATCATCCTTAGAAAGGAGGTGATCCAGCCGCAGGTTCCCCTACGGCTACCTTGTTACGACTTCACCCCAGTCGCTGACCCTACCGTGGCCGGCTGCCTCCATTGCTGGTTAGCGCACCGTCTTCAGGTAAAGCCAACTCCCATGGTGTGACGGGCGGTGTGTACAAGGCCCGGGAACGTATTCACCGTGGCGTGCTGATCCACGATTACTAGCGATTCCAACTTCATGGGCTCGAGTTGCAGAGCCCAATCCGAACTGAGACGGCTTTTTGAGATTTGCGAAGGGTCGCCCCTTAGCATCCCATTGTCACCGCCATTGTAGCACGTGTGTAGCCCAGCCCGTAAGGGCCATGAGGACTTGACGTCATCCCCACCTTCCTCGCGGCTTATCACCGGCAGTCTCCTTAGAGTGCTCAACTAAATGGTAGCAACTAAGGACGGGGGTTGCGCTCGTTGCGGGACTTAACCCAACATCTCACGACACGAGCTGACGACAGCCATGCAGCACCTGTGTTCCAGGCTCCGAAGAGAAGGTCACATCTCTGCGACCGGTCCTGGACATGTCAAGGGCTGGTAAGGTTCTGCGCGTTGCGTCGAATTAAACCACATGCTCCACCGCTTGTGCGGGCCCCCGTCAATTCCTTTGAGTTTTAATCTTGCGACCGTACTCCCCAGGCGGAATGCTTAAAGCGTTAGCTGCGCCACTAGTGAGTAAACCCACTAACGGCTGGCATTCATCGTTTACGGCGTGGACTACCAGGGTATCTAATCCTGTTTGCTCCCCACGCTTTCGTGCCTCAGCGTCAGTATCGGGCCAGTGAGCCGCCTTCGCCACTGGTGTTCTTGCGAATATCTACGAATTTCACCTCTACACTCGCAGTTCCACTCACCTCTCCCGAACTCAAGATCTTCAGTATCAAAGGCAGTTCTGGAGTTGAGCTCCAGGATTTCACCCCTGACTTAAAGACCCGCCTACGCACCCTTTACGCCCAGTGATTCCGAGCAACGCTAGCCCCCTTCGTATTACCGCGGCTGCTGGCACGAAGTTAGCCGGGGCTTATTCTTGCGGTACCGTCATTATCTTCCCGCACAAAAGAGCTTTACAACCCTAGGGCCTTCATCACTCACGCGGCATGGCTGGATCAGGGTTGCCCCCATTGTCCAATATTCCCCACTGCTGCCTCCCGTAGGAGTTTGGGCCGTGTCTCAGTCCCAATGTGGCTGATCATCCTCTCAGACCAGCTACTGATCGTCGCCTTGGTAGGCCGTTACCCTACCAACTAGCTAATCAGACGCGGGCCGATCTTTCGGCGATAAATCTTTCCCCGTAAGGGCTTATCCGGTATTAGCACAAGTTTCCCTGTGTTGTTCCGAACCAAAAGGTACGTTCCCACGCGTTACTCACCCGTCTGCCGCTGACGTATTGCTACGCCCGCTCGACTTGCATGTGTTAAGCCTGCCGCCAGCGTTCGCTCTGAGCCAGGATCAAACTCTCAAGTTGGACTTGAACTTTGAACCGGCTGATCACAACGTTTGACGAGGTCCCACCATTTTTCATCGACCGAAATCGACGAGCTGCCTGCGATTCACATCGCTGGCAACGATGGTGTTTCCTTTAAAACGTGTACCGCCGAAGTCTTTCGTCCGGTCTCGATCAGAAAAGCCGAAGCTTTTCAGAGCCGAGACCCGCAAGGACTCCGCCGTCCACGTTTCTCTTTCTTCATCTTCACTTGTCAAACAGCCCGGGACCGGAGAGGCCCCAACCTTCCTGAGAGGAAGGGTTCCGACACCCTTACCGACGATGGATGAACTCCAACCGACTGGTGTCGGCTGTTGTGTCACTCAACAAGGTGAGGAGCATCAGTGGCGCGTTCGCTCGCCTTGGTCAGTGACCCGGCGGCGCCGCGCTCAGTGGTTGGGGTTATAGGCCCCACCTTCCGGGCTGTCAACGCCAATCGTCAACAAATCGTCGCACAGTGGATTGTTGAAAAAAATCCAGTGATTCCCGTCGATTAGAGAGGGCATGAGCGCGCCGACCGCGGCCGCGCCGCAAAAAATCTCAAAAAAAGTTTGCGCCCCAGGGAGCTCCGGAAGGGCTTCGGAGGGGCTCCGGAAGCGGCTTCGGGCGCCCTCCCCGGACGGGCTCGGCCGGTCGCCCCTTCAGGAAACTTTTTCCATATTAGGCGCCGTACTAGAGCCACAATCCCGCGGCGTTCTGATAAGAGACAAGCTTGAATCGCGGGGATGCCAGTGGGGGCTGCCGGCGGTTTGCGTGGGGTCAGAGGAAGGCGATCATACGATGAAGCGGCCTTCTTCAGACATTCGAGAGACATCGAGAGATCTTTTTCCGCTTAGCTGTTCGTAATTTCGGCCGGCCCGTCATCAGGGCCTTCTGACCGCGAGCGCCTGTGCGGCTTG
The DNA here is from genome assembly GCF_000011365.1 of Bradyrhizobium diazoefficiens USDA 110. Lineage (GTDB taxonomy): Bacteria > Pseudomonadota > Alphaproteobacteria > Rhizobiales > Xanthobacteraceae > Bradyrhizobium > Bradyrhizobium diazoefficiens. Next base: position 1,527,309 of record NC_004463.1, on the reverse strand, counting down.
CCGTTTCCTGCGATGCCCCTCCAAGAGGGCGACCAGGGAGGGGCTCGAAACCGGGCTGGTATGGGCCTCTTGGGTCGTTGATTGGGGGACTTGGGTTGAACCACAGGACGTCACGCGGCGCTTACGGGCGTGAGACCGGGATCATCGATCTCGGCCACGAGCCGCCGCTTTCCGTCGATGGTTCCGAAGCCGCCGTCATCGACCGCCGTCGTGTTTCGGTCCAATGGTTCAGCGGGACAATTCTGACCGGACTTTGCGGCGCAGCCCTGATCGGCGGCGCCGTTTTCGCTTCGCTCGACGGCGAGATGACCTTCGCCAAGGTGCCGGAGCGGGTCGAAGGCGCGCTGCGTGGCGCGTTTGGCGCAGCTGATCGCGCCGCCACGCTGCACAAGAGCGACCGCCTGCCGCCACCGAACGAATCCACCGCATCGCGCAACATCGTGCGCGTCTCCACGGTGGCCCGCGTCGGCAATCGCGACGTGATGCGGGTGCGTCCCTTCGTCCGGATCGCCGGCAATCTGTCGATGACGACGAGCGACCTGTCGGCAAAAATTCCGCCGTTCAACGCCCAGCGCCTTCTCACCGACGTCGGCTCCGATCCGAAGACCGCCGCCGACGATCCCAACAACCCCGAAGCGGTCGAACCCGACGCCGAGGTCTCCTTCGTCACCAAGGACCTGTCGCCGGTGCTGCCGAAGGCCAAGATTTCCGCGGTGGTGGCGCTCGACGACATCCTGATGCGGGTCCGCGATGCCGCCAACTGGCGCGGCAATGGCGGGGTGCGCTACGCCTCGCTCGCCAATGCCACCGCCGACGTTTCCGGCGCGTCCGACATGAAGATGGCCTACGCCACCGAAGTGTCGCCGTCGGATCCCTATGCCGGCTTCGAGACGCGCGTGGTGCCGGAAAACGTCACGCTGCTGCCGAAGACCAAGGAGCAGATCACCGGCGGCAATCCCAACGGCGAGCGCGTCCATCTGGTCAAGAAGGGCGACAGCGTCGCCTCCGTCCTGCGCGATCTCGGCGCCACGGCGGACGAGATCAAGGCGATCGCCGCGACGCTCGGCCCGCGCGGCCGCGACGGCGGCCTGAAGGAAGGCGAGAAGCTCCGCATCCTGATGGCGCCCGCAAGCCCCGGCGCCCGGCTCCAGCCCTATCGCGTCGTGGTTGCAAACGACACCATGGTCGAGGCGATCGCGGCGCTGTCCGACCTCGGCAAATACGTCGCGGTCGACGTCTCCAGCATGAACACCGTCGCTGATGCCACGGCCAACGCCAACAGCGACGACGATGACGACGATGACGGCACCGGCGTGCGGCTCTACCAAAGCATCTACGAGACCGCGATGCGCAACAAAGTGCCGATGCCGGTCATCGACGACATGATCAAGATCTACTCCTACGACGTCGATTTCCAGCGCAAGGTGCAGCCTGGCGATTCCTTCGACGTGTTCTACGCCGGCGAAGACGAGGGCGTGACGTCGAACGAAAAGAACGACGTTCTGTTCGCTTCCCTCACGGTCGGCGGCGAGACCAAGAAATACTACCGCTACCAGAGTCCCGACGACGGCGTCGTCGACTACTACGACGAGAGCGGCAAGAGCGCGAAGAAGTTCCTGGTCAGGAAGCCCGTCAACAACGCCATCATGCGCTCCGGCTTCGGCGGCCGCCGCCATCCGATCCTCGGCTATGTGAAGATGCACACCGGCGTCGACTGGGCCACCGCCTACGGCACGCCGATCTTCGCCTCCGGCAACGGCGTGATCGAGAAGGCCGGCACTGAGGGCGGATACGGCAAATACATCCGCATCAAGCACAACAACGGGTACGAGACGGCCTATGGCCACATGTCGGCCTTCGCCAAGGGCATGGAAGCCGGCAAGAAGGTCCGCCAGGGCCAGGTCATCGGCTTCGTCGGCTCGACCGGCGCGTCGACCGGCCCGCACGTGCACTACGAAATCCTCGTGAACGGCCGCTTCGTCGATCCGCTGCGCGTGAAACTGCCGCGCGGCCGATCGCTGGAAGGCCCGATGCTGGCCGGCTTCGAGAAGGAGCGCGACCGGCTCGACGGCATGATGAGCGGCCGGGGCGGCGCCATCGCCCGTATCTCGGATGCGACCGGCGGACCGTTGCAGGTCACCAACCGGTAGGCCGGCAACCGGCCGACATCGACCGGACATCTTCACCAACACGGTTGAATGGGACGCTTTCGAAGCGGCGCCGCTTTACGGCGACACAACGTCAAGTTTCGTTTGCCAAAGCCGGATGACGGGCGAATACTTTCCAAAAATGGGAGGTCACGCCATGAAGAACAGGCTTGCCTGCACAGCCGTCATTGCTGCGATTTTCTGCACCACGAGCGCGTCAGCCCAGAAATTACCGGAGATTTGGGAGGTCACGAAACTCGTCCCCGGCTCGGCGTTCCATGGCGTGCATGGGCTCGGGATCGACAAGGCCGGCCATCTGTTTGCCGGCAGCGTCGCCGGCGCCATGCTCTACGAGGTGGATATCGCTAGCGGTACCGCCAAGGTTGCAATCCCGGCTCCGATCGGAATGGCCGACGACATCGCATTCGCGCCCGACGGCACCATGGCCTGGACCGGCTTCCTGGCCGGCGATCTCTATTCGCGCAAGGGCGACGGCCCGATCAAGAAGCTCGCCTCCGGCCTTCCCGGCATCAATTCGCTGGCCTTCCGCAAGGACGGCAGGCTCTACGCCACGACGGTCTTCCTCGGCGACACGCTCTACGAGATCGACGTCGAAGGCGTCAAACCGCCGCGTCAGATCATGGAGAAGATGGGCGGCCTCAACGGCTTCGAGTTCGGTCCCGACGACAAGCTCTACGGCCCGCTCTGGTTCAAGGGACAGGTCGCCAAGGTCGACGTCGACAAGGCCGAGCTGACGGTGGTTGCCGACGGCTTCAAGGTCCCGGCCGCGGTGAATTTCGATTCCAAGGGCAATCTGTGGGTGGTCGACACCGCGCTCGGCCAGCTCGTTCGGGTCGATCCCAAGTCGGGCGCCAAGACCATGGTCGCGCAGCTGAAGCCGTCGCTGGACAACCTCGCGATCGACGAGAAGGACCGCATCTACGTCTCCAACATGGCCGACAACGGCATCCAGGAAGTCGATCCGGCCAGCGGCCAGGCCAAGCAAATCATCATCGGCAAGCTCGCGTTGCCCGGCGGCATCGGCGTCACCTCGGAGAATGGCAAGGATACGATCCACGTCGCCGACGTGTTCGCCTATCGCACCGTGGACGGTACGACCGGCGAGGTCACCGAGAAGGCGCGCATGCATGCCGCCGGCGTCACGCTCGAATATCCGATGAGCGCGACGGCAAAGGGCAACGACGTGATCCTGTCGAGCTGGTTCACCGGCACGGTGCAGGTGATCGACAACAAGACCGGCGCGACGCGCGACATGCTGCATGACTTCAAGGCGCCGCATGATGCGATCGTGCTCGAGGACGGCAGCATCCTGGTGGCCGAGCTCGGCACCAAATCGCTGGTCCGCGTCAGCGGCGAGCACGGCAAGGACCGCACCACGCTGATCGGCGACCTCGAGGGTCCGGTGGGGCTCGTCGCCGGATCGCGTGGCGAGGTCTATGTCACCGAAGCCTTCGCGGGTGTCGTGTCCAAGATCGAGCAAAACGGCGAGAAGACCGTGCTCGTAAAGGAGTTGAAGATGCCCGAGGGCCTCGCACGTACCAGCGACGGCAAGCTGATCGTGGCGGAAGTCGGCGCCAGGCGGCTGATCGAGATCACGCCGGAGGACGGCAAGATCACCGAGATCGCGGCCGATCTCCCGATCGGCCTTGCGGGCGCACCCGGCGGCCTGCCGACCCACATCCCGACCGGCGTCGCCATCGGCGCCACCGGCGTCATCTATTTTTCCTCCGACATCGAGAATGCGATCTACAAGGCGGTGAAGAAGTAGCGTCTGCCAGCGGAATCCGGCTGCGGGGGAACCGGCGCGCGGGTTCCCGGTTAGAGGCTAACGGGACCGACCAGCAGGAGGATCGCCCCATGACGCGCCTCTCACGCGACGATGTCGTCAAGGCCGTGGATCGGGCCGACGAGGTCACCATTGCCCAGATTATCGGGACCGGCGCGACCGTCGAGGAGCTCGCCGAAGCCCAGGCCTGGCTCGCCAATGACGAGCCGTTGATCAACGATTTGCGACCGCTGGCGCAGGGACGGGTGCGCGAGCTGGTCGATATCCTGTCCGAGCTTGAAGAAGAAGACGACGAGGCTGGACCGGCCGAGCCCGGCTCCGCGTCCGCCGTCGGCTAGGATCAGCCCAAAACAATTCGCCCCGGAGAAGTGAACCTCTCCGGGGCGATCTGTCGTTTCAGGCAGCGATGACGCTCAGTTCAGCTTCCGCTTCGACGCCGGCGCCTCGAACTGGGCGATCTCCGCGGTTTGCGGGGCCTTGCCGTTGAAGGTCAGCACGTTGCCTTCGGACGAGATCGCGACGTTGTCGCCGTCCTTGACGTCGCCGGCCAGGATCATCTCGGCGAGCGGGTCCTGGAGGTAGCGCTGGATCACCCGCTTGAGCGGCCGTGCGCCGTAGGCGGGATCCCAGCCCTTGGCGGCGAGCCAGTCGCGGGCCGCGCCGTCGAGCGTCAGCACGATCTTGCGATCGGTCAGCAGCTTCTGCAGCCGGGCGAACTGGATCTCGACGATCCGGCCCATCTCGCTCCTCTGCAAGCGATGGAACAGGATGATCTCGTCGACACGGTTGAGGAATTCGGGGCGGAAATGTCCCCGCACCATTCCCATCACCTGCTCGCGCACGGCCGACGTGTCTTCGCCCTCGGGTTGATTCACCAAGAACTCCGAACCGAGGTTCGAGGTCATGATGATCAGCGTGTTGCGGAAATCGACGGTGCGGCCCTGGCCATCGGTCAGGCGGCCGTCGTCGAGCACCTGCAACAGGACGTTGAAGACGTCAGGATGCGCCTTCTCGATCTCGTCGAACAGCACGACCTGGTAGGGCCGGCGCCGCACCGCTTCGGTGAGCGCGCCGCCCTCGTCATAGCCGACATAGCCCGGAGGCGCGCCGATCAGCCGCGAGACCGAATGCTTCTCCATGTACTCGGACATGTCGAGGCGGACCATCGCGGTCTCGTCGTTGAACAGGTACTCCGCCAGGGCCTTGGTCAGCTCGGTCTTGCCGACGCCGGTGGGGCCCAAGAACATGAACGAGCCCATCGGCCGGTTCGGGTCCTGGAGGCCGGCGCGGGAGCGGCGCACGGCGGTTGCGACCGCATGGACGGCTTCGGCCTGGCCGACGACGCGCTTGCCGAGGGAGTCCTCCATCTTCAGAAGCTTGTCCTTCTCGCCCTCCAGCATCTTGTCGACGGGCACGCCGGTCCAGCGCGAGACCACCTGCGCGATGTGATTGGCGGTGACCGCCTCCTCCATCATCTCGCCGGAGTTCTCCTTGGCCTCGATGTCCGCGAGCTGCCGTTCGAGCTCGGGGATCCGGCCATAGGCCAGCTCGCCGGCCTTCTGGAATTCGCCGCGGCGCTGGGCATTGGCGAGCTCGACACGCAAGCCGTCGAGCTCGGCCTTGAGCTTCTGCGCATCGGAGAGCTTGTTCTTCTCCGCGCTCCAGCGCGCCGTCAACGACGCGGATTTTTCCTCGAGCTCGACGAGTTCCTTTTCAAGCGTCTGCAGGCGGCTCTTCGAACCGGCGTCGCTCTCCTTCTTCAATGCTTCCTGTTCGATCTTCAGCCGGATGATTTCCCGATCCATCGAATCGAGCTCCTCCGGCTTCGAATCGACCTGCATCTTCAGGCGCGCGGCGGCCTCGTCCATGAGGTCGATCGCCTTGTCCGGCAGGAAGCGGTCGGTGATGTAGCGGTTGGACAATGTCGCGGAGGCAACAAGCGCGGAATCGGTGATCCGCACGCCATGGTGCTGCTCGTACTTGTCCTTCAGTCCGCGCAGGATCGAGATGGTGTCCTCGACCGAGGGCTCGCTGACGAAGATCGGCTGGAAGCGCCGCGCCAGCGCCGCGTCCTTCTCGACATGCTTCTGATACTCGTCGAGCGTGGTCGCGCCGATGCAGTGCAGCTCGCCGCGGGCGAGCGCCGGCTTCAGCAGGTTCGATGCGTCCATCGCGCCGTCGCCCTTGCCGGCCCCGATCAGCGTGTGCATCTCGTCGATGAACAGGATAAAGGTGCCCTCGCTCCCGGTCACCTCCTGGAGCACGGCCTTCAGCCGTTCCTCGAACTCGCCGCGGTATTTCGCGCCGGCGATCAGTGCGCCCAAGTCGAGCGAGAGCAGCTTCTTGTCCTTCAGGCTCTCCGGCACGTCACCGTTGACGATGCGCAGCGCGAGGCCCTCGGCGATGGCGGTCTTGCCGACGCCGGGCTCACCGATCAGGACGGGATTGTTCTTGGTCCGGCGCGAGAGCACCTGGATGGTGCGGCGGATCTCCTCGTCGCGGCCGATGACCGGGTCGAGCTTGCCGTCGCGCGCGGCCTGGGTCAGGTCGCGGGCATATTTCTTCAGCGCGTCATAGGCGTTCTCGGCGGTCGCCGAGTCGGCCGTGCGGCCCTTGCGCAGGGCCTCGATCGCCGCGTTGAGGTTTTGCGGGGTGACACCACCCTTGCTGAGGATCGTGCCGGCCTCGCTGGTCTTCTCCAGCGTGAGGCCGAGCAGCAGCCGCTCGACGGTGACAAAACTGTCGCCGGCCTTCTCGCCGGCCTTTTCGGCGGCATCGAAGGTGCGTGCGAGCTCGGGCGCCAGATAGATCTGCCCGGCGCCGCCGCCGGAGACCTTCGGCACCTTGTTCAGGGCGTCCTCGGTCGCCTTCAAAATTGCGCGGGAGTTGCCGCCGGCACGGTCGATCAGACCGGCAGCGAGCCCCTCATTGTCGTCCAGCAGCACTTTCAGAACGTGCAGGGTCGAAAACTGCTGGTGCCCCTCGCGCACCGCAAGCGACTGCGCGGACTGGATGAAGCCCCTGGAGCGTTCGGTATACTTCTCGATGTTCATCTTTTCTTTCCCTCGGCCTGCCCATGGAGCCCTCTAAGGCACTCCAAACGGCATCTTCATTGGGTTTCCGATTACCGCATTGACGTTTCTCAACCGGTAACGGTCGTTATTTACCGACGCTGCCGCCGGCCTGAGGCAGATGTGGGAAGCGGGCTGCGGGAGCGAAAGAGGCGTCTTCACAATTTCGTGCGCGCATCGGCCCGCTTGGCGCGGCGTGGCCGAATCCCCTAAGTAGCGCCATGACAGCCAGCCAGACCGCCGAGATTACCGGCCTCTACCGCTATCCCATCAAGGGCCTCACCCCGGAACCCCTGCCCCGCGTTGCCTTGCGGGTCGGCCAGACCCTGCCCGCCGACCGCCGCTACGCCATCGAGAACGGCCCGAGCGGGTTCGATCCCGAGGCGCCGGCCTGGAAGCCGAAAATCCAGTTTCTGATGCTGGCGCGCAATGAGCGGCTGGCTTCGCTCGACAGCCGGTTCGAGGACGCGACCAACCGCCTGACCATCCGCAAGGACGGCCAGATCGTCGCCAGCGGCGATCTGGAGACCGCCGCCGGGCGCGCCGCCATCGAGCGCTATTTCACCGAGAACTTCCAGCCGGAGTTGAAGGGCCCACCGAAAGTCCTGTCGGGCCGCGACCACAGCTTTTCCGACGTCGCCCGCAAGGTCGTCTCCATCATCAATCTGGACAGCGTCCGCGCGATCGAGACCATGCTCGGCGGCACCGCCGTGCATCCCCTGCGCTTCCGCGCCAATCTCTACGTGAAGGGCTGGCCGGCCTGGTCCGAGCTCGACCTCGTCGGCCAGACGCTCGCGATCGGTCAGGCCCGGCTGAAGGTGGTCAAGCGCATCGTCCGCTGCCCGGCCACCAATGTCGATCCGGAGACCGCAATGCGCGACCTCGAAATCCCGCCGACGCTCTCGCGGTATCTCGGACATATGGACTGCGGCATCTATGCCGAGGTGATCACCGATGGCGAGATCGGCGTGGGGGATGCGGTCGCGGTGGAAGAGCCGAAGCTGGTGTGAGCTTCGTAGGGTGGGCAAAGCGAAGCGTGCCCACCAACTTTATCTCTGCGGAGCGAGATGGTGGGCACGGCGCTAACGCGCCTTTGCCCACCCTACGCTCCCTCACCTCAGTTCGGCATCACATACGCATAGATGCGGCCGCGCGAGACCGGCGCCTCGCGGACGCGGTTGCCGTTGTTGCCGGAGATCATGATCGGATTTCCCTGCGCGTCGACGCCGGTGATGATGCCAACGTGGCCGCCCCGGCCGCCGCGCGACATCACCGCGATGGCACCGACCTGCGGGCCGGAGACACGCGTGCCGTAACGCGCGAACGAATTCGCCATGTCCGAGCCGGTGCCCCGGTGGCCGGTCTTCTCAAGCACCATGTTCATGAAGCGCGCGCACCACAGGCTGCCACGCCCGGTCGGGTTGCCGCCGAGATAGCGGCGCGCCTCGGACACGAGGCCCGATCCGCCGCCGAAGCCGCTGCTCATACCCATGTTGCCGGCGCTGCCATTGTCGCTGGCGCTGCTGTTGTTGACAGCGTGGCTCATGTTACGGGCGCGGCTCACTTTGCCGGCGCGGCTCACGTTTCCACCGATGGCCATGTCACCACCGCTCAGATAGCGCGTGTCACCCATGCCGCCGCTATTGGCGTTCGGATCGTAGCTGGCCTGCGTGTCCATGAATCCGCCGGCCTGCAACTGCGCCGCGCTGCGCTCGAAGCGCGAGCTGCGGGCCTGGTGCCGGTAATGATGATATCTGCTGGCGTGATGCGCGTAAGCGTGCCGCTCTGCGCTATGACGATGCGGCCGTGCCGAGGCCGGAGACGAGAACGCGGCGACCGCCGCGAAGAACAGCGCCAGCGCGACAACACAACGCGACAGGCGAGACGCAAACAACTCGAACATTAGTCATCCTTCGTTGACACCCCCACTTCCCAGCCGGCCCGTGCGCGGCCGACATCCCTCGGGCCGTTAAGCCGCCCCATGTGGCGAGAAAAAGACACCGTGCCGGTGAATAGCTGAGTTGATTTTGTGTCGGTGCCGGCCTGACGCTGCCGCATTGCGGACAACAGCATTAACTGCGATCCTCCACCTGCGGCTAGAAGAGAGGGAAACGGTTAATGCCCCACGCCACGACCAGGGACGACGTCCGCATCTATTTCGAGGAAGCTGGCCAGGGAACGCCGATTATTTTCCTGCACGAGTTCGCGGCCGACTACACCAATTGGGAGCCGCAGATCCGCTACTTCTCGCGCGGCCACCGCTGCATCACCTATTCGGCGCGCGGCTACACGCCGTCGGACGTGCCTGAGGGCGAGGTCTACACCTACACGCATTTCTACACCGACGCGCTCGCGGTGCTCGATCATCTCGGGATCGATCGCGCGCATCTCGTCGGGCTCTCGATGGGCGCTTATTCGTCGCTTCAAATCGGACTGAACGCGCCGCAGCGGGCGCTGTCGATGACGCTCGCCGGCGTCGGCTCCGGCTCGGAGATCGAACATCTCGACGCCTGGCGCAGGCAATGCCGCGCCAATGCCGAGCAGTTCGAGACGCTCGGCTCCACGGAGGTGGCAAAAGTCACACGCGAGGCACCGAGCCGGATTCCCTTCCTGGTCAAGGACCCACGCGGCCACGCCGATTTCTACGCCGCGCTGGCGCGGCACGATGCCAGGGGATCGGCGCGCACGATGCGCGGCTTCCAGGGCGGCCGTCCCTCGATCTACACCATGACGGACGCGATCAGGGGCGTCGCGACGCCGGCGCTGATCATCTGTGGCGACGAGGATGACCCTTGCGTCGGGCCGAGCCTGTTCCTGAAGAAGCATCTTCCGGCCGCGGGCCTCGCGATGTTTCCGAAGTCGGGGCACGTGCTCAACCTCGAGGAGCCCGCGCTGTTCAACGAGACCGTGGAGCGGTTCGTCACGCTGGTGGAAGCAGGTCGCTGGCCGGCGCGCGATCCGAGGTCGGTGGCGGCGCAATAGTTTACCCTGTCATTCCGGGGCGCTCGAAGAGCGAACCCGGAATGACGCCTACGGCGTCACTTCCCCTGCCCGCGCGTGAGCAGAAACACGCCCTGCTCGCCGAACATATTCCACACCCACCAGGGCAGGTTCAGCGGCACCGGGCGGCCATAGAGATCGAGCGCCACCGAGCGTTCCATCTTGACGTTGATCTCGTCGCAGAGCTCGACGAAATCCTTGATGGTGCAGAAGTGGATGTTGGCGGTGTCGTACCAGGTCGCCGGCAGGTTCTCGGTGCGCGGCATGTGGCCGCCGATCAGGAGTTGGAGCCGCATCTTCCAGAAGCCGAAGTTCGGGAACGAGACGATGGCGCGGCGGCCGATGCGCAGGAGATTTTCCAACACCACACGCGGCTGCCGCGTCGCCTGGAGCGTCTGCGACAGGATCACGTAGTCGAAGGCATCATCGGGATAGTTCACGAGGTCGGTATCGGCGTCGCCCTGCACCACCGCGAGGCCCTTGGCGACGCAGCGGTTGACGCCCTCGCGCGACAATTCGATGCCGCGACCGTCGATGCCGCGGGTCTCCAGAAGCTGGAGCAGATCACCGTCACCGCAGCCGACATCGAGCACCTTGGAGCCCGGCTTGACCATCTCGGCGACGAGCAGATGGTCGGCGCGAAAATGACCGGACTGTTCCGCGCTAAGGCCGCCCAGCGGCAGCACTTCCTGCACTGACATCCTAGCCACCCCTGCCGTTGAGTCCGCGCGCCTTGCCGGCCGATTCCAGGAAGGCGCGGGCGATGTCGAAGAATTCGGGCACGTCGAGCAGGAAGGCGTCATGGCCGCGATCGGTCTCGATCTCGGCGAACGACACCCGCGCGCTCGACGCATTCAGCGCATGCACCAACGCGCGCGATTCCGAGGTCGGAAACAGCCAGTCGCTGGTGAAAGAGACCACGCAGAAGCGCGTCTTGATGCCCGCGAACGCCTTCGCCAGCACGCCGCCATGGTCGCCGGCGATGTCGAAATAGTCCATCGCGCGCGTTAGATAGAGATAGGAGTTGGCGTCGAAGCGCTCGACAAAGGACGAGCCTTGGTAGCGCAGATAGGACTCGACCTGGAAGTCGGCGTCGAACGAGAAGGTCGGCAGGTCGCGGTCCTGCATGCGCCGGCCGAACTTGCGATGCAGCGCCGCGTCGGAGAGATAGGTGATGTGCGCCGCCATCCGTGCGACCGCAAGGCCGCGATGCGGATGGATGCCGCGATCGGCGTAGCCGCCATTGTGCCAGTCGGGATCGGCCATCACAGCCTGGCGACCGAGCTCGTGAAAGGCGATGTTCTGCGCCGAGTGCCGCGTCGAGCAGGCAATTGCCAGCGCGGAATACACGCGCTCGGGGTAGGCCGCCGTCCATTGCAGCACCTGCATGCCGCCCATCGAGCCGCCGACCACCGCGAACAGCGTGTCGATGCCGAGCCGGTCGATCAGCATCGCCTGCGCGCGAACCATGTCGGGGATGGTGATGACCGGGAAATCCAGGCCCCACACTTTGCCGGTCGCGGGATTGATCGAGGCCGGCCCGGTCGAGCCCATGCAGCCACCGATCACATTGGCGCAGATGATGAAGTATTGGCTCGGATCGAGCGGACGGCCCGCACCGACGAGGGTTTCCCACCAGCCGGGCTTGCCGGTGACGGGGTGCACATTGGCGACATGCTGGTCGCCGGTCAGCGCATGGCAGATCAGGATCGCGTTGGAGCGGTCCGCGTTGAGCTCGCCATAGGTCTGGTAGGCGATCTGGAACGGGGTGAGATCTATGCCGCAGTCGAGCGGCAACGGCTGATCAGCGCCGAAATGCGCGACGAGCGAGCTCGGATGATCCACCTCATGCGACCGCTCATCGGCACTGATCGCGGGACTGGATATCGACGTGACGCCAACCATCTGACCATCGACCTCGTTTGCGATCGGACTTCAGACCGCTACTTGCATCAGGCCATAAAAAACCCGGCCTGAACGATAGGTTCGGCCGGGATCGGAAGCGTCCCCGGCCTGTTTAGCGAGTTTTTTAACGTGGCTGCAAGCCGGCCGGCTCAAATGACCACGGAACAGGCAAAACTTAACGGCTTGGACGGTTTTCGTCAAGATACGGTCCTGATTGACCAAATTCGTCCCCGTCGCGTCAGCCGAAAAGGCCCGATTTCCCTTTGCATTTCTCTTTGCTTTCGCCGCTCCGACTGCCTAATCAAGACATCGACCGCGGCGGGTCCGACCTGATGGACCCGCATTGGAACGCCTCTCAACAGCACTTGCCAGATATGTCCCAACGTCCGCCCGCGCCACCATCGTTGCAGGAATTGCGCAAGGAGATCGACGCGATCGACGAGGGCATGCATCGCCTCCTGATGCAGCGCGGCGACATCATCGACCGCCTGATCCAGGTGAAGCAGACCCAGGAGGTGGGCTCGGCGTTCCGGCCTGCGCGCGAGGCCGACATGATGCGGCGGATCGTGGAGCGCCATCGCGGCATCCTGCCGCTCGACACGGTCGAGAGCATCTGGCGCGTCATCATCGCGACGTTCACTTACGTGCAGGCGCCGTTCGCGGTGCATGCCGACATCTCGGTGAGCGAGCCCGCGATGCGCGATTCCGTGCGATTCCATTTCGGCTTCACCGTGCCTTACGTCGCGCATTTCAGCGCGCAGGCCGCGGTCGAGGCGGTCGCGAAATCCAAGGGCGATCTGGCGCTGGTCTCGGCGACTTCCAGCCGCACCCCGTGGTGGCTGGAGCTGGAAGCAGAAGGCGCACCGAAGATCATCGCGCGGCTGCCCTTCGTCGAGCGTGCCGACCATCCGGCCGCGCTGCCCGTGTTCGCGATCTCACGCGTCGCCGACAGTGCCCTGGTGACGGAGGTGGAGACTTTCAGCGTGCGCGTCTCGGGATGGAATGCCGAGATCGCGCGGGCGCTGTCGCCGCTCGCCGACATCGTGGCGGTGCCCGATACCGCCTTCGATGGCGCCGCGCTGCTGGTCTCGGTCACGAGCGCGAGCAGCATCGACAAGATCAAGGCTGCCCTGATCGAGGCGGGGGCCTCGGTGCGCTCCACGGCCCTCGTCGGCAGCCACGCGACGCGCTATACGGTGCCCCCGACCGGGTCGAAATCGTAAGTTACGAGCCGCCTGCCATTCCGGAGTTGAAGATGTCCTGCCCCGTGCCGAACCCCGGCATTCTCGATATTGCGCCCTACACGCCCGGCAAGAGCCCGGTGCCGGAGCCGGGCCGCAAGGTGTTCAAGCTCTCGGCCAACGAGACGCCGTTCGGCCCCTCACCCAAGGCGATCGAGGCCTTCAAGAAGGTGGCTGATCATCTGGAAGACTATCCGGAAGGCACCTCGCGGGTGCTGCGCGAAGCCATCGGCCGCACCTTCGGCCTCGACCCCAACCGCATCATCTGCGGCGCCGGCTCTGACGAGATCCTCAACCTGCTCGCCCACACCTATCTCGGCCAGGGCGACGAGGCGATCTCCACCACCCACGGCTTCCTGGTCTACCCGATCGCCACCATGGCGGTCGGCGCCAGGAACGTCATTGCACAGGAGAAGAACCTCACCTGCGACGTCGACGCCATCCTCAAGGCCGTGACGCCGAAGACGAAGCTGGTGTGGCTCGCCAATCCGAACAACCCGACCGGCACCTATATTCCGTTCGACGAGGTCAAGCGCCTGCGCGCCGGCCTGCCCTCGCACGTGCTGCTGGTGCTGGACGCCGCCTATTGCGACTACGTCTCGCGCAACGATTACGAGATGGGCATCGAGCTCGTCGCCACCACCGAGAACACCGTGGTGACGCACACCTTCTCCAAGATCCACGGCCTCGCCGCGCTGCGCATCGGCTGGATGTTCGGGCCCGAGCACATCATCGACGCGGTCAACCGCATCCGCGGTCCCTTCAACGTCTCGACACCGGCGATGTATGCCGCGGTCGCCGCGATCGAGGACACCGCGCATCAGGCGATGTCGAAGCAGTTCACCGAGACCTGGCGCAACTGGCTCACCGAGGAGATCGGCAAGCTCGGCCTGAAGGTGACGCCGAGCGTCGCCAATTTCGTGCTGATCCACTTCCCGACCGACAGGGGCAGGACCTCGGACGACGCCGACGCCTTCCTCACCAAGCGAGGCCTCGTGCTGCGGGCATTGAAGAATTACGGCCTGCCGCATTCCCTGCGCATGACCATCGGCACCGAGGAGGCCAACCGCCTCGTCGTGGACGGTTTGCGCGACTTCATGGCCGGCAAATGAGCGTACAGCCGCACTTCCAGCGCATCGCCCTGATCGGCTTCGGCCTGATCGGCGGCTCGATCGCGCGCGCTGCGAAGCTCCAGGGCCTGGCCGGCGAGATCGTCACCACCGCGCGCTCGGAGAAGACGCGCGCGCGGGTGCTCGAGCTCGGCATCGTCGATCAGGTCGTGGCGACCAATGCGGAAGCGGTGAAGGATGCCGATCTCGTCATCCTCTGCATTCCCGTCGGCGCCTGCGGACCGGTGGCGCAGGAGATCGCCGCGCATCTGAAGCCCGGCGCGATCGTCTCCGACGTCGGCTCTGTGAAGGGCGCGATCGTCAGGGACATGGCGCCGCATCTGCCGAAGACCGTTCATTTCGTGCCGGCGCACCCCGTGGCGGGCACCGAGCACTCGGGGCCGGATTCCGGCTTTGCCGAGCTCTTCATCAACCGCTGGTGCATCCTCACCCCGCCGGAAGGCGTCGACGCGTCGGCCACCGATCGCTTGCGCGCCTTCTGGGCTGCGATGGGTGCCAAGGTCGAGGTGATGACGCCGGATCATCATGATCTCGTGCTCGCGATCACCAGCCATCTGCCGCATCTGATCGCCTACACCATCGTCGGCACCGCCGACGAGCTGGCGCAGGTGACGGAATCGGAAGTGATCAAGTTCTCCGCCGGCGGCTTCCGCGACTTCACCCGCATCGCGGCGTCCGACCCGACGATGTGGCGCGACGTCTTCCTCGCCAACAAGGAAGCCGTGCTGGAGATGCTCGGCACCTTCACCGAGGATCTGGCAAAACTCACCCGCGCGATCCGGCGCGGCGACGGCGAAGCGCTGTTCGACCACTTCACCCGCACCCGCGCCATCCGTCGCGGCATCGTCGAGATCGGCCAGGATTCGGCGGCGCCGGACTTCGGCCGGCCGCATGCGGCGCTGAAGAAGCCGTAGCTCCTGTCATTCCGGGGCGCCCGAAGGGCGAGCCCGGAATCCATTGGGCCACAGCGCACGCGGTGAAATGGATTCCGGGTTCGATGCTACGCATCGCCCCGGAATGACGAGAGAGGTTTCAATACAGCGGCGGAATCTGGCCGACCTTGACCGGGCCGAGCAGCACGGCGCCGTCGACGAACTTCAGCGGGAAGCTGCGGGCCTTCTTGCCTTCCAGCGTGCTCTCGGTGCCGATCGAATTGATGCCGGCGGCGACGCCGGCATTGGCGTTCTGCTTGATGACCTTGCCGAGGCCGGGAACGGCGCGATCGAGCGCGCCGAACAGATTGTTGAGATCCTGCGACTTCACGCCGGGTGCGACGCGGTCGAGGGTTGCCTGCGGCACACCCTCTTCCAGCATTTTCTCGATACCCAGCGCCGGGATCACGCGCTCGAGGCCCGTCACCGTCATCTGCAATTCGCCGTCGAGTCGGCCATTGGCCGAGAGCCCGAGCGTGCCGGCCGCGACCGCGATCATCTCGCCCTGCTGGATCCGCGACTGCACGATCTCGATATGGCCGCCGGCGGCCTGGATCTCGCGGAAGCGTTGCGGCCATGGCTTTGGGGTGAGGTCGGAGAGCCCGGTGACCTTGGCGCGCGTGTCCGCCTCGAACGGCTCGGCGAGCAAGGGGTGAACACCCTGGATGCTGCCCTGCGCGACGTGGAGCACGGTCTCGATCACGGGATGATCGGACGGCGATCCGTCCGCGAGGCGCCCGTGCAGCTCGACCTGCTTGGCGCGCGCGAGCGGCACCTGCACGCTGCCGTCGAGCCGGTTGATGACGGGATCGTCGAACACGATGGAGGCGCGGTCCGGCACCGCCGGCAGGCCGACCACGCTGCTGCGGCCCCTGCTCCAGTTCACCACGAAGGTGTTTTGCGTAACGCCGTCGGTGAGGGTCGCCGGCGCCGAGAATTCGGCGATGACGCGCTTGGGATCGTAGACCTGGGCGACGACCAGGATGTTGTCGAGCCTCGCCGTGAACGGCGTCTTGCTCGCGTTCTGCGAGACCAGGGCGACGCTGGCGCCGGAGCACTGGACCTCGAAGCGGAACGGGAAGCCCGCGATCGAGCGCTTGGCGCAATCATAGATGCGGCCGGACTTGGCCTCCTGCGCGCGCCAGGCGTCTGCGGCGATTTCGGCCTGCGAAGCGGCGTAGAACCAGAAGCAGCTCCACGCGACGGCGAGGATCAGGAGGAGAATGGGAGCGATGAAAAGGCCCCAACGGGGGCGGCGGCCTGCGGCAACGGTCAGATTGGACATGCGGCGACCCTTTGGCCTCAGATTTTGTCAAATGTAAGCGAGGTTGGCTTGCTCCGAAAGGCGGAGAATTCGCTTCGCTTGGGGGCGCGGTTCTGGTAGCCGTGCCCGCCATGTCGGAAATCACCCTCCCATCCGTCACCACAGCCAACGGCGACCTCTGGGTGTTCGGCTACGGCTCGCTGATGTGGCGGCCGGGCTTCGAATTCGAGGAGCGCGTCCCGGCGCGGCTGGTCGGCGAGCATCGTGCGCTCTGCGTCTATTCCTTCGTGCATCGCGGCACGCCGGAGAAGCCGGGCCTGGTGCTCGGGCTCGATCGCGGCGGCGCCTGTCGCGGCATCGCCTTCCGCGTCGCCGAAAAGAACCGTGCCGACGTCGTTGCCTATTTGCGCGAACGCGAGCAGGTGACGTCGGTCTATCGCGAGGTGATGCGTTCGGTGTGGCTGGAGAACGATGCGCGGCAGCGCGTCTCCGCACTCGCTTATGTCGTCGACCGCGGCCATGTGCAATATGCCGGCCGGCTGTCGCTCGCCGATCAGCATCGCCACGTGCTCCAGGGGCACGGCCAGTCCGGGGCCAACCGCGACTACGTGACGGCGACGGTGAAGGCGATCGAGGCCGAAGGCTTTCGCGACACGCAACTGCATCAGCTCGCGACGATGCTGCATGGGGAGGCGCATTCCCTGCACGCGCCGGCTCCGAGCGAAGATCGCGAAAGCCGCTAGCTGCCAGTCGGCGCGTAGCTCGGCGCCGAACCGATCAGCTGCTCCTGCTCCTTGCGGCCCGCTTCGACGAGGCGGTCGGTCGCCTCTTCGATCGCCGATTGCACGCGGGAGAGATACTCGTCCTTCGGCAGGCCCGGCGGCAGCGGATCGAGAAACTCCACCACCAGCGTGCCGGGATAGCGCATGAAAGTGCGGCGCGGCCAGAACAGGCCGGAATTGAGGGCGATCGGCAGACACGGCACGCCGCAGGACGAATAGATCTGCGCAAAACCGGTCTTGTAGTCGGGGGGCGCGCCCGGCGCGCGGCGCGTGCCTTCCGGAAAGATCACGAGCTGGCGGCCGCTGCGCACCGCGTCGCGCGCCCGCCGCGTCATGTCCAGCAGCGCCTTCACGCCGGCCTTGCGGTCGATCGCGATCATCCCGGTCTTGACCAGGAACTGACCGAACACCGGGATCTGCATGAGCTGACGCTTGAGGATGAAGATCGGGCGATCGAAGAACCCCGGCAACACGAAGGTTTCCCAGAACGACTGATGCTTTGCCACGATCACCAGCGGCCCCTGCGGGATCTTCTCCTGCCCGCGGAATTCCACCTTGATGTTGCAGATCGCGCGCATCAGGACCAGCGTCGCCTTCGCCCACCATTGCGCGACCGTCAGCATGGCGCGCGGAGGCATTGCAAAGGTCGGCAGCGCCACGATCGCGAGACACACCAGCACGGCGTAGAACAGCACGTTGAACACGAGCGAGCGCAGGAAAATCAAGAACATCGACGATCCGATCAATTGCCGATCAATTGGCCTGTGCAGTGGCGGGCCGCTTCGGCTGCATCCCGGGAGGCTGCTCCGATACTTCGGGCGAAAGGTCAATCCCGAAATCCTCCAGCCGCACCCTGACTTCGGCCGCGATATATTTGACATATTCCGACAGCAGCAGCCGCAAGGTGGACGCCGAGGCCCACCACGGCTCCTCGCGCCATTTGTCGCCGACCACGGCGAACGGGATCAGAATCGTCTCCGGCATCGCGTGCGAGAATTCCACCAGCGCGCGCGGCATGTGATAGTTCGAGGTCACCACGATCAGCGACTTGAAGCGGCGCGCCTGCGCCCAGCGCCGCGCCTCCGCCGCGTTGCCGCGGGTCGAGAGCGCGGTGCGGTCGAGGTCGACGCAGCAGGTCATGAAGGACTGGTTCTCCGGCAGGGTCCGCGAGATGTCGCTTGCGGTCGAGGTCGGATGCACCCCGGAAATCAGGAGCCGCCTGCCGTAGCCGGCAGCCAGCAACTCCATCGCATCCGACACCCGCGAGGAGCCGCCGGTCAAGACCACGATGCCGTCCGCCTTGCGGTCCGGCGCGATCTCGGCGCCGCGCAACTGCGACAGGAACGCGATGAAGCCCGCCGCCGCGCCGACGAAGGCGAACGCGATCGTCGACACCACGGCTGCGCGCAGCCAGCCGCGCGGCAATTTCGGCGATCGATCGTCGGTCGGCGAGGTCATGCGATGTCGGTAATCCCTTCCCGGATGATTTTAAAACGTTTTGAGGCGAAGTGGAGTCCGGTTTATTCACCTTCTCCCACACGGGGGAAGGAAGAAGCACAACCTCAATCCACATCATTCAGCGTCGCGAACAGCGTCTGGCGCGAGGCGACGGCGGTGATGGCGCCGATCAGCACCGCCTGCACCGCGAGCACGACATAGCCGGAGGGCCGCAGCGAGAAGGTGCCGAGCAGGGCCGCGAACTGGTCGCCGACGGGCGTCCCCGAAAACCAGCCGGCGATCGACTCGGAGAAGCCGAACACCAGCATGGCGGCGCCGCCGCCGATCACGCCGCCCTCCAGGCCCAGCCTGAGGAAATGGCGCAGAAAGCGGTTGGCGATGTAGCGGTCGCCGGCGCCGACGAAATGCAGGACCTCGACGATCGGACGGTTCGCCGCCATGGCGCCGCGGGTCGCGAACGAGACCGAGATGATCGTCGCGATGATGACGAGCGCGAGGATGCCGAGACCGGCGAGCACGGTTGCGTTGGTCATCGAGCGCATGCGCTCGATCCAGGCGCGGTGATCGTCGACACTGGCGCTTGGCGCCACTTGCGTCACGCGGGCGCGCAAGGCGGCGAGATCGAGCGCCGTGCCGGGCTGCACGCGCGCGATGATCATGCGCGGAACCGGCAGATCGTCCATCGACAGTCCGGTGCCGAGCCAGGGCTCGAGCAGCTTGCCGCTCTCGTCCTTGGTGAACGGCTTGACCTCGACGATACCGGCTTGCGCGCGCATCGCCTCGGTCACCGCGGCGGTGTCGCGCTCGAGGTCACGCCCGGACTGCGGACGAACCTGGATGGTGATTTCGCTCGCGACGTCCGACTGCCATTCGGCGGCGGAGGCGCTGACCAGCAGCACCGTGCCCGTGGTCATCGAAGCGAGGAAGGTCATGATGGCGACGACGGCAACCAGCGCACGGCCGTGGATCGAGGCGCGCGGCACGATCGGCGACATGTTGCGCGCCTTGGCCGGAAGCTGCGGACGCTCCTGTCCGAGGTCGACCAGCACGCCGCGCTCGTCGGGCTTACTCATAGACGTGCAGCCGGCCCTGATGCAGCACCAGCCGCCGCGCCTCGTACTGATCCATCAGGCCGATGTCGTGGGTCGCAATGATGACGGCGGTGCCCGATTTGTTGAGCTCGATGAAAAGGCGCAGCAGGCGGCGGCCGAGCGTCGGATCGACGCTGCCGGTCGGCTCGTCCGCGAGCAGAAGCTGCGGCCGCGAGATCACGGCGCGCGCGATCGCCGCACGCTGCTTCTCGCCGCCGGACAGGATCGGCGGCAGCGCGTCCATGCGTTCGCCGAGTCCGACCCAGCGCAAGAGGTCGATGACCTCCTTGCGATAGCTCGACTCGCTGCGGCCCATGACGCGAAACGGCAACGCGACGTTCTCGTAGGTCGTCATGTGGTCGAGCAGGCGGAAATCCTGGAGCACGATGCCGATGCGCTTGCGCAAGTCGGCGATCTCGTCCTTGCCGAGCTGCGAGATGTCGTGGCCGAACAGGTTGACGAGGCCGCGCGTCGGCCGGTGCGACAGGAACAGCAGGCGCAAGAGCGAGGTCTTGCCGGCGCCGGACGGGCCGGTGAGGAACTGGAAGGAGTGCGCCGGGATCTGGAAATTGAGGTCACGCAGGATCTCCGGCCCCAGGCCGTAACGCAATCCGACATTTTCGAACCGAACCAAGCTCAGCTCCGTTCGAGAGGGGGCGATGGCCGCGACGCGACGCTCCGCCACACGCGATCAACGGTTTTTGCGACCGTTATGGTTTCCGGTTCGTTAACGGTCGCCCTGTAGCATCCAGTACGCCCGGGTCTCCGCGACCTTGGCATCGTCAAGACTCGTTCATGCATCAAGGCTCGTCCATGCATATCGTCTGCCCCCATTGTACGACATCCTACGCCATCAAGCTTGCAAGCCTGGGGGCGAACGGGCGGACAGTCCGCTGCTCCCGGTGCAAGCAGACCTGGGTCGCCTATGCCGAGGATGCCATCGAGGAGGCGTCCGTCCCGGCCATGGCCGCCGCCAGCCAGGCCGACGACCAGTCCGACCTCGCCGAGCAGTGGAACTCCTACGCCAAGGACGACGGCGCCACTGACACGCCTGTGGTCGACAGCCCCTCCATCGCCAGCGACTGGCCGGAGGAGGACGCCAAGGAGACCGAGGACGAGTGGTCGGCGGCGGCCCGGGACGCCGAGGACGAGGTCGACGGCGCGCAGCACCAGTCCTGGTTCCGCGGCCTGTTCAGCCGGCGCGGGGCACGGGTGAGGCGTCAGGCCCCCACGGCGGCGCCGCGAAAGTCCCATTTCGGCCTGCCGACCGCCTGCGCCGCCATGGGCGCGCTGGTGCTGGCCCTGATCGTCTGGCGCGGCGACATGGTTCGGCTGCTGCCGCAGACCGCGGCCTTCTACAAGATGGTCGGCCTCGACGTTAACCTGCGCGGGCTGGCCTTCAAGGACGTGAAGCTCTCCAGCGAGACCGTTGACGGTAAGCAGGTGCTGGTGATCGAGGGCGTCATCGTCGGCGAGGGCAAGAAGCCGCTCGATATCCCGCGGCTGCGCTTCGCGGTGCGCGACGCGCAGGGCGCGGAGATCTATGCTTGGAATACGGTGCTGGAGCAGACCGTGCTGCGGCCCGGCGAGCGCGCCTTCTTCCGCTCGCGCCTGGCCTCCCCGCCGCCGGAGGGCCGCAATATCGACGTTCGCTTCTTCAACCGGCGCGACATTGCCGGCGGCAGCGTGTAATCAGGCTCGCAAGGTCCGCACGGGAGGTTGGTCCCAAGGTTGGTCCCATGCCAAAAATCTTGATCGCCGACGACGAGGATTCGATGCGCCAGCTGGTGGCGCGCGCCATCGCCATGGACGGGCACGAGACCGTGACCGCGCAGGACGGCGCCGAGGCGCTTGAGATCCTGACCCGCGAGGACGGCGCATTCGATTTGCTGCTCACCGACATCCAGATGCCGGTCATGGACGGCATCGCGCTGGCGCTCTCCGCCGCGCGCGATTTCCCCGACCTGACGATTTTGCTGATGACGGGATTTGCCGACCAGCGCGAGCGCGCCTCGAACCTCAACGCGCTGGTGCATGACGTCGTGACAAAACCGTTCTCGGTCGCCGACATCCGCACGGCGGTGGCGGACGCGCTGGCGGCGAAGAAGAGGTAGCGCGCGCCGCACTTGTAGCACTGCTGTTACGCGATCCTCGTCCCTCATACACGGTGTCGTCCTGGCGAAGGCCAGGACCCATACCGCGAGGCCTATCTTTTAGGAATCGATAGCCGTACCGGACGACGAGTCTTCGCCAAACCACTCCCTGGGGTAATGGGTTCTGGCTTTCGCCAGGACGACATTGGGGAGATAACCGGGTTCTCGCCTCAAAAATCCTTCAGCAGCCGCTCGATATAATCGAGCTCGATCTGCGGACGCGAGGTATCCCCTAAGCGGCGGCGGAGCTCTTCGAGGATGCGGCGGACGCGCTGGGCGTCGATCTCGCCGGGGATCTTGACCGTGTAGTCGTCGCCGAACTCACGGCCGTGAAGCGGGCGACCGAGCGGATCGGTCTGATTGCCGCCGCTCTGCTGGCGGCCGGCCCGGTTGCCCGGACCATCGCCCTGCCCCTCGCCATCCCCCTGCTGCATCGCCTCGGCCATCTTCTGCGCACCCTTGCGCAAGGCGTCGAGAGCCTTGCCCTGCGAGTCCACGGCGCCGTCTGCATTGCCCTCGCCGAGCTTTGAGCCCGCATCGCCCATGGCACCGTCGGCGGTGTCCAGGCTGCCGTCGTCATCGTCACCGTCCTGATCGCCATCCTGACCGGGCTGTCCCTGATCGCCCTGCTGGCCCTTCTGCCCCTTCTGGCCCTTTTGTCCCTTCTGCGTGAGGCCGCGCTTGGCGAGCTCGTCCTGCAGCTTCTTCAGCCGGTCGCGCAGCGCCTGCTGGTCCTGCTGGAGGTCCGACATCGACTGATCGCCCTGCTGCTTGCCGCGCGAGCGGTCACGCCGGGAGTCCTGGCCCTGCTTGTAGGTCTTGTCGCGCAATTGCTGCTGCTTGCGGATCATGTCGCTGAGCTCGTTGAGCGCCTGCTCCATGTCGCTGTCGCCGGATTGCCCGGGCTGCGCCATCTGGAGATTTTCCATGATCTGCGCCAGCTGCTCGAGCATGCGCTGCGCCGCCTCGCGATTGCCTTCGCGCGCCGCCTTCTCGATCTGCTTCAGGAGATCTTCCAGATCCCGCTGCGTGATGACGGAGCGATCGCGATTGGAGGATTGGTTCCTTTCCGTCGCGCGCTTGTACTCCTCGAGCTTCTGAATGGCATCGGATTGATTGTTCAGGCTGCGCCCGGATTCCTTCTGTCGGAGGTTATCGCCGGCATCCTGCATCGCCTTTTCCGCGCCATCGAGCAGCGCATCGGGATCCTGATCCTGCTGGGCAGCGACGGACGGAAGGCCTCCCAACAGGAAGGCGAGGCAGGCGATCGAGATCGCCCTCAAGACTGGCACGCGCGCTAGCTTCCGCATTTCCGGTCCCGCGTAAACTGATTGGCCCCGTCGTCCCCCGCCTTGGCCCGGTTGCTCGCCGACTTGCGATAGGCCTGAAGCTGCTGACGCAATGCGTCCTGCTGCTGCGCCAGCTCCTCGAGCTGCTCGGGCGTCGCGTGCTGGGTCTTCTGTCGCAGCTCGACGGCCTTGTCGAGGATGAGCTGGACCTCCGCGGGGAACGGCTGCCGGGGTCCCAGCGGATTTTGCTCGGCGCGCCGGGCGAGGTCGCGCACCTTGCCGGCCATGGCCTCGCGGAGCTTTTGCGTCAGCACCCTGATCTCGTCCTCGCCGGCACCGCGCTCCAGCGCCCGCTTGAGCGCGTCCTGCGCCGAGCGCAGCGCCGCGTTGACGCTGCCGGCGACACCGTCGTCCTCGATGGTGACCGCGAACGCCCACATGCTCGCCACGACGTCGCGCATCGCGTCGTCGGTGCGGGCCGCCTCGAGCTGGAGCGCGAGGCTGCGGAGACCGAGATAGCAGCCGGCATCCGGGGTGAACAATTCGGGCGCGATCATCAGCGCGTCGAGCGCGGCATAGACGTCGGAATTCTTGTTGGCGTCGAGCGCGAGGATGCGGCGCTGCTCGATCAGTGCGCGCGCGAGCGAGTTCGTGAACAGCCGCTCGGGCAGGCGCATGTTGAAGGGTTCGCTTCTAGCCTCGTTGCCGGCCTCGTCCTTGGCGGTGAGGGTCAGCGTGACGTCGGCGCCGGCATAGGGGTCCTCGCTGAGGTCCTTCACCGTCTGGCCGACGCCGTTGCGGGTGCGCGCATTCGGCAGCACCAGCGGGAATTGCGGCGGCTGGAACAGCGGCCGTGCGGCCGCCTTGGTATCGGCGTCCTTGGTGGCTTCCTTCGCGCCGTCCTTGGCGTCGGCGGCGCGCAGGCCAATGTGCGCCTCGGCGCCGGTGACGCCGTAATCGTCCTCGATCTTGTAGGAGAGCTGAAGCGCGCCGCGCGCCTGGCGCTCCGGATCCTTGGCCAGCGCAATCGTCGGCGCGCGGTCCGGCGTTGCCGCAAACGCCCATTGCGGCTGGCCGGAGGGCGCGCGGACATGCGCGGTGCCGTCGCCGGTGATCGCGAAATGCTTCTCGTTGGTGCCCTTGGGCGTGGCTTCAGTGGGGGCGACCTCCTTGAGGCCGCCGGAGACGGCGACATCCAGGCTGCCGCCGGAGGAACGCACGATCAGGGTCGAGCCGGCGGGAACGGCGAGCGGACCGCTGGCGGGCAGCGCCGCGGCCTCCCTGTTGGCGGCCGACAGGATCACAGGCGGCTTGCCGGTGTAGAGCGGCGGCGTGACCCAGGCATCGACGCGAACATTGGTCGGCGCCAGCACGCCGTTCCAGTCGAAGGCCGCCCCTAGCCGCATCGCACGCTCGTCGCCGGCGGCGAAGAAGGTCGCAACCAGCATCACCATGACCAGCGCACGCAGCGCCCAGGGATCGTGCAGAGCGAGCCGCGGGTGCGGCAGACCGGCGCGGATGCGCTTGAGCGAGGCCAGCGTGCGCTCACGCTGCGCCTGCCACAGCGCCTTCGCAACCGGGTCCTGCGAGGTCAGCGTGTCCGTGAGCGTGGTGGCCGGGCGGTGACGGATGCCGGAGCCGCGATCGAGCCGGCCCAAAGCCTCCTCGCGGCTCGGCCAGCGGAAGCGAACCAGCGGGAACAGGGCGGCAATCGCGATGCCGGCGAAAACGACGAGACCGATGGCGCGGGCAAGGAACGGCAGCGCCAGCCAGAGACCGGCCCAGGACAGCGCCAGGAACAGGCCGACGACGGTCAGAAGCCGCGCCAGATTCGGCCAGGCACGCTCCCACGCGATGGCATATCTCGCCCGATCGAGGGCCTGCGCCAGCTTCAACCGCGACAGAGCGTCGCCATCGCGGATCGGGTCTGACGGGTCAGGGGTGACGCCGTTCAATAAGCTCTCCAGGTTGCCCGGTGGAGAAGAGCGTATCACAACGGCAGCACTGAGGCATCCGTTCCTGTACGGGAGACACCCCTTTTCCCGCATAACACGAGGACGTGACTGGCCCGCCGCAACCCCGTAATTTCCGCGCCGCCATCCAAGGGACATGCAAAGGGAAACGAAGGAAACGCCATGGACAAGAAGATGCACGACAAGGGCCTGGAAGTCCGCAAAGCGGTGCTGGGGGAAGCCTATGTCAACAACGCCCTGAAGAACGTCGACGACTTCAACCGTCCGTTCCAGGAGATGCTCAACGAATATTGCTGGGGCACGGTGTGGGGCCGCGAGGAGCTGCCGCGCAAGACCCGCAGCATGCTCAACATCGCGATGATCGCGATCCTCAACCGCCAGCACGAATTCCGTGCGCATCTGAAGGGCGCGCTCACCAACGGCGTCACCCGCGACGAGATCCGCGAGATCCTGATGCAGGTCGCGATCTACGGCGGCATGCCGGCCGCAGTCGACAGCTTTCGCATCGCGCGCGAGGTGTTCGCGGAGATTGATGGGAAGGCGTGAGGGGGCAGGCTCTCGCCACTGTCGTCCCGGACAAGCGAAGCGGAGCGTAGCGCCGATCCGGGACCCATACCCACAGGCGGATGTGGTTAGCGGGACTCGGAGTGACCGCTTTCGCGCTGCGACTGCTCCTGGGGCTATGGGTCCCGGATCTGCGCGCGCTTGAGGCGCGCTTGTCCGGGACGACACCGGGGATAGAGCGCGGATTTTCACGACAACAACGAATAATCAACACAAGGAACACCATGGACATCGGATTCATCGGCCTCGGAAACATGGGTTTTCCGATGGCGCGGCGCCTGATCGAGGCTGGCAACCGGCTCGTCGTGTTCGACACGCGCAAGGAGGTCGTGGACAAGCTCGTGGCGCGCGGTGCGACGCCGGCGACGTCGCCAAAGGACGTTGCCGATCAGGTCGAGACCGTGATGGCGAGCCTGCCCTCGCTGCAGGCTTCGCTCGAAGTTGCAACGGGGACGAACGGCGTGATCGAGGGGAGCCGCGTCAAGCGCTTCATCGATCTGTCCACCGTCGGCTCGACGATGGCTTCGAAGATTCACGGCCTGCTCGCCAAGCGCGACATCGTACAGATCGACTGCCCCGTCTCCGGCGGCGTCGGCGGCGCCGAGAAGGGCACGCTGGCGGTAATGGTGTCGGGGCCGAAGGCGGAGTTCGAGCTGCTCAAGCCGGCGCTCGATGTGATCGGAAAAGTGTTCTTCATCGGCGAGAAGCCGGGTGCCGCGCAGACCATGAAGCTCGCCAACAATTTCCTCTCGGCCACCGCGATCGTGGCGACGTCGGAGGCGGTCGTCATGGGTGTGAAGGCCGGGCTCGATCCCGCCGTGATGATCGACGTCATCAATGCCGGCTCGGGCATGAATACTGCGAGCCGCGACAAGTTTCCGCGCTCGGTGCTGCCGCGCACGTTCGATTTCGGCTTCGCCACGGGGCTGATGGTGAAGGACGTGCGCCTCGCGCTGGAGGAAATGAAGCAGCTCGGCCTGTCGATGGAGGTCGCGGACGCCGTGGGGCGCCTGTGGGAGACCGTGATCAGCGCGGAAGGCGCCGATTCCGATTTCACCGCGGCGATCAAGCCGATCGAGAAGAAGGCGGGGGTTGTGGTTGGGGGAAAGACGGGCGGTTTGGCGGGGAAGTAGTTTTCTCGCGCATCCCCTTTCCAGGTAGTCCTGGACAAGCGAGCGTAGCAAGCGCTGATCCAGGACCCATTACCACAGGGCGAGGTTTGGCGAAGACTCGTGGTTACCAGCCTCCCGCCAAAGTACTCCCTGGGGTAATGGGTCCTGGCTTTCGCCAGGACGACACCGAAATTGTCGAGGTTACGTCGCGTCTCACGATGAGATCACGACACGCCTCACAGCCACGGCGCCGGCGTGTCCATCGCGATCAGTTGCTCGACATCGATGCGCGGGCGAACCACGGCGTATTGGTCGTCCTTCACCAGCACCTCGGGCACCAGCGGCCGCGTGTTGTAGGTGCCGGCCTGCACCGCGCCATAGGCGCCGGCGGTCATGATGGCGAGGAGATCGCCCGCCTTCGGCGTCGGCAGCGTGCGGTCGAGCGCGAGATAGTCGCCGGTCTCGCAGACCGGCCCGACGACATCGGCCACCATCGTGGCCGCGTCCCGGGCCGGCTGCGTTACCGGCAGGATATCGTGATGGGCCTCATACAGCGTCGGGCGGATCAGATCGTTCATCGCAGCGTCGATGATGACGAAATTCTTGCCGTCGCCGTGCTTCACATAGATCACCTTGGCAACCAGGATGCCGGCATTGCCGACGATCATGCGGCCCGGCTCGAACATCAGCGTGCAGCCGAGATTATGGCTGACGCGCTTGACCATGGCGGCATAGGCATCGGGCGCCGGCGGCGCCTCGCGATCCATGTAATAGGGAATGCCGAGGCCGCCGCCGAAATCGACATGCGAGATGTCGTGGCCGTCGGCACGCAGCGTCTGCACGAATTCGGAGAGGATGCGAAACGCCGTCTCCATCTTCGACAGATCGGTGATCTGGCTGCCGATATGCACGTCGGTGCCGGTCACCTGGATCCCGGGCAGCTTCGCCGCGCGCGCATAGACCTCGCGGGCATGCGCGATCGGGATGCCGAACTTGTTCTCGGACTTGCCGGTGGAGATCTTGGCATGCGTGCCGGCGTCGACATCGGGATTGACGCGCACGGAAATCCGCGCGGTCTTGCCCATCTCGGTCGCAAGGCGCGACAACAGCTCGAGCTCCGGCTCGGATTCGACGTTGAGGCAGAGGATGTCGGCGGCGAGCGCAGCGCGCAGCTCGTCTTCCGTCTTGCCGACGCCGGAGAACAGGATCTTGCGTGCGGGGATACCCGCGGCCAGAGCACGCTTCAATTCACCGCCGGAGACCACGTCGGCGCCGGCGCCAAGCCTGGCGAGCGTACGCAGCACCGACTGGTTGGAGTTCGCCTTCATGGCGTAGCAGACCAGCACCTTCTCGCCGGCGAAAGCATCGGCGAAGACGCGGTAATGCCGCTCCAGCGTCGCGGTCGAATAGCAATAGAACGGCGTGCCGACGGTTGCGGCCAGCTCGGACAGGTTCACCGCCTCGGCGTGCAGCACGCCGTTGCGGTAGTCGAAATGGTTCATGGCGTTGGCTCAGTTGCCCCAGCCTATTTGCTGGGTTGGTCGTCCAGGAGCGGGTCGAGAATAAACGGTTTCTTCTTGCCCTTGGACGCCGCGGGGGCGGCGTCGGCGGCGGAGCTGGGGTTGAACAGGCTCGGCGTCTTTTGGGCTGCGGTCTCGGTGTCGGTTGGAGCTGCGACGTTGGCCGTGGACGCGCCGGAGGCGGTCGGCGGCAGGTCGAGGGGACCTTTGCGGCCGCAGCCGGCAAGCGCGAGCGCCGTCAGGCTCAAGACAATGATGGCCCACCCCGAGCCGGCCGGGCGAAACTTTGACGTCACGACGAATTCCCCACTACGCGGGGCGCACCATACAGAGATTGGCGCGCTCTGGCGAGAGCCGGATGACCATGAAACATAAGCGAAATTTTGCCCCTCAGCCCAATTTTCGCTCTTTTTCCAGCCGCTTCGCCCAGCTCTTTGCCTGCGACGCCACGTTCTTCGGCGCGGTACCGCCGAAGCTGGTCCGGCTCTTCACCGACGATTCGACCGAGAGCACGCCGAGCACGTCCTTGGTGATCCTGGGCTCGATCGCCTGCATCTCCTTCAGCGGCAGCTCGTGCAGCGCCACGCCGCCCTCGGCGGCCTTGGCCACGATGCGGCCGGTGACGTGGTGCGCCTCGCGGAACGGCATCTTCAGCGTCCGCACCAGCCAGTCGGCCAGATCCGTCGCGGTGGCATAGCCCTCGCCGGCGGCGGCCTTCATCTTGGCCTCATCGGGCGCGAGGTCGCGGACCATGCCGGTCATGGCGCGGATGGCGAGCGACAGCGCGGCAAAGCCCTCCATCGCGCCCTGCTTGTCCTCCTGCATGTCCTTTTGGTAGGCGAGCGGCAGGCCCTTCATCACGATCAGGAGACCGTTGAGCGCACCGATGACGCGGCCGGTCTTGGCGCGTACGAGCTCGGCGGCATCCGGGTTGCGCTTCTGCGGCATGATCGAGGAGCCGGTGGTGAACTTGTCGCTGAGGCGGATGAGGCCGACCAGCGGCGAGGTCCAGATCACGATCTCCTCGGCAAAGCGCGACATGTGCACGGCGCAGATGGAAGCCGCCGACAGCGTCTCCAGCACGAAGTCGCGGTCGGAGACCGCGTCGAGCGAGTTCGCCATCGGCCGGTCGAACAGAAGCGCCTTTGCGGTCGCGTGGCGGTCGATCGGGAACGAGGTGCCGGCAAGCGCGGCGGCGCCGAGCGGCGATTCGTTGAGCCGCTTGCGGGCGTCCTGGAAACGGCCGCGGTCGCGCGCGGCCATCTCGACATAGGCGAGCAAATGATGGCCGAAGGTCACGGGCTGCGCGGTCTGCAGATGCGTGAAGCCGGGCATCACGGTGCCGGCATGCTCCAGCGCGCGCGCGACCAGCGCCTGCTGGAACGCGGCGAGCGCGGCATCGGTCTCGTCGATGACGTCGCGGACATAGAGACGGAAGTCGGTGGCGACCTGGTCGTTGCGCGAGCGCGCGGTGTGCAGCCGGCCGGCGGCGGGGCCGATCAGCTCGGACAGGCGGCTCTCGACATTCATGTGAATGTCCTCGAGCGCGCGCTTGAACGTGAAGCCGCCCTTGCCGATCTCTGACAAAATCGTGTCTAGACCCTTGCCGATATTTTTCGCATCAGAGGCCGTGATGATGCCCTGCGTGGCAAGCATCGCGGCGTGGGCCTTGGACGCGGCAATGTCCTGGGCATAGAGGTGACGATCGACGTCGATGGAGACGTTGATCTCTTCCATGATCTCATCGGGACGTTCCGAGAACCGGCCGCCCCACATCTTGTTGCTCATGATCCCCTGCTCACGCCTTGCTTGTCGCTGGTCACGTTTGCTGGCCGCCGCCAGCCGTATTAAGAGGCCCCTGATAGCCATATCTGCGACCGGATGACAAACGATATGCTCGACACGAAGCCCTCCGCCACGCGCCGGATCCCCCTCGTCATCGCCACCGTGGCGGTCGGCGGACTGGCCGGCTTCGCTGCGCTGTACGGGCTGGGCCTGAGCCGGGCGCCTACCGGCGATCCGGCCTGCCGGGCGGCAGTGGCTACGGCGCAAAAAATCGCCCCGCTCGCCCATGGCGAGGTGGCGGCGCTGACCATGGCGAGCGCGCCCCTGAAGCTGCCCGACCTCGCTTTCGAGGACGCCGACGGCAAGCCGAAAAAGCTGTCCGATTTCCGCGGCAAGACGCTGCTGGTGAACCTCTGGGCCACCTGGTGCGTGCCCTGTCGGAAGGAAATGCCGGCGCTGGACGAGCTCCAGGGCAAGCTTTCGGGCCCGAATTTCGAGGTGGTCGCGATCAATATCGACACCCGCGACCCCGAGAAGCCCAAGACCTTCCTGAAAGAGGCCAATTTGACCCGGCTCGGCTATTTCAACGATCAGAAAGCCAAGGTTTTCCAGGATCTTAAGGCCATAGGCCGGGCGCTCGGCATGCCGACCTCGGTGCTGGTCGACCCGCAGGGCTGCGAGATCGCGACGATCGCGGGACCGGCGGAATGGGCGAGCGAGGACGCGCTCAAGCTGATCCGGGCTGCGACGGGCAAGGCCGCCGCGGCGCTTTAAGAGTTTCAGGCCGTAACGTTGAGATTGCCGCCGACGCCGGGGCCGACGTTGGCGAGCGAGGGCTGACCGGCGCCCATCAGCGTCAGGATGGTGGATTTCTCCATATCCATGTTCTGCTTGGTCAGCGTCGCCGCGATATTCGACTGCAACGCGCCTTGCTGAGCGGCCAGCATGGTGCTGACCATTGCCATCATGTCCATTACGCGAACCCTCGTACCGGCCGTAACCTAGGCGCGAGGGGTTAACGCGACATGAATTGTCACGGAGCCGTAGGGCGGGCAAAGCAAAGCGTGCCCACCAATCAGCATCCTAGTTGCGGAGACACGGTGGGCACGGCGCTTTGCGCCTTTTCCCACCCTACGACGTCAGCGCGTCGGAACCGGCTTGGCGCCGCGATAATCGTAGAAGCCGCGCTGGGTCTTGCGGCCGAGCCAGCCGGCCTCGACGTATTTCACCAGGAGCGGGCACGGACGGTACTTGGAGTCGGCGAGGCCCTCGTGCAGCACCTGCATGATCGACAGGCAGGTATCGAGGCCGATGAAATCGGCAAGCTCGAGCGGACCCATCGGATGGTGCGCCCCGAGCTTCATCGCCGCGTCGATCGCCTCGACGTTGCCGACACCTTCGTACAGCGTGTAGATCGCCTCGTTGATCATCGGCAGCAGGATGCGGTTGACGATGAAGGCCGGGAAATCCTCGGAGACCGCGACTTGCTTGCCGAGCTTGGCGACGAATTCCTTGGATGCCTCGAAGGTCGCATCGTCGGTGGCGATGCCGCGGATCAGCTCCACCAGCTCCATCAGCGGCACCGGATTCATGAAGTGGATGCCGATGAAGCGCTCGGGCCGGTCGGTGGCGGCGGCAAGGCGCGTGATCGAGATCGAGGACGTATCCGAGGCGACGATCGCCTCGGGCTTCAACACGGCGCAGAGCTCGTGGAAGATCTTGCGCTTGACCTCCTCCTTCTCGACCGCAGTCTCGATCACGAGATCGCAGTCGGCGAGATCGTCGAGCTTCTCGGCGGCCACGATGCGCGACAGCGC
Organism: Bradyrhizobium diazoefficiens USDA 110; assembly: GCF_000011365.1. Lineage (GTDB taxonomy): Bacteria > Pseudomonadota > Alphaproteobacteria > Rhizobiales > Xanthobacteraceae > Bradyrhizobium > Bradyrhizobium diazoefficiens. The sequence continues at coordinate 1,495,268 of NC_004463.1, read as the reverse complement.
CTTGGTCTTGGCCTCCTCGGTGACGACCTTCTTGGAGACCTGGCGGGCCAGATTGCCGTTGATGGTGGCCATGCCCGACTTGAGGCGATCGGCCGAAACGTCGTTGAGCACCACGTCGAAGCCAGCCAGCGCCGCAACATGCGCGATGCCATTGCCCATCTGCCCCGCGCCGATCACGCCGACCTTCTTGATCACTGCCGCCATAATGTCATCCACCGGAACGGCGCGCATATCGCGCCTGCCTATCCCCCAAGCCGGGAGGTCTGATTGATCAGAGCCTTGATTTAATCAGAACCTTGGCTCGAAACCTAGATTGGATCGCTCCCCCGGCGTGCCCCACGCCAAAGAAAACGCCTCAAAAATGAAACACCGGCCGGAGTGTATACCTCCGGCCGGTGTTTTGAACGGCTTTTACTTGCCGAGCTTGCCGAGTTCGGCTGTCAGCTCCGGAACCGCCTGGTAGAGGTCGGCGACCAGGCCGTAATCGGCGACCTGGAAGATCGGCGCGTCCTCGTCCTTGTTGATCGCCACGATCACCTTGGAGTCCTTCATGCCGGCCAGATGCTGGATCGCGCCGGAAATGCCCACCGCGACATAGAGCTCGGGGGCCACGACCTTGCCGGTCTGGCCAACCTGCCAGTCGTTCGGCGCATAGCCGGCGTCCACCGCCGCGCGCGAGGCACCGACGCCGGCGCCGAGCTTGTCGGCGAGGGGCTCGATGTATTTGGCGAAATTCTCGCGGCTCTGCATGGCACGGCCACCGGAGACGATGATCTTCGCCGAGGTCAGCTCGGGACGGTCGCTCTTGGCGACCTCCTCGCCAACGAAGGACGACAGGCCCGGATCAGCCGCCGCCTGAACGCTCTCGACCGGCGCACTGCCGCCCTCGCCCGCTGCGGCGAAGGTGGAGGTCCGCACCGTGATGACCTTCTTGGCGTCCTTCGACTTCACCGTCTGGATGGCGTTGCCGGCATAGATCGGACGCTCGTAGGTATCGGGGGCGACCACCTTGATGATCTCCGAGACCTGCATGACGTCGAGCAGGGCTGCGACGCGCGGCATCACGTTCTTGAAGCGCGAGGTCGCGGGCGCGACGATCGCGTCATAGGACGGGGCCAGCGAGACGATCAGCGCGGCCAGCGGCTCGGCAAGATCGTGCGCGTAAAGCGCGCCATCGGCGAGCAGCACCTTCTTCACGCCCGCGAGCTTGGCGGCGGCATCCGCCGCGGCCTTGGCACCCTCGCCGGCCACCAGGACCTCGACGTCCGCGCCGAGCGCGGCGGCCGCGGTCAGGGCCTTGTTGGTCGCATCCTTCAACGACGCGTTGTCGTGTTCGGCAATCAGAAGCGTCGTCATCAGAGCACCCCGGCTTCGTTCTTGAGTTTCGACACCAGCTCGGCGACGTCCTTGACCTTGACGCCGGCCTTGCGGCCCGCCGGCTCGGTCGTCTTGAGAACCTCGAGGCGCGCGGTGACGTCAACGCCGTAATCGGCGACGGTCTTCTCCGCGATCGGCTTCTTCTTCGCCTTCATGATGTTGGGCAGCGAGGCGTAGCGCGGCTCGTTGAGACGCAGGTCGGTGGTCACGATCGCCGGTCCCTTCAGCTTCACGGTCTGCAAGCCCCCGTCGACTTCACGAGTGACCTTGAAGTCGCTTCCTTCGACCTCGAGCTTCGAGGCGAACGTCGCCTGCGACCAGCCGAGCAGCGCGGCCAGCATCTGGCCGGTCTGGTTGCTGTCGTCGTCGATCGCCTGCTTGCCGAGGATGATCAGGCCCGGCTGCTCTTCCTCAGCGACCTTCTTCAGGATCTTGGCGACGGCGAGCGGCTCGACGGTGCCCTCGGCCTTCACCAGGATGCCGCGATCGGCGCCCATGGCAAGACCGGTGCGGATCGTCTCCGACGCCTGCGCCGGTCCAATGGAAACCACCACGACCTCGGTGGCCTTGCCACCTTCCTTCAGGCGCAGCGCTTCCTCGACCGCGATTTCGTCGAACGGGTTCATCGACATCTTGACGTTGGCGAGTTCAACGCCCGATCCATCGCCCTTGACGCGGACCTTGACGTTGTAATCGACCACCCGCTTTACCGGCACTAAGACCTTCATCGATCCTCTTTCACTCAATTTGGGAGGGGGGTATCAACTGGCGCGGAACCTAAAGGCCTGACCCGGCCCGGTCAACGCGCGAAGGGGCCAAATTTTAGACCTTAGAAATGCGCCGCCCCAATGGGTCAGCGGTTCTGGCCTGGAACCCAGAGCACGTCGCCGGCGCCGTTATGGTTGGCGGCGCGGCTGGCCACGAACAGGAAGTCCGACAGGCGATTCATATACTGGATACCAGCAGCGCCGACCGGCTCGCCCGGCTGGGCCGCCAGTTCCACCATCACGCGTTCCGCCCTGCGGCATATCGTGCGTGCGACATGGAGGTAGGCGGCAGCGGGCGTTCCCCCCGGCAGCACGAAGGAAGTGAGCGGCGCGAGCTTGTCGTTGAGCGCGTCGATGTCGTGCTCGAGCCGCTCGACCTGGCTTGCCACCACCCGCAGCCGTTCCACCTTGCCCTCACGCTCGGGCACGGCGAGGTCGGCGCCGAGATCGAACAGGTCGTTCTGGATGCGGCCGAGCATCGCATCGAACTCGGGCGCATCATGGGTATGGAGACGCACGACGCCGATCGCGGCATTGGTCTCGTCCACCGTGCCATAGGCCTCGATGCGCAAATCATACTTCGGACGGCGTTCGCCCGAGCCGAGCGCTGTCGTGCCGTCGTCACCAGTCTTCGTATAGATGCGATTCAGCACAACCATGTTCAACGCCCCATCGCCCAGACCGCGATCATGGCAATGACAATCGCCACGAACTGAAGGAGCACGCGCCAGCGCATCAGCTTCTGCGAGGTGTTGGGCGAGCCGCCGCGCATCATGTTGACGAGACCGAGCAGCAGCACCAACGCCACGGCACCGGCCGCCGCCGGCAGAATGAAAGTACTCAGGATAGATGCCATCGGGGGTAGATAACACCGTGGGCGCCGGTCCGCTATCTCCCCCCACCCGTCATTCCGGGGCGCGCCAACGGGTCGGCAACGCGGCCCGGTGGCGCGAGCCCGGAATCCATCAAGCAGCGTCACGCGCGGCGAAATGGATTCCGGGCTCGATGCTCTGGGTCGCGCTTTGCGCGGTCCCGTCACATCGCCCCAGAATGACGACTGGGTTGGTCGCCGATCTGGCTTTTAAGCCAATAATATCAGAAGCTAGCTGGATGATTTCTGATCTGCATAGGTCGCCTGTCTTCTTTGCCTCTCCCGGCAAGCGGGGAGATGGTATGCGCCGGGGCAAGCCGTGAAAGCCATCCGCTACATCTACGTCGTCGTGATGGATGCGTTCTACACGTTCCTGGCCGACGACGGCTGGGCGATCGCGAGCCACATCGCGCTGTCGACATTGATGGCGCTGTTCCCGTTCCTGATCGTGCTGACCTCGCTCGCCGGCTTCTTCGGTTCCAAGGAGCTCGCCGACCAGGCCGCCAGCCTGATGCTCGAGGTCTGGCCCAAGCAGGTCGCCGACAGCCTTTCCGGCGAGATCCACGACGTGCTGACCACGACCCGCACCGGCGTGCTGACCATCGGCGCGGCGCTGTCGGTCTATTTCGCCTCGAACGGAGTCGAGGCGCTCCGCGTCGCGCTCAACCGCGCCTATGCGGTGGTGGAGATGCGGCGCTGGTATTGGCTGCGGCTGGAATCGATCGGCTATACGCTGGTTGCGGCCTTCACCGCGCTTGCCATGGCGTTCCTGATCGTGCTCGGCCCACTCATCATCGAGGCGACGCGACGCCACATCCCGCTGTTCGTCGAGTCCAACGAGAGCATCCTCACCTGGCTGCGCTACGGCATCACCATCGGCGCGCTGGTGGTGGCGCTGATCATCCTGCATGCGTGGGTGCCGGCGGGGCGGCGCAGCTTCCTCCAGATCCTGCCCGGCATCGTCTTCACCATGGTGGCGTCGCTGATCTCGGGCATCGTGTTCGGGCAATATCTGGCGCGCTTCGCCAACAATTACGTGACGATGTATGCGGGGCTGGCCTCGGTGATCATCGCGCTGGTGTTTCTGTATTTCATCGCCGCGATCTTCGTCTACGGCGGCGAGCTCAACGCCGCGATCATCAAGTCGCGGCTACCTCACGGCGTGTCGCTTCAAGCAGCGCAGTCGCTAAAGCACGCGGAGACACGGGCTTGACCAGGAAGGCGTCGGCGCCCGCCTCGCGCGAGGCCGCCTCGTCCTCGCCGCGCCCGGAGACGCCGATGATGGGTATTTGAGCGAGCGGCGCCGGCATGGTGCGGATCCGCCGGATGGCCTCGACGCCGTCGATGCCCGGCAGCACCATGTCCATCAGCACCGCGTCGAAAGCCCCCTGTGCCAGCCGGTTCACCGCGTCCTCGCCGCGCCCGATGAACTCGGCATGATGGCCGAGCTCGGTCAAAATGGTGTTGAGCACGACGCGACCGAACGGATTGTCCTCGACGCTGAGCACGCGCAGCGCGGCCGCCGCATCGGCCTCGGCTTCGCCCTTCGCCTTGCGGGACCTGGCCGGTCCCGCCGCGTCCAGCGACACGGTCAATGTGAAGGTGGCGCCGCCGCCGCGCCGCGGTGCGACCGAGATGTCGCCACCCATCCCGCGCGCCAGCTGCTTCACCGAGGATAGCCCCAAGCCCGCGCCGCCGAAGCGCGAGGCGATGGTGACATTGGCCTGGGTGAACGGGCGGAACAGCCGCTTGATCTCGGCCATGGTCAGGCCGATGCCGCTGTCGGACACCGCGAAGGCGACGCCGACCCTGCCCTTCATCTTGTCGTTTTTCTTGCCTTTGGTTGGACGCCAAGGCGCGACCACGAGCGCCACGCCGCCCTGGTCGGTGAACTTCACCGCATTGTCGATGAGGTTCTCGAGTGCAGCGCGCAGGCGGACGGGATCGCCGACCACCAGCCCTGGCAGCTTTTCGGAGAGCTCGACCTGGGCCTGGAGGCCCTTGGCCGCGGCGCGCCCGGCGAGCGAATCGCCGGCGCTGCGGGCCAGCGCCCGCAGGTCGAACAGATCCTGCCGCAGCGCGCCGCCACCCTTCCCGGTTCGGGCGGCGTCCACGAACAGGGTGGCGAGGCTCGCCAGATGCTCGGCACCGGCCTTGATGGTGTCAGCCCAGCGCCGCTCCCGCTCCCCGAGATCCGAGGTCGCGAGCAGGTCGCTGATCGCGAGAATGCCGGTCAGGGGCGTGCGGACCTCATGGGCAAAGGCGGCAAGCGCCGCCTGGACCACGTCCGGCGCGACCACTTTGGTGGTGCGCTTGCGCACCTTTCCGGCCGCCCCGGACCGCTTCCGAGGCAATCGCCTGGACGTCCGCGTAGTGCGCGCTGGGCGCGTTTTCGCCGCCATAATTCCCCTTCGAAGTATCCCCTTCGAACCCCCGGGCCGTCAGTCGAGCATGGCACGGCGGAACCCCTGGAGTCACGGCGGTGTTTGGCTAAACCCCAGAGAAACTTCACCTAATCCCACCAGAGCGCGGATGCCGACGGGCGATGCACCGGCGTCGCGTAACTCCCGCAAGCCGGTCGAGCGGCTCGATTTCGACAGCTTCCGCCCGGCTTCATCCCGAATCAGGGCGTGGTGGCGGTAGGCGGGTTCCGGCAGGCCAAGCAGGGTTTGCAGCAGGCGGTGGACGGAGGTGGCGTGAAACAGGTCCTGGCCGCGCACCACCTCGCTGATCCCCTGGAGGCCGTCGTCGACGACCACGGACAAATGGTAGCTGGTCGGCGTCTCCTTGCGAGCCAGGATCACGTCTCCCCAGGCCTCCGGCCGCGCGGGAACGACGCCCCTCTCGCCGTCCGGCCCCTCGCCGAGTTCATTCCAGGCCAGACTGGCAACGCGCCAGCAGGCGGCCGCCATGTCGAGCCGGAGCGCATAGGGCGCGCCGGATGCGATCAACCGCGCCTGCTCGCCGGCGGACAGCGACTTGGCGTCTCCGGGATACAGCGGCGCGCCGTCGGGATCGCGCGGCCACGGCCCATCGGCCTCGCGCGCGGCCACAAGTCTTGCGATCTCGGCGCGGCTTTCGAAGGCGGGATAGACGAGGCCGAGCGCAGAGAGCTTTTCCAGCGCGGCGCGGTAATCGGAAAGATGCTCCGACTGCCGGCGCACCGGTGTTTCCCAGGCAATGCCGAGCCAGGCGAGATCCTCGTAGATCGCCGCCTCGAACTCAGGCCGGCAGCGCGTCGCATCGATGTCCTCGATCCGCAGCAACAGCCGCCCGCCGGCCTCCCGCGCGCGGTCGAAGTTGAGCAACGCCGAATAGGCGTGGCCGAGATGCAGGAAGCCGTTCGGGCTCGGAGCAAATCGGAAAACGGGTGGCGACATATGACAGGATCTCGTGATGGCCGGGCTTGACCCGGCCATCCATCTTCCATGACTCTGTTACGATGGGAGATGGATGCGCGGGTCCCGCCTACGCCGAAGGCATCAACGGGCTTTTCGGTATTGGGCCAGCGCAGCTTTAGCAGAGACGGCAAGCCCGCGCATGACGAGTTAGGCCACAATGACCATCCACCTCGAAACCCAGTCCGATCTCGAAGAGGCCGTCCACGCGCTGGTGAAGCGCGATCCTCGGCTCAAGCCCGTGCTTGCGGCTGCGGGCATGCCGGCCTTGCGGCGACGCGAACCGGGCTTCCCCGGGCTCGCGCATATCGTCTGCGGGCAGCAGCTCTCGACCGCCAGCGCCGCGGCGATCTGGGGACGGCTGTCGGCCGCATTAGATCCGTTCGATCATGAGGCGGTGGGCCGCGCGCGCACCGACCGGCTGGGACGGCTTGGCCTGTCCGCCGCCAAGATCAAGACGCTGAAACATCTTGCGCGCGAGATCACGGCGGAGCGGCTGAACCTCGACGTGCTCGCCGAGGAAGATGCCGACGCCGCGCATCACACGCTGATCTCGCTGCCCGGCATCGGACCGTGGACCGCGGACGTCTATCTCCTGTTTTGCCTCGGCCATGGCGATGCCTGGCCGGCCGGCGACCTCGCGGTGCAGGAGGGCATCAAGATCGGCCTCGGCCTTCAGGCACGGCCGACGGAGAAGCAGATGGTGCCGCTCGCCGAACCCTGGCGTCCGCTGCGCGGCGCGGCGGCGCATCTGTGGTGGAGCTATTACCGCGCGGTGAAGAAACGCGAGGGCGTGCTCGCGGGCGAGGCGAACGCCGTTTTAAACAATGTTGCTGTTGCAAAGCCCTCACAGGTGAAAGAGAAGATGCCGGCACGAAAAAAGCCGGGACCTTCGCCATGACCTCGACCGACTTCGTCGTTGCGCGCAACGATCTCGAGCAGTGCAAGCTGATCGAGACCGCCATTCCGGATGCAGCCGCGCTGCCGCAGGATGCGCTGCTGGTGAAGGTCGAGCGCTTCGCGCTCACCGCCAACAACATCACCTATGCCGTGATGGGCGACGAGCTGAAATACTGGCAGATCTTTCCGGCGCCGCAGGGCTTCGGCAACATTCCGGTGTGGGGTTTTGGCGAGGTGATCGCCTCGAAACATCCCGGCGTCGCAGCCGGCGAGCAGTTGTTCGGCTATTTTCCGATGGCGACACATCTCGTCATCGAAGCCACGGACGTCAGCAAGCGCGGCTTGCGCGACGGGGCTGCGCATCGGCAAGGCGTGGCGCCGGTCTACAATCTCTACTCCCGCGTCACCGGCGACCCCGCCTACGCAGGCCGGCAGGGCGACTACCAGGCGCTGCTGCGACCGCTGTTCATGCTGTCGTTCCTGGTCGACGACTTCCTCGCCGAGAACGATGATTTTGGCGCGCGGACCGTGCTGCTGTCGAGCGCCTCGAGCAAGACCGCGTTCGGCCTTGCGCATCTGTTGCACACACGCGGCCGCAAGGTGATCGGCCTGACCTCAGCCGGTAATACCGGCTTCGTGACGTCGCTCGGATGTTACGACGAGGTCGTCACCTATGACCGCGTGACGTCCTTGCCATCGAATGCGCCGGTCGCCTTCGTCGACATGGCCGGCAGCAGCGCCCTGCGCGCCGAACTGCACCGGCATTTTGGTGACCAGATGAAATGCTCGGTGCGCGTCGGTTTGACACATCGCGCCACCGAGGCCGACGAAGGAGCCCTGCCCGGCGCAAAACCGCGCTGGTTCTTCGCGCCGGACCATATTCGCAAGCGGGCGAAGGATTGGGGGCCTGGCGGCATCGAGCAGCGCTTTGGCGCGGCATGGTCGGGCTTCGCGCCGCTGCTGGAGAAATGCCTGCGTGTGATCGAGAGCCGCGGGCCGGAGGCGGTGCAGCGCATTTATCTCGGCACGTTGAAGGGGCGCATTCCGCCCGAGCAGGGCCATATGCTCTCGCTGCTCGGGTAAAGCGCTTTTGACATCGGCTGATCCAGTATAGCGTTCGACCTCTATTATTATTGGAGCATGATCTCTTCGGAAAACCGCTACACACTTTTCCGGATCATGCTCCAGAGGAAACGCCGCGAAGACGGCCACGAGGTCGCGAATGCTGGACAGGACGAAGGATATTTCCGTCGCCGCGCAGGCCTGGCTCGATGAATTCGCGGGCGCGCTAGGCAATCCGGAACCCGCCGCCGCGCTGGACCTCCTCTTCCTCCCCGACAGCTTTTGGCGCGATGTGCTGGCGCTGAGCTGGAACTTGCAAACGCTGGCCGGCCGCCGCGCAATCGCGCAGGCGTTGGCCGCGCTCGCGTCCAGGGCTGCGCCGACCCATTTCGAGATCGCACCGAACCGTGCGCCACCGCGCTGGGTGACGCGCGCCGGCACCAGCAACATCGAAGCCATCTTCAATTTCGAGACCGCGCTCGGCCGCGGCAGCGGCATCCTGCGGCTCGTGCCTGATAGCACCGACGGCGACCGGTTGAAGGCGTGGACGCTGCTGACCGCGCTCGACGAGCTCAAAGGCTTCGAGGAACAGCTCGGCACGTCACGGCCGCGCGGCCAGGCCTATTCGCGCGATTTCCGCGGGCCGAACTGGCTCGACCAGCGCAACACGTCGCGCGACTACGCCGATCGCGACCCGGCCGTGCTGGTGGTCGGCGGCGGCCAGGCCGGGCTCGCCATCGCGGCACGGCTGAAGCAGTTGAAGGTCGATACCTTGATCGTCGATCGCGAGGCGCGGATCGGCGACAATTGGCGCAAGCGCTATCACGCGCTGACGCTGCACAACCAGGTGCAGGTCAATCACCTGCCCTACATGCCGTTCCCGGCGAACTGGCCGGTCTATATCCCCAAGGACAAGCTCGCCAACTGGTTCGAAGCTTACGTCGACGCGATGGAGCTGAACTTCTGGACCGGCACCGAGTTCGAGGACGGCGCTTACGACGAGGCGAAAGGCCGCTGGACCGTCACGCTGCGCCGCGCGGACGGCGACAAGCGCACCATGCATCCGCGCCATGTAGTGATGGCGACCGGCGTCAGCGGCATCGCCAATGTTCCAGACATTCCGACCCTCGACAATTTCAGGGGCACGCTGGTGCATTCCAGCCGCTACGAGGACGGCGAAAACTGGACAGGCAAGCGCGCCATCGTCATCGGCACCGGCAACAGCGGCCACGACATCGCGCAGGATCTTTATTCCAGCGGCGCCGAGGTGACCCTGGTGCAGCGCTCGCCGACGCTGGTCACCAATATCGAGCCGTCGGCGCAGTTGGCCTATGCGACCTACAATGAGGGCACGCTCGAGGACAACGATCTGATCGCGACCTCGATGCCGACGCCGCTGGCGAAGAAGACCCATGTGATGCTGACGGAGCAGTCGAAGGAGCTCGACAGGGAGCTGCTCGACGGCCTCTCCCGCGTCGGCTTCAAGCTCGACTTCGGCGAGGCCGGCACCGGCTGGCAGTTCAAATACCTCACCCGCGGCGGCGGTTATTATTTCAACGTCGGCTGCTCCAACCTCATCGCCGAGGGGGCGATCAAGCTCAGGCAGTTTTCCGACATCGAAAGCTTCGTCGCCGAGGGCGTTCGGATGAAGGACGGCACGACCATTCCGGCCGACCTGATCGTGCTCTCGACCGGCTACAAACCGCAGGAATATCTGGTGCGAAAGCTGTTCGGCGATGGCGTAGCCGATCGCGTCGGCCCGGTCTGGGGATTGGCGAAGGCTTCGAGCTGCGCAACATGTATGCGCGCACGAAGCAGCCCGGCCTGTGGTTCATCGCCGGCAGCCTCGCCCAGTGCCGGATCAACTCGAAATATCTCGCGCTCCAGATCAAGGCCATCGAGGAAGGGATTTTGGGGCGTGAGGTGGATACAAGGTAACACACACGTCATTCCGGGGCGCGCGTAGCGCGAGCCCGGAATCCATCTACCCCCGGGATATGCGGCCCGATGGATTCCGGGTTCACGCTACGCGCGCCCCGGAATGACAAGAGGAGAAACCCAATGCCAGCCATTCTCGGCACCGGCGAGCACCGCTACCGCGTCGTCGAAAACTTCGCGAAACTTCCGGACGGCTGGCAGCTCACCGACGTCGCCGCGGTCGCGGTCGACAGCCTCGACCGCGTCTATGTCTTCAACCGCGGCGCCCATCCGATGGTGGTGCTGGATCGCGAGGGCAATTTCCTGCGCAGTTGGGGCGAGGGCCTGTTCTCGCGCGCGCACGGCCTGCACATCGATGCCGACGACAATCTCTACTGCACCGACGACGGCGACCATACCGTGCGCAAATGCACCAGCGACGGCAAGGTGCTGCTGACGATCGGGATCCCCGCAAAGCCGGCACCGTTCATGAGCGGCGAGCCGTTCCACCGCTGCACCCACACCGCATTGTCGCCGAAAGGCGAGATCTATGTCTCCGACGGCTATGGCAATGCGCGCGTGCACAAGTTCACGCCGGACGGCAAGCTGATCAAGAGCTGGGGCGAGCCCGGCACCGACCCCGGCCAGTTCAACATCGTGCACAACATCGCCACCGATTCCGATGGCTGGGTCTACGTCGCCGACCGCGAGAACCATCGCGTGCAGGTGTTCAATGGCGAGGGCAAATACGAGACGCAGTGGAACAACCTGCACCGGCCCTGCGCGCTGTGCTGCTGCGGCGGCAGGAGCCCGACCTTCGTGATCGGCGAGCTGGGCCCCGGCCTCGATATCAACCGCAATGTGCCCAATCTCGGCCCGCGGCTGTCGATCGTGGACGCCAAGGGAAATCGCATCGCGCGGCTCGGCGGCGAGGAAGGTCCGGGTGTGGCCAGCGGCAAATTCCTGGCCCCCCACGGCATCGCGCTGGACTCGAAGGGCGACATCTACGTCGGTGAGGTCGGTGTCACCAACTGGGCGACAAGCTTCCCGGACCAGGAGATGCCGGCCGTCGTGCGCGCAACCCGGTGCTTGCAGAAGCTGGAACGGGTACGGGAGTAGCCGCCGCGGCAAGCCACGACGCGCCGCCAAAGGCGGTTCCGCGCCAGTTGCCGGCCCCTCCTCGAATCACGGCGTTTTTGAGCGCTTTTGCCACCCCGCCGCCGCATTGCCTGCGCCTGAATAAGTCGCTCAACGGGCTTCACAATCCCGTCACGCTGCATGTAGTATGTCAATACATGCTGCTTCGCAGCGTACATGGAGGCCGGGAGCGTTACTTGAACGCACATGTCTCGCAAGGCAGTTGGCCGGTGTTGGTGCTGAATGCGGACTTCCGGCCGCTGAGTTACTACCCACTGTCTCTGTGGTCGTGGCAGGACGCGATCAAGGCGGTGTTCCTCGACCGCGTCAACATCGTCGCGCATTACGATCAGGCGGTCCGAAGTCCCACGCTGGAAATGCAGCTGCCGAGCGTGGTCTCGCTCAAATCCTTCGTCAAGCCGACCACCCACCCCGCCTTCACCCGGTTCAACGTCTTCCTGCGCGATCGTTTCGCCTGCCAATATTGCGGCTCGCCCGAAGACCTCACCTTCGATCACATCATCCCGCGCAGCAAGGGCGGCCAGACCACCTGGGAAAACGTGGTCGCGGCGTGCTCGCCCTGTAATCTGCGCAAGGGCAATCTCACCCCGGCGCAGGCCAAGATGTTTCCGCGCCAGAGCGCCTTCGCGCCGACCGTGCACCAGCTCCACCGCAACGGCCGCATGTTCCCGCCGAATTACCTGCACGACAGTTGGCTGGACTATCTCTACTGGGATACCGAACTGGATCCGTAGGAGCTACGGATGATGCAGCCGGGCTTCCCTCACCGCGTGCTGTCAGCGGCGGTTTCAATTGCACTCGGATTTGGATGGCCTACCTCCGTCTACGCTCTCGATTGCGCGAGAATTGCCAACTTCGAATCCTTCGATAACCATGTCGATCAGGCCAAGAGGGCCGAGGACCTTCGGGCCCGCGAGGCTCTGGCCAATCTAAGCCCAATCGTCCTGAGTGGCCGCCTTGCCAAGGTTCGCCCGCTGCCCGGTCCGGGGACAAACCTGCCAACCGAACTGCTGACATTCGTAGACGTCAAGATTCTGCGTGGCGATTTACCTCGGAGCAGGATCGATCGCAGGGCAGTCATCGCGAGTTACGAGTGGTGCGATGGAGGCTGTACCGAGGAGCAGCAGCGGTGGCACCCAGGCGCATTGCTCACAATTGGAGTTGCGGCCGCGGCTAACGCGGCGGACAAAATGAGCGTGGGCCGGATCAAAAGCGGGCGGATCGACGGCCAGTTTGGTCCATGCGGCGGCGGGGTTCTTTCGCCGCTCGAATTGAAACTGATTTCCACGCCCCCCGAAGAAATCGCGCGGCTGGAGCACGAATACCCGATCCGCAAGCGTCAATAGGCAATAGCTCCTCAAACCCCGATCGCGTTCCTCGCCACCACGTCGCGATAGAACGCCGCGCTCAGTTTCGCGACCCTCGCCTGTGTCTCGAAGTCGACCCGGTAGAGGCCGAAGCGTTTGCCGTAGCCAAAAATCCACTCGAAATTGTCCATCAGGCTCCAGAGGAAATAACCGCGGATCGGCACGCCCTCGGCGACGGCGCGCTGCATCTGGGTCAGATAGTTGCGCAGGAACATGATGCGGTCGAGGTCGTAGACCTGACCGTCGGCGGCGATCCTATCCTCGGACGAGGTGCCGTTCTCGCTGATGTAGATGGTCTCGATGTTCCAGATCTTCGCGGCAAGGCGCGGCGCCCAGTAGATCACTTCGGGGCCGACCCGCAGCCATTCCGAATTCATGTGCGGGAACGAGGTGGGGAACGGCAGCACATGGAAGCCGGGCGCGCGGTCGGAGGCGGTGACATAGAACTGCGGCGCGTAGATGTTGAGGCCGACGAAGTCGGTCGGCGCACCGATGATCTTCAACTCCTCGGCGGTGAATTTCGGCGCGTCCGCGCCGGCGTAGGCGAGGAAGCCGTCGGTATATCTGCCCTCCAGCACCACGCCGAGGAAGCCGGCATTAAGCTCGCGCGTCGCGATCTCGGCGGCACGGATGTTTTCCGCCGTTGCGATCGCCGGCACGCAGGCCGCGATGTTCTCGGCTGCGCCAACCCTTGTGCCGGCGCGCCCCGAGGCGCGAATCGCCTGCACCGCAAGCCCGTGCGCCAGCGCGACGTGATGGCGGGCCTGGTTCAGCTGCACCGCCGGCAGCTTGAGGCCGGGCGCGTCGATGCCCCAGCCATAGCCGAAATTCACGAAGCGCCCGACCTCGTTCACGGTGAAGACGTTCTTGACGCGATCAGTCAGGCGTGCGGCGACGTACGCAGCGTAGTCGGCAAAGGCCTTCGAGGTGTCGCTCGACTGCCAGCCGCCGACGCGGTCCTGGAGCGCCTGCGGCAGGTCCCAGTGATAGAGCGTCGCATAAGGCTCGATGCCGCTCGCAAGCAGCTCGTCGACGAGGCGGTTGTAGAAATCGAGCCCCTTGGGATTGGGTTGACCCGTCCCATCAGGAAACACCCGCGGCCAAGCGATCGAGAAGCGGTAGGCCCTGACGCCGAGCGCCTTGATCAGCGCGACGTCCTCCCTGTAGCGGTGATAGTGCTCGTTGGCGCGGTCGCCGGTGGAGCCGTCCTCGATCTTGCCGGGGGTGTGGCTGAAAACGTCCCAGATCGATTTGCCGCGGCCGTCCTCGTTGACGGCGCCTTCGATCTGGTAGGAAGAGGTCGCCGTGCCCCATAGGAAATCCTTGGGGAAAGGCGCACCGCGCCCGGCCGATGCTGGCGTTTCGCTCTCCGCAGCGCCGACGCCCGTCGCTGCTCCCAACGCGGCAAGGCCCGCCAGTTTGGCAAAATGACGCCGCGAGAAATCCGCTGACATATCTATCTCCGCGCCTGCTCCATATCGATCTGATAGGCGGAAATCCGGTCGATCTCGAATGCGACGCTCGGCGGCGATTCCGCATCGACGGGACCGACGCCGACGAAGAACTTCGATCCGATCGCGAGATTGACGATCAGATACATGGGATCGTCGAAGCCGATCGGCACCTTGATGTCGGAGACCGGCTCGCGGTCGATGAAGTAGACCAGGCGATCCTCCTCCCACAGCACACCGTAATTGTGGAATGTGCTCGAAGCGTCGCCGACCGCGAAGTCGAAGCCGCAGGATTGGATCTTCTGGGTCGACGGAATCCGCCAATGCGTCGTCATCACGAGATCGCCAGGCCGCTCGCCGCGGCCTTCCAGCACATCGACCTCCGGCGGCCAGCCGCCGTCGTCCGCCAGCATCCAGAACGCAGGCCACACCGCATGGCCGACCGGGACCTTGGCGCGGATTTCGAAATAGCCGTGCTTCTGCGCGAACCTGCCCTGCGTGGTCAGGATCCCGGAGATGTACTCGTTGTTGAACAGAACGGACTTCAATTCCTGCGGCGTGCGGCTCGCGACGATCGAGAGCACGCCGTCCTTCACCTTGAACGGATCAAGCCCGAGCGGCGCCGATGCGCGCCCCGTGTAGCGCGGATCGACATAGATCTGCTGCTCGCCATTGGCGCTGGTCTTGCGCTTGAAGTCGGAGCCGTCGCCGCCCCAATAGCGCGCCTCCGGCCACGCCGCGCCGCCGGCATAGTGCGGCACCCAGCGTCCGCCCGACAGCGGGTGCTCGTCGAAATCCTCGTTGAACGTCCGCCGCAACGGCAGGAACATCAGCGAGGCAGGATTGACCGTTTCGAGCTTGCGGCATTCGATCATCGACGGATCGGTCGTCACTTGCAGCGACATGGTGCCGGGCGCGCCGTCGAGATCGTCCTGCACTGCGCCGATCGCGGGCACGGCGGACAGACTGATTGCGACCAAAGCGCTCTTCGTCCAACGGCCGATCATCGCTGCACATCGAAGGTATAAGGAAGCGGATTGAGGCTAACGCGCCCGCATTGGCGCGAGCAAGAGCGGCCATGCGGCGGCGCACGAATTTGAGGGTACCGCCCGCAGGCGGGAGCCATATTTTCGTGCACTTGCACAAACCGGGAACCAGCGGTGTGGGCGGGCCGGCGCTCCGTCAGGTTCGAGGTCGCCGGCGGCATATGGCTTCAGGCCCTGGACCAATCCACCGCAATACGACTGCTGACGGCGCCGCTCGCATTTCTGTCGGTCGGCATCGGCTATCTCTTCTTCACCGCGGCAACACTCGCGGGCGCGGCCTGCTCCACCTTGGCTGGCATGCGGGCCATCACGGAGCACGGAACCCGAAGCGCGGGCGTCCGTTCAATCTGGAGGCCCAACGCTCTCGAATACACTGCGGGAGCGGTATCCGGGCCCGTCAAAGCACAGGGGAAGACGCGCCATGCCCACAGCCGAGAAAGATCACGTCTACAAGATCCTGGAACTGGTCGGATCGTCCGAGACCTCGATCGAGGATGCGATCAAGAACGCGGTCAGCCGCGCCGCCAAGACCATCCGCGAGATGAAATGGTTCGAGGTGGTGCAGACGCGCGGCCACATCGAGAACAACGCCGTGCGCCACTACCAGGTGACACTGCGCGTCGGGTTTACACTGGAGGAGTGAGGCAGGAACGCCGGGCGGATCCGGCGTGAGGTCAGCGTGGTTAACATCAGCCGACGATAACCCGTCGAAACATCGAGGACCGGTTCCGGCCGAATACGGGATTCGCACAATCAGCGCGGATGACGCAACAGGCCGTTAAGGCGAAAGTGAGAGGTTTGCACCGAAATGGAGCAAGCCTGATGAATACGGGCCGCGACCTCGGGAAAACGCGTCTTCCGCTCTGGGCGGCGGGTTTCGTCATGCTGACTTGCTTCGCCATCCTGGGCCTGAGCGGCTGGCGCGAATGGGAAACGCGCAATGCCGAGCTCAGGACCGCCGAAATCGACGTGACCAACCTCGCGCAATCGCTGATCCAGCATGCCGACGACACGTTCGAGCTCGTCGATACCATCCTCGTCGGGCTGGTCCATCGGCTCGAGCTCGATGGAACGGGTCCGGACACGATCGCAAAGCTCCAGACCTATCTGCCGACCCGCAAATCATCGGACCGCATCCGCGGCATCTTCGTCTATGACGAGACCGGCCGCTGGCTTGCCACGACCGAGCAGATCGACTTCTCCAAATTCAACAACAGCGACCGCGAATATTTCCAGCGTCATCGCGACTCGCCGGATCCGGGCACGCTGATCGGACGCCCCGTCAAGAGCCGGGCCGGCGGCCAGTGGATCATCACCGCGTCGCGCCGGGTCAACCATCCCGACGGCAGCTTCGCCGGCGTTGCCCTGCTCACGATCGACGTCAGCTATTTCGTCAAGTTCTACGAGCGCTTCGACCTCGGTCCGCACAGCTCGGCGTCGCTGCTGAACAACGACGGCATCATGCTGGCGCGCAGCCACGACGAGAGCGGCGCCTTCGTCGGACGCGACCTGTCCAACGCGCCGTTGTTCAAGCAATGGAAAAGCCGTCCGGCTGCGGCAGTCTACTATTTCAAGTCGCCGCTGGATAACGTGCAGCGGCTCAGCTACTACCAGCGCAGCAGCCGCTATCCCCTGATGGTGCTGGCGAGCAAGTCGCAAGACGACGTGCTGGCCCCTTGGCGCCGCGCGGCGAGCGCACGCATGACCGTTGTCGTCGGCCTCGTCCTGCTGATCGCGGCGATCGGCTTTTACCTGGTCCGTCAGCTCTTGCAGCGGCAGCGCATGGCACAGGCTCTGATCGCCAAGGAAGCCCATTTCCGCCTGCTGGCCGAGCAATCCAGCGACATGGTGACCCGGATCGGACTGGACAACCGGCTGATCTACGTTTCTCCGTCATGCGCGCGCATCATCGGCTGGTCTTCCGACGAACTCCTGGGGACGTCGGCCGTGGCCGGGGTTCACGCGGAGGACATGGAACGGGTCGAGCAGGCCATTGCCGCGCTGAAGAATGGCGAGGCCGAGGAGGCGAGGTTCGTCTACCGTCAGCGCCATCGCGACAAGGGCGAGATCTGGGCCGAGTCGGCCCTGCACGTGACCCGGGCATCCGACAGCGGCGAGATCGACGGCGTCGTCGCGGTGGTGCGCGACATGACCGAGCAGAAGGACTTGCAGAACAAGCTCGCCTCGCTCGCGGCGACCGACGGCCTCACCGGGCTCGCCAACCGGCGCGCATTCGATGAGCGCCTCGCGGACGAATGGGCCCGCGCCCGCCGCGATGGCACCCAACTCTCGCTCCTGCTGATCGACGTCGATCATTTCAAGGCGTTCAACGACCATTACGGACATTTGGCCGGCGACGGCTGCCTGCGTGCGCTGGGGCGGATCCTGTCCGCTCATCCCCGGCGGCCGGCCGACTTCGCGGCGCGCTACGGCGGCGAGGAGTTCGCCGTGCTGTTGCCAAACACCGATGCCGACGGCTGCGCCAGGGTCGGCGAGGAGATTCGCGGTGCGTTGCGCGACCTCGCCATGCTGCATGCACAGAATCCGCCCTCACGGCTCGTCACCGCGAGCGTGGGCGGCGCGACGGCGTTTCCATCCGAGACCACGACCGACTCCAGCGCGCTGGTGGCGGCCGCCGACCGCGCGCTCTATGCCGCCAAGGACAGCGGCCGCGACCGGCTGGTGATGTCGGGACAGGTCGTGCCCTGGCCCGCGAGGAGCGCGTGACGCAGTCGCCGGCCTACCAGGCGTAGCGAACGCTGCCCTTGCCGGCGTAGCTGCGGGTGACGTTCGAGAACTCGCCTTCGAAGCTCGCCGCCGCGGACCAGCCGCTCAGCCAGCTCATCTCCACGGAAGCCGTGGTGAGCGCGGAGTCACGAGCCTGCGCAGCGCCGTTGACGACGAAGCTCGCGCCCGGCAGCGCCTGGAAGGTCGCGGCAATCGAGCGGTCCGGATTGAAATCATGCGCCCATGCGAGGCGGCCGCGCAGCGTCAGCACGCCGGCCTGCATGGCGAAGGATCTGTCGGTGCGCAGGCCCAGCTCGCTGCGGGTGTCCGTGACGGTCCTGGCGGCATAGCGCAAGGCGAATGCGGCGGAGCCGGCAACGGCCTGCTCGGCATAGGCCGGCAGATCGAGCGTCGTGAACTGTAGCGCGCCATAGGGTGTGATGCCGATCCCGCCGATCCACGGCGCGACATGGAGAATACGCATTGGCGTCGAACTCGGCTCGCAGGTGATCGGCGCCTGCGGTCGTTACAGTACGGTCGGTCGTGATGGCCTGCCAGCCATAGGCCAGCGCCGCCGACAGATAAGCCGACCCGCTCGTGTGTCGCAGATAGGCGGCGGCCTGGAACAGGTCGGAGCGGCCCGAGCCGAGGCCGTTCACACCGAAGCTGGTGCCACCACCGGCGAGCGCGAAGCCAAGCAACGTGTACGGTGAGAGCCGATAGTCGGCTCCGACCACGGTGCCAACGATGCGGCTGGTCGCTGCATTTGAACCGCCCGCCGCGTTGCCGTCGGTCGACTGCGACCCGCCGAAGCCCGCGGCCCACACGCTCCAGCGTTGCGCAAAGGTCTGCGGCGGGGCTTTTGTCATCATCGCGAATGCGTCAGCGCGTTTGAAAGATCGCCCTGAACGGCCACCGTCCCGCCGCTCTGCACGAAGATGGCACCGCCGGCACCGAGGCCACCACCACCGGAGTTGGATCCGGTCCCACCACTGCCGCCATTGCCGGCGCCAAAGCCGCCGCTCCCGGCAGCCGTGATCCCGCCGCCGCCGCCTCCCCCGAAGCCGCCGGCACCGCCGGTCGAGGTGGACAATCCGGCTGCCGAGCCACCTCCGCCGCCGTAGCCGCCCGAACCGCCCGTTGTTGCTCCGCCCGCATTGGCACCGCCACCGCCAAAACCGCCCGCGCCTCCAGCCACGGGCCCCCCGCCGGACGAACCACCGCCGCCACCGCTGGCGAAACCACCGGCGCCTCCGGTCTGGGGACCACTACCGCCGTTATGCACCCCACCGCTCGAACCGCCGGCAGTGCCCGAGCTGTTGGCGTCCGAGCCGACGAATAGTCCACCGCCTCCAGCCGGAGTCAGAGGATAGGACTTGCCGCCCATGCCGCCCCCGCCGCCCACCTCTCCGAAGTTGTCCACGACGCCGCCGCCCTTGGCCTGCGTGTTCGAGACGGCGACGTTCGACAAGGTCAATGCGCCGTTGCTGGAGACGAAGACCGCGCCGCCGAGTCCGGCGCCGGCACCGGAGCCCAAACCGGCTCCGCCCTGCGCCACCGCATTGGCGATGGTCAGGCTCTTCAGTGTCACCGAATAGGTCGAGCCGGTGGTCCCGGCATCGCCGATGAAGAACGGCCGGTAGGTGCCGGCGCCGCTGATGGTCGGGTTGTTACCATTGCCGTCAATGGTGATGTTCTTGGTGATGATCGGCAGCTCGCTCAGGAGCGTGATGGTACCGCTGACCTGAAACAGGATGGTGTCGCCGCTCGTGGCGCTGACGATCTCCCCCCGCAGGCTGCCGGCGCCGCTGTCGGCCGTGGAGGTCACCACCAGCGTCGCTGCGCGCGCCGCACCGGACAGGCCGAAGAACGATGCCATGACCGCAACACTTGCGAGCGCTGCACACCGGCGTGCACCAAGCCGAAGGCTCGTCTGCCCGATCGACAGGCACGAGGGCGGACGCAATCTGGTCGTCACGAAGAGCCTCGGACGCAAGCTGCGTGGCAACGCTGGTGATCTCGACGCGTCGTTAGCAGACTGGACACCTGCACAATGTGCCCGGTGTCTCAGGCGTGGATTTCGGTGAACAGTGATGCATGTGCGGCACATCGAGGCCGCGCGCCCGCAGCCTCGTCGAACGCCCTCATCGTCCGACGTCGCTTGCGTCCTCGTTGCCGAACCGCTACATGCGGGGGCGATGCTGGTCTGCTGCCGGGCTCAGAACATTAAGGCGCGCGACCTCGTCGAGGCGTGATGCGGACGAGACGGCGGTGAACAAGACGATGCTGGCGGACGACCCCGAACACGGGCCGAGCGCGCTGAGACAGTTGCGCGCGATGACCGTGGACATCTGCGATGTCATTGCGCTCACCGACGAGAACGATTTCCACATCACCACAACGACAGTGATGGCCGGCAACGCATTGCTGGTCGATTCTCGCGCCACTGACCTCGAATACGACCGGACGCCTGCGCACATCGCACGCGGCGGCCTCGACCACTATCAGATGACCCTCTGCATCGAAGGCGAGATGCGGTTCAGCTCCGGTCGCCGCGAGGTGACGTTGCGGCCCGGTGACATTTGCCTGCTCGACATGGCGCAGCCGAACCGGACGGTGTTTCGCGGCGGTAGCGGACGCACCCACCTGATGGCAATCATCGTGCAACGGTCGATGCTGGCGCCACGGCTCGCGCATCCGGATTCGGCGACGGCTACCCTGTTGCCGTCAGACCACCCTCACGCGCGCCTGCTCGCAAGCCATTACGCAGCGCTTGCGCTGCCGCCTGAGCCAGAGGCGGGCAGCGTCGAGGCCACGATCGAGGCCATCGCCGACATCGTTGCCGCGGCTGCGGGCGGTACGGCCGACATCGCCGAAGGCGTCGAGCGGGCCGAGCGACATCTTTATCTGGCAATGATCAAGCGCCGCATCGCGGACAATCTCGAGACCGACGCGCTCGGCGTAAGCGAGCTCTGCCGCCATTTCCAGATTTCGCGCGCGACGCTTTACCGGCTGTTCGAGGCAGATGGCGGGCTGGCGCATTACGTGAGAGAGCAGCGGCTCAATCTCGCCTTTCAGCGGCTGTTGTCGCCGGCGGCGCAGGACAAACGTCTAATCGACCTCGCTGTCGGCTTGCGGTTCAGCAGCGACTCCACCTTCATCCGGGCGTTTCGCCGCAAGTTCGGCCTGACGCCGGGCGAGCTCAGGGAGCTGACCGACACGTGGCTCCGCGAGACCGGAGCGATCCCGGCTTTCGATACAGTGTTGCACCAGCTGGCCCGCCGCCGCGCATCACGATCGTAGAGGTGTCGCGCTCATCTCGGAGCTCGGCCCGGCCTGGATTTGTCGTCCACGTTCCAGCGGGATATGACTACGAATCGACCGGACATTTAAGCCAATCCGAGAGTGCTACCGTGACTGACGCGATCAAGCTCGTCCTCTTCGACATGGACAATGTCCTGTGCAACTACGACAGGGGACAGCGTGTGGCATGCCTGGCGGAGCTCGCGGGATCGACCAGCGAGCTCGTCCACAAGGCAATCTGGGACAGCGGATTCGAGCTGCTCGGCGATTCCGGCGCTCTCGACGCCCCTGACTATCTGCGGGGCTTTGGCGAACGCATGGGCTATCCGCTGTCGCTCGACGAGTGGGTGGAGGCGCGGCGCCGCTCGATGCAGCCCGATCACGCGATGCTGGAGATTGCCCGACGTCTGCGCAAGACCGTCGATATTGCCGTCCTGACCAACAATACCACGCTGGTCGCCGACCACATCGACACGCTGCTGCCGGACTTGCGGCCGCTGTTCGGCTCCCGGATCTACACTTCGGCCCAGTTCAAGACGGCAAAGCCGGACCCGCGCTGCTATCGCCGCTGCCTGGCCGAGCTCGACGTGATGCCGCAGACCGTGCTGTTCGTCGACGATCTCCCGGCCAATGTTGCCGGCGCGCGCGAGGCGGGCCTGTTCGCGCATCACCACACGTCGGTGGAGGCTTTCAGGCAGGCCCTCTCGGCGCACGGCCTGCTTCAGGGCGAATGAATACGCCTTCCGCTTTGCCCGGCCTCAGGCGAGATGGCACGCCACGAAGTGACCGCCAGCGCCCTCCTTCAGCTCGGGCGCGCTCTCCGCGCAGCGCGGCTGGGCGATCGGACAGCGGGTGTGGAAGTGGCAGCCTGACGGCGGCTTCATCGGGCTCGGCACGTCGCCCTTGAGGCGGATGCGCTCACGCTTGAGCTTGGGATCGGGCACCGGCACCGCTGACAACAGCGCCCTGGTGTAGGGGTGCTGCGGGTTGCGGTAGAGGTCGCTGGCTTTCGCCAGCTCGACGATGCGGCCGAGATACATCACCGCGACGCGGTCGGAGATGTGCTCGACCACCGAGAGGTCGTGCGCGACGAAGAGATAGGTGAGGTTCAGCTCGGCCTGGAGATCCTCCAGCAGATTGATGACCTGCGCCTGGATCGACACGTCGAGCGCGGAGACCGGCTCGTCGCAGACGATCAGCTTCGGCTCGACCGCGAGCGCCCGCGCGATCACGATGCGCTGGCGCTGGCCGCCGGAGAATTCGTGCGGGTAGCGGCGCATGTGCTCGGCCTTGAGGCCGACCTTGACCAGCAGGCTCGCGACGCGCTCCTCCCGCTCCTTGGCCGATGAGCCGAGCTTGTGGATGACGAGCGCCTCGCCGAGAATCGTACCCACCGTCATGCGCGGATTGAGCGAGGCAAACGGATCCTGGAACACGAGCTGCATGTTCCGCCGCATCGCGCGCAGATCGTTGCCGCCGAGCTGGCGCACGTCCTGGCCGTCGAAGGTGACCTCGCCGTCGGTCGGCTCGATCAGGCGCAGCACGCAGCGCCCCGTCGTCGACTTGCCGCAGCCGGATTCACCGACGAGACCGAGCGTCTCGCCGCGATTGACCGAGAACGACACGCCGTCGACCGCATAGACGCTGCCGACCTGGCGTGACAGCAAGCCGCCGAGAACGGGGAAATGCTTCTTCAGACCGCTGACGCGGAGCAAGGGTTCGCTCATGGCGCGGCTCCCAACTGCGTATCCCCCAGGTGACAGGCCATGCGGTGGCCGGGCGAGACCTCGCGGAGCAGCGGCTCCTTCTCGGTGCAGACGTTCATGGCGAACTTGCAGCGCGGCGCGAAGCGGCAGCCGACCGGCGGATTGATCAGGATCGGCACCGAGCCGCCGATCGCCTCCAGCCGCGTCTTGTGCTCGCTGTCGAGGTCGATGCGCGGGATCGAGCGGATCAGGCCTTGCGTATAGGGATGGCGGGGATCGGCGAAGAGATCGTCGACGCTCGCCTCCTCCACCACCTTGCCGGCATACATCACGACGACGCGCTGCGCGGTCTCGGCGACGACGCCCATGGCATGGGTGATCAGCATCACCGCCATGCCGAAGCGCTCCTTCATGTCCTGCAAGAGGTCGAGGATCTGGGCCTGGATGGTGACGTCGAGCGCCGTGGTGGGCTCGTCGGCGATGATCAGCTTCGGCTTGCAGGCGAGCGCCATCGCGATCATCACGCGTTGGCGCATGCCGCCGGAGAACTGGTGCGGGTAGTTGTGCACGCGGCCTTCGGCGTTGGGGATCTGCACCAGCTTGAGCATCTCAATGGTGCGCTCGAGCGCCTGCTTCTTCGTCACCGCTTCATGCCGGCGCAGGCTCTCGGCGATCTGCTCGCCGACGGTGAGCACCGGGTTGAGCGAGGTCATCGGCTCCTGAAAGATGAAGCCGATCTCCTTGGCGCGGATCTCGTCGAGCTGATTGCTCGTCAGCGGCACGAGATCGCGGCCTTCGAAGATGATCTGGCCGGCGGCGATGCGGCCGGGCGGCATCGCGATCAGTTTCAGGATCGACATCGCCGTCACGGTCTTGCCGCAGCCGGACTCGCCGACGACACAGAGCGTCTCGCCGCGGTTGATGGAGATGTCGACGCCGTCGACGGCCTGCAGGATGCCGTCGTCGGTGGAGAAATGGGTTTTCAGGCCCTTGATCTCGAGCAGCGGCGCCATCAGATCACCCGTCGCGCATCGAGCGCGTCACGCAGGCCGTCGCCGATGAAGTTGATGGCGACCACCGCGATGAAGATCGCGCCGCCCGGAAACAGCGCCCAGTGCGGACCGATATCGAGGAAGTCCTTGGCGTCGTACAGCAGCCGCCCCCAAGTCGGGGTGTCCGGCGGAAAGCCGAGGCCGAGGAAGGACAATGTCGATTCCGCGATGATGGCGGCGGCGACGTCGATGGTGCCAGCGATGATCACCGGACCGAGCGCATTGGGCAGGATGTGGCGCACCACCTGCCGCACCGGGCTGGCGCCGAGCGCGCGCGCGGCCTCGACGAACTCCTTCTCGCGGATCGACAGGAACTGCGCGCGCACGAGGCGGGCGACCGGCATCCAGCGCAGGCCCCCGATCACGAGCACGATCAGGATGAAGATGCCGCCCTCGGGGCCGAACGCGGCCTTGAGCCCGTCGCGGAACAGATAGATCAGCAGCAGCAGCAGCGGCAGCTGCGGCAGCGACAAGAAGAGATCGGTGAGCCACATCAGCCCGTGACCGACCGCACCGCGCGACATGCCGGCAAGCGCACCGATCAGCGTGCCGACGAACACCGAGACCAGCATCGCGGCAAGGCCGACCGCGAGCGAGATGCGCCCGCCATAGATCATGCGGGCGAGGATGTCCTGCCCGAGATCGTCGGTGCCGAAGGGATGGGCGAGCGAGGGCCCCTGCATGCCCGCCACGATGTCGATGTCGTCGATCTTGACCCGCCAGACGAAGGGGCCGGCGACCACCGCCAGCACCAGAATGAGGAGCAGGAACGCACTGACCACGGCAAGCTTGTGGCGGCTATAGCGCCGCCACGTCTCGCGCCAGGGCGAGTAGATGCGCCGCTCAGCGGAGGGAGATGCGAGGGTCAAGCCAGCCATACAGGACGTCCGCGATGAGATTGAACAGGACCACAAGACACGCGAAGACGAAGGTGACGGCCATCACCACCGGCGTGTCGTTGGAAAGGATGGAGGAGATCAGCAGCGAGCCGATGCCGGGGATGCGGAAGATCTGCTCGGTGACGATGGCGCCGCCGAACACCGCCGGCATCTGGAGCGCGATCAGCGTGACGACCGGGATCATCGCATTGCGCATCACATGCTTGACGATGACCTTGGCCTGCCCAAGTCCCTTTGCACGCGCCGTGGTGACGTAGTCGAGCCGGATCACGTCCAGCATCGCCGAGCGCACGAAGCGCGTCATCGACGCCGCCTGGAACAGGCCGAGCACCGCCACCGGCATGATCGCCTGCCGGATCATCTCGAGCACCCAGCGGATGCCGGTGGCCTTGATGTCGCTGGAATAGACGAAGGGCAGCCAGTCCAGCGTGACCGAGAAGATCAGGATGAAGAGGATGCCGGTGAAGAAGGTGGGCAGCGAGAAACCGACGAAGGCCAGCACGTTGGCGATCTGGTCAAACAGTGAATACGGCTTGGTCGCCGCGTAGACGCCGACCGGAATCGCGATCAGGAGCGCCAGGATCTGCGCCGAGCCGATCACATAGAGCGTCGCCGGCAGGCGCTGGAGGATGAGCGCATCGACGTTCATCCGGCTGACGAAGGAAAACCCCCAATCGCCATGCGCCATGGCGGAGAGCCAGTGCAGGTAGCGCAGATAGATCGGATCGTCGAGGCCGAACTTCGCCCGAAGCGCGGCAGCGACTTCGGGCGGTACGTTCGGATTGGTCGCCAGTTCCGAAAACGGATCGCCGGGGGCGAGCGCCAGCACGACGAACAGCACGAGCGAAATGCCGAGCAGGCTCGGAATGGCGATCAGCAGGCGACGCAGGACATATTGACTCATAGGGAAAGACCCCGCCTAGGCCTGCGCGATCATACCTCCCGGTACCAGTCGAACAGGTTGTCGGTCTCGTTCGCCCAACCGCTGACCACGCAAACCAGGTTGTTGGCAGCGGCCTCCACCTTGAGGCGATGCTGCACCGGGATGAACACGGTGTCCCCGATCAGGATATCGTTAGCCTTGATGTAGAGCGCCGCGCGCTTGACCGGGTCCATCTCGCCTTCCGCGGCCAGGATCGTGTCGTCATACTCCTTGTTGACGTAGCGCGGGAAATTCTGTCCCTGCCACTTGTTCTCCTTGGTCGCCACATTCGCCGACATATAGCGCCGCATGTGCTGGGACGGATCCGGCTGGCTCATCGGGATCTGGAACATCTCCATGTCGGCATAGAACTTCGGGTAGATGTCGGGATTGCCGGCGTCGGAGGAGAAGAACACCGAGGCGACGACCGACTTCAGCTCGACGTCGATGCCAGCCTTCTGGCAGGCCTGCTTGACGATGGCCTGGGTCTTCTGGCGCGGGCCGTTGATCGAAGTCTGGTACAGAAGCTTCAGCTTCTTGCCGTCCTTCTCGCGGATGCCGTCCGCACCCGGTTTCCAGCCGGCGTCATCCAGCATCTTCGACGCCTTCTCGATGCTGAATTCCCAGCTCGTGTTCTTGGAGACGAACTTTTCGGGGCCGTTGAGGAAGTTCGCCGTGGTGCGGCCTGCGCGGCCGTAGATCACCTTCTTCACCGCTTCACGATCGACCAGCATCGCCAGCGCCTTGCGTATGGCGGGATCGGAGAACAGCGGGTGCTTCGTCTTCATCGAAGAGCGCTCGCCATCGACCTCGGTGTTCGGGTCGGTGAAATTCAGCGCGATGAACTCGGTGTCTCCGCCCACGGCGTAGATGGCCTTGCCCTTGCCGCCCTTCTCCAGGCGCAACAGCACGTCGTCTTCGACCTGGATGTTATAGCCGAAATCGTATTCGCCGGTCTGGATCACCGCGCGCGCCGCCGAGACGGCATCGCCGCCGCCCTTCATTTCGAGCGTGTCGAAATACGGACGGTTCGGCATGTGATAGTCGGGATTGAGCTCACCGCGGACGAGATCGCCCGGCTTGAACTCGAGGAATTTGTACGGGCCGGTGCCGACCGGCGAGAGGTTGTTCGGCGCCTCACGGGACTTCGCGCCTTTGTAATCCGCGAACAGATGCTTGGGGATGATGGTGTTCGGAGCCCCGACGAAAGCATCGGCCCAGAACGGCGTCGGCTTGTTGAAAAGGATGCGGACCGTGAGGTCATCCACCTTCTCGACGACGATGTCGCGATAGGTCGCAATGGTGACCGCGGAGGTCGCGGGATCCTTGGCGTATTCCCAGTTGAACACGACGTCGTCGGCGGTGAACGGCTTGCCGTCGTGCCATTTGACGCCGGGCTTGAGCTTCCAGGTGACCGACTTGCCGTCGGCGGCGAGGCCGCCGTTCTGGATCGACGGGATTTCGGCGGCCAGAACCAGCTTCATGTTGCCGTCCGGATCCCAACAGGCAAGCGGCTCGTAGAACAGGCGCGAACCGTCCTGGTCCTTGGTGCCGGTGGCGAAATGCGGATTGAGCAGGGTCGGCCCCTGCCACCACAACAGCTTCAGCGCACCGCCGCCGCCGCGCTTGGTCGGCTTGTAGGTCGAAACGCCCTCCGCCATGGCGACGCCGCCCAGCGCGAGGATCTGGTTGGCCAGCGGTGCGGTCAGACCGACAGCGGCAAGACGCTGGATGAAGGCACGGCGATCCATCCGTCCGTCCTTCACTTGGCCGATCATCGAACGCAGTTCTTTATCCAGCATGGTTTGTCCCCCGTCTGGTTCCCGAATGGATGCAGGCGGCCGCGATGCGACCGCCGGGTTTTGTCTGGCCGTAGATGGCACACCGAATAGGCCGCCCGTCAACTGCGACTGTGTGTATGCAAACGGTGTTCTGGCTGTCCGTTGGGCAAAACTGCGTTCCGCAGCCCAAGCGTTCGGCAATCCGGCGTCAAAACAAGCCGGAATCCACGCTGCACTGCGGAAAATTTGTTCGCCGGATCAGACGAAGTATCGAGACGAAATTCTACACCACGGACATATCCAGTGGCGGCGCGACATGGTCCGGCAGCGGACAGACGTAAGGTGTCTTGGCTGTTCGCCTCGCAAGGTCGGCTTTCGCGGCCTTGATCAGCTCCGGTTCCGTGAGCGCCTTGATGCCGATACCCGCCATCGCCTTGGCGGCCTGCACCATGGCCTTGTGGGCATGCGGGCTCTTGCCCTGCGCCACCACCTGCCAGGTGTGGAACGGCGTGCCGATTGCAACCGTCGGTGCGTGAACCTGCACGGTCGGCACCACCCAGCTCACGTCGCCAACGTCGGTCGAGCCGACCAGCGGGTTGCGCTTGGCATCGAGCGGCACCAGGAAGTCGGCCAGCGGCCGATCGGTCGGCTCCATCCCGATCGCGTAGTAGACCGAGGCGATGTCCTTGTCGCTCAGCGTCGATCGGATCTGGGTGGCAAACCCCTTGTCCGCGTCGTCGAAATGCGGCGGTCCGAGCTCTTCCATGACCCGATGCAGCGCCTGCTCCAGCGGCGTATTCGGCAGAATGTTGGACACCGCGGAGATAATCTTCATCTCCACCTTGGTCTCGGTCATCAGCGCCGCGCCGTCCGCGATCTTGCTCACGCGGCCGACCAGCTCGTTCATGCCGGGCAGATCGCGGGCGCGGATCGAGTAGCGCACGCGCGCATGCGCCTGCACCACGTTGGGCGCAATGCCGCCGGTGTCGAGCAGCGCGTAATGCACCCGCGCGTCGCTCGGCATGTGCTCGCGCATGTAGTTCACGCCGACATTCATCAGCTCCACCGCATCGAGCGCGGAACGGCCGAGATGCGGCGAGGCGGCCGCATGCGAGGTGCGGCCTGTGAAAATGAAGTCGGCGCGCGTGTTCGCGAGCGACGGCGTCACCGCCACTTCCCAGAAGCTGTGCGGATGCCAGGTGATGGCGATGTCGGCATCCTCGAACGCGCCGGAGCGCACCATGAACGCCTTTGCCGCGCCGCCTTCTTCAGCCGGGCAGCCGTAGTAGCGCACGCGGCCCGGCACCTTGTTCTCGGCGAGCCAGTCCTTCGCCGCGGTCGCGGCGAGCAGCGCCGCAGAACCGAGCAGATTATGACCGCAGCCATGGCCATGGCCGCCGGTCTCGACCGGACGATGTTCCGCCACGCCCGCCTCCTGGCTGAGGCCCGGCAGCGCGTCATATTCCCCCATGAAGGCGATGACCGGTCCGCCCTCGCCCCACTCGCCCATCAGCGCGGTCGGAATGCCCGCGACGTTCTCGGTGATACGGAAGCCCTGATGGCGCAGTTCGGCGAGATGCTCGGCGGCGGACCGCGCCTCGGTGTAACAAACCTCCGGCATGCCCCAGACCTTGTCGCTGAGGTCGATGAAACGCGCCTTGATCGTGTCGACGCCACGCCAGATGTCGCTGCGGTTGTCCATGTTTCGGTCCGTGATCTCTTGGTCAAACGAAGCGGCAATGGTTAGCAGCTTCATTACACGGCGCCTAGCACCTCGCCGGACAGCAGCCATGCGGCGGATGCCGGATCGAAGGACCGCCGGGCCGCCAACCGCGCGCGAAACGGTCCCGCGCCTTTCGAAGATTTCACACGGCGTTCTGCTGAATAGTTGGGAAACGAGGCTTTCAAGACGGCCCTCTCCGGCCTAAATTATCCATGCTTCGCGCGTCGTTCCGCTAGCCACGGCGGAGCGATGCACTCAGCCAGGAGAACTCCATGCCCGCCCTGACCGAATGGAGAGTGCCGCCGGCCAATCAGCCGCGTGCGAGCGAATACGGTTTCGATCTCGACCGCGCGCTCGCGTCCGTCGTCGGCCTGCACGCCATCATCCCGCCGGACGCGTTCAGCGCAGAGACGCTGGGCACCGAGCGCGCCGGCAACGGCGTCGTCATCGACGACGGGCTGGTGCTGACCATCGGCTATCTCATCACCGAGGCGGAATCGGTGTGGCTGCACCTCGCCGACGGGCGCGTCGTCGAGGGACATGCCCTCGGTTTCGATTCGGTCACCGGCTTCGGCCTCGTGCAGGCGCTGGGTGAGCTCGACGTCGAACCCTTGCCGCTCGGCAGCTCGGCGGAGACCCGGGTCGGCGACCGCGTCGTGGTCGGCGGCGCCGGCGGCCGCACGCGATCGGTTGCGAGCCAGATCGTGGCCAAGCAGGAATTCGCCGGTTACTGGGAATATCTGCTGGATGAGGCCGTCTTCACACATCCCGCGCACCCGAACTGGGGCGGCACCGGCTTGCTCAACGAGCGCGGCGAGTTGATCGGCATCGGCTCGCTCCAGCTCGAGCGCGAACGCGACGGCAAGGCCGAGCACGTCAACATGATCGTGCCGATCGACCTGTTGAAGCCGATCCTGGAGGATCTGCGCAAGTTCGGCCGCGTCAACAAGCCGTCGCGGCCCTGGCTCGGACTCTATTCAACCGAGATCGACAACCGCGTGGTGGTGATCGGGATCTCCGCCAACGGGCCGGCCGCCCGCGCCGAGCTCAAGACCGGCGACGTCATCCTCGCCGTCGACGGCGAGAAGATCATCAGCCAGACCGCCTTCTACAAGAAGATGTGGGCGCTCGGCGCCGCCGGCGTCGACGTCCCGCTCACCGTGCATCATGAAGGCGTCACCTTCGACGTCACGGTGACTTCGACCGACCGCTTCAAGCTGTTGAAGGCGCCGAAGCTGCACTGACCGGCCGAACTGAAGCAAGGAAGCGGCGATGACCGAGGCCGTCGTTGACGACATCGTGGCCGTGCTGCCGCCGCTGCTGAACGCGCTGGAGGCGCTCGGCTTCTTCACCCGTCACCTGCATCCGCCGGCCTTCGCGTCCGTGATGAACGCGATCGGCGCGCCGGACGACGCACTGCAAGCCGCACATTCGGCGATCGGCACCTGGCCTGAACAATTCGCCGGCTTGCGCGACCGGCTCGATGGTGCCTGCAACGAGACGCTCGCCGCCTTTGCCGGCATTCGCGAGGTCGAGCGCGGCAACGGCGATCTCGTCGCCGTCTTCCGCGCACTGCGCCACGTGCCGCGCGCGCTGGAGGCGCTTTATCCGCTTGCCCTGCAGTTTCCGCCGGTCAGCAGCTTCTTCCTCAACGCCGCGAGGCGCGAGGACGAAATTCTGCTGGCACGGCTCGAGGCCGGCGCGGGCGAGCACGGCGGCATCTTCCACGATCACAACGAGCCCGGCAGCCGCGGCGGCTTCTCGGTCTATGTCCCCGAATATTATTCGCCGGAGCGCGCGATGCCGCTGGTGATGGCGCTGCATGGCGGCAGCGGCAATGGCCGTGGATTCCTGTGGAGCTGGCTCCGCGATGCCCGCAGCGTGGGTGCGATCCTGGTGGCGCCGACTGCGACCGGTCAAACCTGGGCGCTGATGGGCGACGACACTGATACGCCCAACCTCATGCGCATCCTCGAGACTGTGCGCAGCCGCTGGTCCATCGACGGCTCGCGCATGCTGCTGACCGGCATGAGCGACGGAGGCACGTTCTGCTACGTCAGCGGGCTCGATGGCGCATCGCCCTTTACGCATCTCGCGCCGGTGTCGGCGACCTTCCACCCGCTGATGGCGGAGATGGCGGATGCTGCGCGCCTGCAGCGCCTGCCGATCTTCATCACCCACGGCAAGCTCGACTGGATGTTTCCTGTGCAGACCGCGCGACAGACGCAAGCGGCGCTCTCCGCCGCCGGCGCCGACGTCGTTTATCGCGAGATCGACGATCTCAGCCACACCTATCCGCGCGAGATCAATGCGGAGCTGCTGGCGTGGCTGAACGGATAATGAACAACCTCTCCTTAGATGCGCCGCATGGCCGCGGAACCATCGCGCCGTGCCGACGTTATCGGCGCGACACCGGAGGTTCGCTATGAAGACTTTTTTCGGAATGATTTTGGGCGCGCTGCTTCTCGCGGGCGGCGTCTATGTCTATGACTCCATGCAGACCTCATCCGTCGCCAATGGCGAGGTCGCGACCACCAATCGCACCATCGTGAACTGGGATGTCGCAAAGGCCGACTGGGATGCTCTGCGCGATCGCGCGCACAAGGACTGGGTCCGCATCTCGTCGAAGTAACCTCGCTGACATCATGAACAAGGCGCCGTCGCGGTCCGCGGCGGCGCCTTCGTATTGGGCGTGTCAGTTGCGGCGAGCGCCTTAGTTCATCTTGGCCTTGCGCGCGTCGGCGATGACCTGCTCGAATTCGGTCATGCTGAGCACGCCGGGCACGCGGTACTTGCCGACAATGAAGGCCGGGGTGCCGCGGAAGCCGAAGGCTTCGGCCTGCTCGTTGTTGCGCTTGAGGATGGTGTCGATGTCCTTGGCGTGGTCGGTGAGATCGCGCTTCAGCCGGTCCATGTCGACGCCGGCAGCCGCCAGAAGCTCATTGATGCGCGGCTCGGTCAGGCGCGAGCTGACGCCCATCATGGCGTCATGGGCCTGATGGTACTTGTCTTGGAATTTCGCCGCGAGCGCGATCCGCGCCGCCGTGACCGACACCGGCCCGAGGATCGGCCAGTCCTTCATCACCAGCCTCACCTTGCCGTCGTCCTGGACGACCTGGCGCAGTTCGGGCTCGAGCTTGCGGCAATAGGGGCAATTGTAGTCGGACCATTCGACGATGGTGATATTGCCCTCGGGATTGCCGGCGACGGGCGTGTCCGGATCGCGCAGCACCTTGGTTTCGGTCAGCACCTCGTCATCGGCGGCGGCTGCCAGCGCCGAGGTGATGCCGCCCGCCGCGAGGGCGCCCGCCCCGATCAGCGTCAGCGCGGCGCGCCGCGTCGGCACAAGGCCCTTATTCCTGAATCCAGCCATATCTCGTCCCATTTCGGTCCCATCCCCCCCAAATACGGTTGGGGACCGGGAAGTGTTACGCCTCATATAGAGTGTCGCAGCGGCGATGTCATCGCACCAGCAGCGTGACCGCCAGCGGGACCAGGAACGAGGTCACCAAAGCGTTCAGGCTCATGGCGATGCCGGAAAAGACGCCGGCGATCTCGTCGACCTGGAACGCGCGCGCGGTGCCGATGCCGTGCGCGGCAAGGCCGGCGGCAAATCCGCGCGCCCGGAAATCGGTGACGCCGGTGCGGTTCATCAGCGGCGTCACGATGATCGCACCCATGATGCCGGTGAGGATGACCGCAACCGCCGCCAGCGAAGGATCGGCGTGCAGGGATTCGGCGATGCCCATGGCAACGCCGGCCGTGACCGATTTCGGCGCCAGCGACAGCACGACGTCGCGCGGCAGCCCGGCGAGCTCGGCCAGCAGCACCACCGACACCACCGCCGTGACCGAGCCGGCAACGAGCGCTACCAGCATCGGCACGATGGATGAGACCACGCGCTTGCGGTTCTCGTAGAGCGGCACGGCGAGCGCGACGGTGGCGGGCCCCAGCAGGAAATGCACGAACTGCGCACCGGCGAAATAGGTAGTGTAGGAGGTGCCCGTTACGAGCAGGAACACACCGATGATCCACATCGCATGCAGCACGGGATTGGCGAGCGGATGGCGCCGGCTCGCCAGCGACACCGCATCCGTGCTCGCATAGACCAGCAGGGTCACGGTCAGCCACAGCAGCGGAGACTGCGAGAGATAGACCCAGAGCGAGAACGGGTTGTCCTTCATCGGGCGTCCTGTTGCCTCAGGAGGCGGCTGACGAGGCGGAAGGCGAGCACCGTCGCAAGCAGCGTGACAACCACGGAGAGCGCGAGCACGAGGATGATGGCGACGCCGTGCGATGCGAGCAGATCGAGCTCCTGGACGACGCCGACGCCGGCCGGCACGAACAGCAGCGACAGATGAGCCAGCAATCCCTTGCTGGCGGTCTCCACGCCGCCGTTGCGCAACGGCCCGCGCGCCAGCAGCGCAAGGCGGTCGCGCGCGAGCAGCAGGATCAGCAGCAGCAGCAGGCCGAGCACGGGTCCCGGCAGCGGCAGGCCGAGGCCGCGCACGACGGCTTCGCCGATCAACTGGCAGAGCAGGATGAGGCCGAGACTTGCGAGCATGACGATCGCATCAAGGGATGCGCCGGCAGGCTTGTCAATCGCCGCTATGCGCGGGACGCACGCACCTCGGGCGAAGCCGCAACGCGGGGCAGCATCGCCATCAGGGTGCCGGTCATGGTGGCGATCAGCGTGGTCTTGCCCTCGTGCTCGGCAAAGACCCTGGCCTCGCAGAAGGTCAGCGTGCGGCCGGGCTTGACCACCTCGGCCCTGAAGACGAAGCGCGTGCCGCGGGCGGGTGCGAGCAGCGTGGTCTTGAACTCGACGGTGAGGATATCGGCCTTGTGCGGCATCAGGGTGAAGGCGGCAACGCCGCAGGCATTGTCGAGCCCGGCCGTGATGATGCCGGCATGGATAAATCCGTTCTGCTGCGTGAATTCAGGCGAATGCAGCATCGCCAGCTCGACCTCGCCCGGCCCAAGGCGGACGATCGTGATGCCGAGCGAGCGCATCGCCGGCTGGCCGTCGAACATGGCGATGGCCGCGGCGCGATAGCCCGGGTTTTTCGGCTCGAACGCGGTCATGGCTCAAGCCTCGGCCGGTTCGGCAAGATGCCTCAAAGCGGCGTCGCGGATGGCATCGGTGAACGGCGCGGACCTTCGCAGCTCACGGTCCATATGCACGCCCGTGATCTCGCAGAACGCAGCGATCTCGCCGGTCTCGGCGTTCGTCATGTCGTGCCGGAAGCGGATCGACTTGTCGCGAACCTCGAGCAGGTGGCTGCGGATCTCGACGATGTCGCCGGCCAGCAGCTCACGCTTGTAGGTGATGTTCTGCTGCACGGCGGCCATGCCGCGACCGGTGCTGCGCAAGTAGCTCGGCGTCAGCCCAAGGCGGGCGAACAGATTCCAGTTGGCCTCGTCGAATTTGCCGACATACCACATGATGTTCATGTGGCCGACATGATCGCATTGCCACGGATAGACCGTGCCGCGATAGGTTGCCTCCTGCTCCATCGCAATTTCTCCCTGCGCTTTTCTGCCCCTTGATTGTTGATACGGTAGCGTATCAGGGCCTCGCCGCGTTAGCAATACGGTACCGTATCAAGAACCGGATGGGCTTTCTTCATGAGCGACGGCAAGGGCGATGTCTGGGTCGAGGCGGGATTTACCGAGCTCGCCCGCTCGGGGGTCGAGGGGGTGCGGGTCGAGGTGCTCGCCAAGAACCTCGGCGTCACCAAGGGCGGCTTCTACCGCCGCTTCGCCGACCGCGCCGCGTTGCTCGCGGCCATGCTGGAGCGCTGGCGCGAGGGGCGCACGGCGGCGATCGCGCAGCAGACGAGCCTCGACGGGCAGGCGCCCCGCGAACGGCTGAAGGCGGTGATCCAGCTCTACTCCGAGCGGCTCAACCCGGAAGGCATGGCGATCGAGCTGGCGATCCGGCAATGGGCCCGTTCGGACGAGAACGCCGCGGCGGCGGTGGCGAGCGTGGATGCGGCGCGGCTCAAGCACGTCGCCGAACTCTATCGCGCGACCGGCCTCGAGGCCGAGGAGGCCGAGGCGCAGGCCTTCCTGTTCTACTGCTTCATCTTCGGCCAGAGCCTGCTGTTCGTCGAGCGCGGTCCGCGCAAGCGATCGCAGCTCGTGGCGAAATCGGCCGAGAAGCTGCTGATCTAAAGCGCGATGCGATCAGGACGAATCGCCATCGCGCTTTAGACCATTGTTTGAGCATGATCTTTCCGGAAAACCGCTGTGTAGTTTTCCGGATCATGCCTCAGCCGAAATGGCCGGAGCCTCGCTCCGGCCATCGCGTCAAGTCGAAGCTCAGGCGGCGCCCTTCAGCTTCTTGTTGCATTCGCTGTAATAGCCGCCGCCCTTCTCGATCCACTTCATGCCGCCATTGCCGTTGGTGGTCTTGTTGGCGTTGTACTGGTCGACGCAGGTGTGCAGGCGGGCCTTGCCGGCAGTTTCCTTGGCGTATTTCGGATCGATCGCGTTCGGATAGATCGCGGGACCGGCAGGCAGGCTCGGCGCCGGCGCGGCGGCGGGGGCTGCCTCCTTCTTCGCCTGCTTCGGCTCTGCAGGAGCGGCGGGCGCAGCCGGAGCAGCCGCGGTCGGCGCAGCGGCAGGCGTCGCGTCCGCGCCGCACTGGGCCTTGCGGAAGTCATTCCACTTCATGGTGCCGAGCGAGCCGTCCTTTTTGGCCGCCTGATATTTCGCGCTGCACTCCTGCGAGGTCAGCGCCTGTGCCGGCGCGGCGGCCACCAATGCCGCGACACCCGACGCCACGATCGCACACAACAATTTTGCCTGAATGGTCATCCCTAGGTCTCCTCCTTGGTCTTCCCCGACGGAAGTTAAACGAGGATTGCTATCCTAGCGTGCCGGTCGCTTGCGACAAGGATGCGATGGCTTTCGCCGCCAAAATATAGTGATCCCGTCACTCGGCTCATTCATGTCGCGTTCAGCAACGCGAGCCGACGTTCCAGCCCTTCGCCATTTTCCCAAGAAGAGTGCAACACCATGACCCTCGCCTCTCGCCTCGCCGCCGT
Source organism: Bradyrhizobium diazoefficiens USDA 110 (assembly GCF_000011365.1). Classification (GTDB taxonomy): domain Bacteria; phylum Pseudomonadota; class Alphaproteobacteria; order Rhizobiales; family Xanthobacteraceae; genus Bradyrhizobium; species Bradyrhizobium diazoefficiens. Next base: position 1,458,789 of record NC_004463.1, on the reverse strand, counting down.
CGCCCTCGCCTCCCTGCTCGCCACCGGCACCGCCTTTGCGCAGACCGCCGCGCCGGCCGCCAAGACCGACACCAAGACCACAACCGCCGCGCCCACGGACAAGAAGGCACCAAAGGAGCACTCGGCCGAGTCGCTCGAATGCTCCAAGCAGGCGGATGCCAAGGGGCTGCATGGCAAGGAGCGCAAGAAATTCCGCTCCGAATGCATCAAGACCGCCAAGGCCGGCTCGGCCGCGCCGGCTGCCGCGGACAAAAAGTAAATCAGTCACCCCCCGGCTTCGGCGAGACGCGTGCGCATTGCGGCATGACCTAGCCGCAATTGTGCGCTTCTCGCCGATTTGCGATAAGGTGGCGTGAAGCAAATCACCGCCTCCCTGCCGTTCGAACGGCCGAGCCGTGCCAAGATATTGAGCACGGTGGAGACACTCGTCATCGGCACTGCCGGCGGCCTCGTGTTTCTCGTCGCCAATCTCCCCGGTGGGCTGATCTCGGGCTCGATGATCGCGGTTGGTATCGCCGCGATCGCCGGCCGCCAGCTGACGCTGCCGCCGATCCTGACCCAGACCGTGCTGGTGCTGCTCGGCATCTCGCTGGGCTCAGTCGTCTCGCGCCACCTGATCCAGCAAGTCAGCGCCTATCCGCTCACCATCTGCCTGCTCGCACTTGCAACCTTCTGCTCGACCTTCGGTTCGAGCTATTACCTCCAGCGCGTCCATGGCTGGGATCGCACCTCGGCCTTCCTCGCCGGCAGCCCCGGCGCGCTGTCGCAGATCACGATTTTGGCGGTCGAGCGCGGCGCCGACCTGCCGGGCATCGCGGTGGTGCAGACCATGCGCGTCATCATCCTCACTGCGGCGCTGCCGATGGTGCTGGCGTTCGCGGGCGTGGCGCCTTCCGCTGCGCCGTCCCTGACGACGGCCATTGCCTCGCCGCTCGATCTCGTGGAGCTGGTCGCGGCCTCGCTGGCTGCGGCGCTCATCCTGCGGCTGGTCAGGTTTCCGGCGAGCTGGATGTTCGGCGCGATGATCGCCTCCAGCGTGCTGCATGGCGCCGGCTGGGTCGAGGGCGGCCTGCCGAACTGGGTGCGCGGCGTGGCGCTGATCGGCATCGGCGCCCTGATCGGCAGCCGTTTCGCGCGGATGCGAATCAAGACCCTCGCCGGCCACATCAACGCGGCGCTGGGATCATTTGCCGTGGCAATCGCCGTCTCGGCGATCTTCGTCGGCATCGTCGCCCTCACCACGCAGGTGAAGTTCTCGGACGTCGTCGTCGCCTTCGCGCCGGGCGCGATGGACGCCATGCTGGCCCTGGCCCTGACGCTGCACATCGACCCGATCTTCGTCGGCGCCCATCACCTGTCGCGCTTCGTGTTCGTGACGATAGCGACGCCCGGCATCGTGCACCTGTTCGGGCGCACGCAGGACGACGTGGACGATTGAGCGGACGCAGCTCGCGTAGGGTGGGCAAAGCGCAGCGTGCCCACCAACAACTGGCGTGAATGTTGATGAATGGTGGGCACGGCGCGTAAGGAGCGCACCTTTGCCCACCCTACGGCAGCTACGTACGCTTCGCCGTCGCTGCAAATCCCCAGGCGGCGATGGCGGCCATCAGCAGCGAGATCAGCACGTTGTAGCCGGCGAGCGAAAGGCCGAGGAAGCGCCACTGCACCTCGTCGCAGCGCACCACCTTCACGGTGTCGAGCCGCGAGAGCAGATCATTGGCGCTGCCGAGATTGACCACGGGGCCGGAGCAGTCGGTCGGCCCCTTCCAAAACCCCCATTCGACGCCGGAATGGTAGGTGCCGAGCCCGGCATTGGCGAGCGTCGCCAGCGCGAGGATCGCAAGCCCCGCGAGCAGCAGCGGTCGCGGCGCGCCGCTCCTCGCCGCAAGCGCGGTCAGCGCGCCGAGCGGGATCGCGAGATAATAGGCGTAGCGCTGCTCCAGGCAGAGCGGACAAGGCACAATCCCCAGCACAAGCTGGAAAAACCAGGCGCCCGCGATCGTGGCTGCCGCAATCAGCGTGACGAGCAGCGAGGCGATCAGGGCGGGGCTCGTGGCCGCCGGCTTGAATGCAGGTATTGCGGCACTCTGGGTCGTCACGGCAGCCTCTTCCGGTCGGTCGCTTTCCTTAGCCTCTAACCCCGGCCCAAGCGGCTGTCGAGAACAGCCGGGATCACTTTGGCGCGGGTTGACCCCGCTTTGTCCATGGCTATAGTCCGCCGGCTTCGCGACGCCCGCTTTGGGGGCCGACCGAGGGCCCCTGTGGCGGAACTGGTAGACGCGCTCGACTCAAAATCGAGTTCCGCAAGGAGTGCTGGTTCGATTCCGGCCAGGGGCACCACGCTTCGCCCTTCGGGCTTCGCGTGGCGCAGCCATGCGAGACCGAAGGGCGAAGCGTGTCCGGCGAAGCCTCTTGGCGAAGACGGACTGGCTCAACGTAGCTCAATCCCTTCCCATCCTCCCGTCCCCACTTTATAAACCGGTAGCTTCTTCCGTCATTCGAAGAGGCTCACATGAACGACCTGCACACGTGGCTTTCGCAGCAGCACCACGGTTTGCGCACCTTCCGGATCTTTCAGCAGAAGCTCGAGATGCTCGGCCGGGACCATCCATCCCAGCGCGGCCTGTGCCGCCTGTTGAGCGGTCTCGTCGGCAGCTATGTCGAGGCCTTTGACGAGGCCCCGCTGCCGATCGAAATTGCCGACGGCGCCTATCGCCGCCTGCTGGCGCTGGTCGCAAGCATCGATCTGAACGCCGACGCGGACCGGCGGCTCGCCGACATCAACCGGGTTGCGGAGAGTCGGCTCTGGCAGTGACGAGAAAGTGCCGCCTGCAACCAGCGTCGGCCCTCCCCTACGCGCTGTGCCGGCAGAAGGCCGCGCGCGTGCCGGAACGAACGATCGGCGGCGCGTTCGACTTCGCCAAGTCGATACCTATATCCTGCAGCAACGTGGTGTTGCAGCGAGCAGCTTTGATGGCCAGGAGACGCACGACGGAAGCCGACATCGACGACCTCCCCCGCTATTTCGTCTGGGTCCGAGGCCTCGAAGGCCCCGAGCCGCAGAAATGGACGGCGATGGATTTCGGCATCGGCGACTGGAAGCGGCCACTCGTGCTGGCCTTTCTGGAGCTGCCGGAAGGCGAGCGGCACCTGCCGCTGTCGGCACTGGCGCGGCGCTATCCGCCGCCGCGGGTGGAGACATTGTAGGCTTGTAGAGTGGGTTGGGCGAAGCCGTAACCCACCACTTCCCTACGCTGACGCTAACCACCCTACGCCGATCGACATCGCCTCCCCTCGCCGTCCGGCACGCCGACCAGCAAAACCAAATGCTTTTCGCGACCGTCATTCCGCGACGTCCGACCGCGGCGAGACCGCGCGTTCCTGCTTGCTACCTCAGCGGGACTATGCGCAGAATACATCCCATTTTATAAACGCAATCGTTGATTGAGTCCGAGGAGTGCCGGCTCGGGCCTGAAGCGCTTCCTCGTGAAATTGCCGGAGCAGCCCATGCCAGATCAGGATGGCGCGCGGACCGCTGGTACTGCCGAACCGGAACACCCGCTTAGCAGGATGAATGCCGGCGGGACGGCCGACGCCGCCCGGTCGAAACGCAAGCTCGTGCTGTTCGCCGACGGCACGGGCAATGCGTTCACAGCCCAGGAATCCAGCGTCTGGCGTCTCTATGAGGCGCTCGACCACACCCAGCCGGACCAGATCACCCACTACATCAAGGGCGTCGGCACCGCCGGCTGGGCGCCGCTCGCCGCGCTCGACGGCGCAACCGGTTTCGGCGTGCCCTCCAACGTCCGCAAGCTCTACCGCTTCCTGTGCTGGAACTGGCGCGAGGGCGACGAGATCTACATCTTCGGCTTCAGCCGCGGCGCCTTCACCGCGCGCACGCTGGCGTCCATGATCGCGAGCCAGGGCCTGGTGCCGGCGGAGATCGAAGGCACGCCGGTGTCGCATGAGGAGATGGGGCGCAACGCCATGGCCGCGTGGCGGGAATACCGCCGCGACACCGTGCCATGGAAGAAGAGCCTGCCGACGATCTGGATCGCGCGCTTCATCCGCGATTTCCTGCTCTATCTCTATCATTCGATCTGCGGGCACCGTTCCTACGCCGATGTCCGGGCGGCGATGAACGGTCGCAAGGACGTCGACATCGAATTCATGGGACTGTTCGACACGGTCGAGGCCTTCGGCGTCCCGATCGAGGAGTTGCGCGTCGCGATCGACTGGGCGATCTGGCCGATCTCGTTCCGCAATCACCGGCCCTCGCGCAAGGTGAAGCACATCTGTCATGCGCTGGCGCTGGACGACGAGCGCACCACCTTCCATCCGCTGCGGATCGACCAGAGCCATTTGGCGGCCGACCAGACGGTCAAGGAAGTGTGGTTCACCGGCGTCCATTCCGACATCGGCGGCGGCTACCCGGATTCCACGCTGTCCTTCGTGCCGCTGGTCTGGATGACCGATCAGCTCGAAGGCCGGCTCCGTTTCCAGGACGGCGAGATCGAGCACTTCAGGGACTACCAATCGGCGATCGGACCGAAGCACGATTCGCGCAGCGGCGCCGCCGTGCTCTACCGTTACGGACCACGCCCAGTCCTCGCCGGTGAGGTCAATGGCGGGCTGCCGGTGGTGCACTTCGCCGTCATCGAACGCATGCTGTTCGGCTGCGACGACTACGCGCCGATCATGCTGCCGGCGGACGCGCTGGTGCTGATGCCGGACGGCAGCAAGCTGAACCTCATCGCGGACAGTACCCGCGGAGTGATGAAGCAGGCCTATCTGGCGAAAGCCAAGGGCCCGCGGCGCGAAAGCGAGGCCGAAGCCTTCACGCGCATGAACACGCCCAGCGCCGAAATGGCCAGGCTCACGCGCGACACCGTGTGGTGGCGGCGCGTCGCCTATTTCTCGCTGCTGTTCATGGTCGGCGTGATCGCGGTCTGGCCGTGGATCGCCCGCAGCCTGATCGGGGTGTCGAAGGATAACGGTCTGCAAGGCACCGTGGTGCTGCACGTCATCGCCACCATCGATTGGCTCGTTGGCGCCGTGCTGGGCCCGCTCGCCAATCTCGTCAGGAACGTTCTGCCATCCTATGCGGCGCCGTGGCTCGACATCACGCTGTATTACCCGTTCGCCACCTCGACCGTCCTGGCCATCACCTACCTGATCTGGCGCAGGAACACGGTGCTGCGCGACACCATCCAGGAACGCGCGCGGCTGGCCTGGAGCAGGCCGCACCGCATGGCAAGCCGGCGGCATGTCGACGAGCCCGGCATGCTGCTCCGCTTCGCCCGATGGATGCGGCTGAATGCGGGGCCGGCCCGCTGGTTCTTCGTCAGGCTCGTGCTGCCGGGCATCTTCCTGTTCATCATCTTCTACGCCGCACTGCTGATCGGAGCGACCAGCGTCTTCACGGCCCGCACCGCGACCGGAAATATCTGCGCGACGCCCGGGCCGGAGGCCGGGACGCCGGTGCCCGACGAGCCGGTCGATGCGCCCGGCCGCTTCGCGACGAGGGAGTTTTGCTGGTGGAGCGGCCTTGCGGTCGAGAAGGGCCGCAAATACCGCGTCTGGGTCGAGATCGAGGATCCCTGGTTCGACCGCACCATCATGAGCGGCACGAACGGCTTCATGACCTCTTTCACGCCTCACTACCTCGCCCTGCCGACGCTCCGTCAGTTCGGCGCCGCCTGGTTCCAGCCCGTGGTGCGCATCGGCACGAAGGGAATGAGCGACATTCCGCTGCAGGCCGTCAACGTCATGCCGGCCGAGGAATTGCCGCGCCGGATGAATCCGACCATTCCGGCCGAGGACGATGCGGACAAGCGCAAGGGCAGGTATCCGACCAAGCTGGACAAGACGAAGGAGTTCGAGGCACTCCCCGACAAAAATCCGCTCAAGCTCGCGGTCAGCAAGCTCGGACCTTTCGACCCGGTGCCGAAGGATCCCACGGCGCGCACGATCTGGGAGGACCAGAAACTGTCGGGACGGCTGGTGGCCGAATTCGTCGCGCCCGACGCCGGCGATCTGTTCTTCTACGTCAACGACGCCGTGCAGATTTACCCAGCACTGCTGCCGGCAGCGTTGCGGCCGGCGATGCTCGACGCGGTCCAGGGGCCCTATGAGCAGTTCTACAAGAACAATGCCGGCACCGCGCGCATCATCGTGCAGCGACTGCCGAGCCTGCCGATGCCGACGGACAAACCGGCCGCGACGAAGCAGTAGGCGTCCGGGACGCCGCCTCATTGCGGCCCCCATGATTATGGGTGTCGCGGCGTGCCTGCTGCGGGTAAACTTGCCGTGCGCCGCGGGGGACACGCGGTGCGGGACGATGAACATGAGCGAACAGGGCGAGACGGGTGACGCCATCACCATCCTCCTCGTCGAGGATGACGCGCCGACCTGCTGGCGGCTGCAGGATGCGCTGGTCAAGGCCGGCTACAAGGTGCGCAGCGCCGGCACGCTGGGAGAGGCCCGGTCAGCGCTGGGCGAGGCGGCACCGCGCGTGCTGCTCACCGATCTCAGGCTTCCCGACGGCCATGGCGTCGAGCTGATCCGCGAGGTCCGGCAGCGCTTTCCCGACACCGAGATCATGGTGATCTCGGCGCTCGGCGACGAGGAGAGTGTGATCTCCGCGATCACGGTCGGCGCCACCGGCTACCTGCTCAAGGACGCCTTCCCCACCGATATCGCCACCACCGTGCGCGATCTGGTCGCCGGCCATTCCCCGATCTCGGCCTCGATCGCCCGTTTCATCGTGCGGCGAACGCAAAATTCGGCGGAGCCGCCGCCGGGCCCCGCACTCAACACCGCAAGACTGACCCCGCGCGAGATCGACATCCTCTGGGGCATCGCCAAAGGTTTCAGCTATGCCGAGATCGCAAGCCATCTCGGCCTGTCCAGGCAGACCGTGCCCGGGCACATCAAGAACATCTATCGCAAGCTCGAGGTCCACACGCGCAGCGAAGCGGTGTTCGAGGCCGTCCAGCAGGGCCTGATCAAGCTGTGAGCGAGATCGCGGCGAAGGCACCGGTCAAACCCGCGCGGCGCCGGCTGCTGGCCGCGCGCCTCGTGCCTTACCTGCTGCTCCAGGCGTTGATCGTGATCGCCACCATCCTCGGGCTGCGGCTGCTCCAGCCGAGCGACCCCGACGATTTTGCCTTGAGCGGATTTTCGCTGCGGGAGGACGGCGCGAGCCGTCCCGTGACGCTGCCGCACTTCACCTCGTCGCGTTACTCTCTGGCCGATCCGCCGCTCTACACCGGCGCCTTCACGGTTGGGCGCGGCGATGCGGCGACGGGATGGTCGGTGTTCCTGCCGCGCTTCAGCAATGCGGTGGAGGTCGCCGTCAACGGTGTCGTCGTGCTCGACTCCCGCCGCGATTTCAACGCCAACCGGCCGGACCGTAACACGCCGCTCATCGCGCTCATTCCCGCATCGTTGCTGCGTGACGGCGGCAACGAGATCACGGTACGGCTGTTCGTATGGGGACCCTTGAAGGGTTTTCTCGACACCGTCTATGTCGGCCCCGATGCAGCCTTGCGTCCCGCCTATGAGACACGCACGCTGCTGTTCGTCACGTTGCCGGTGGTGTTCTCCGCCTGGCAGTCCATCCTCGCCGTCATCCTTGCGATCATGTGGCTGATGCGGCGCCGCGAGCCGGTTTACGGCGTGCTGGCGGCGGCGATGGTGCTCGGCGTGGTGCAGGCGTTCGTACCGCCGCCGGTGCCGCCGGCCACCACGTCGCGGCTTGCCGCGGTGCTGCTGGCATCGGCACCGACCGAGAGCGCGCTGATCGTCGTGTTCGGCGTGCTGTTCTTCGGCTGGCGCTGGCCGCGTTACGGCGCGCTGCTGTTCGCGCCGGGCATCGTCGTGTTCGTGGTCGGGCTGATCGCCGGGCCGCCACTGCCGCGCATTCTGTTTCTCCTGCTTGGCATCCCCACGGTCGGGGTCTGCCTGTTCCTGATGGCCTGCGTCACCGCGGCCGCGGTTGTGCGGCGGCAGGATGCCGCGAGCTTCACGCTCGGCTGCGCGGTGAGCATCGTGCTGACCTGCTGGGTCCACGACATGCTGTCGGTGTCCGAGATCGTCACCAACGAACGCATCTTCGTCTCGCGCCTGTCCTATTCGGCGATGCTGGTCGCGATCGGCGCCGGCCTGACCTGGCGCTTCGCCCGCGCGCTGAACCAGGTCGACAGCTTTGCCGGCCAGCTCGTGACGCGCGTGCGCGAGGCCGAGGAGCGGCTGAAGGCGAGCTTTGCCCGCGAGGAGGCGCGCGCCCGGGCCGCCGCGCTCGCCAACGAGCGCACGCGGCTGATGCGCGACCTGCATGACGGCCTCGGCGGCCAGCTCGTCAGCATCGTCGCGCTGTCCGAGCGCGGCCATGAGGGTGCGACCATCACAGACGCCGCCCGCGCGGCGCTGAAGGATCTCCGTCTCGTTATCGACTCCATGGACGACATCGGCGGCGACCTCATGCTCGCGCTCGGCTCCTGGCGCGAGCGCGCGGCGATGCAATTGCGCCCGCACGACATCGCGCTCGACTGGCGCGTGGCGACGCCGCAGGGCCTGCCGCTGCATCCCGAGCTCAGGCCATGGCACGTCATCCAGATCGTGCGCATCCTCGACGAGGCCGTGACCAATGCGGTCAAGCACGCGCACGCCGGCAATATCGCGGTCACGATCGAGACGCTCGACGCGGACCAGGGGCCGTACGGCGTGATCAGCGTGACCGACGACGGCCGCGGTTTTGCGCTGGCCGGCAATTGCGAGGCCGCGGGCGCGAGCCAGACCGCGCGGGGCTTGCGCAACATGAGAAGCCGCGCCGCGCGCTGCGGCGCGGTGCTCGATCTGAGCTCGGATGCCGCGGGCACGCGGGTGCGGCTGCAATTGCCGCAAATCTTTCCCGACAGCGACGCCGCTGCCGGCTGAAAAGCCCCCTCCCCGAACGTGTGGGACGTACGGAGAGAGGGAACGGGCCGGATGATCTTCATGCGGAGGACGGGGGGTTCGTCCGCAGGGTCATCACGTCGCCCGAAGCGATGCAATCAACTCAATCGAACGAGATCGTCAGCGAACACCGACGCGATTGACCGGGCCGCCGCGATTCATCGGCGTGCCGGCACGTACGCCGACACCGGGCGCACCGACGCCGGGCGTCGCGACCGCAGCCGCCGCGACCGGGGCTCCCGGCGCGACCACCACCGCCGCCGTCGGCCGCACCACGCAGCCCTTGGGCACGCCGACCGTCTTGCAATAGACCACCGCCTGCGCCGGGCTCGTGCCCAGCGACACCATCGCCGCACCCGCCAGCGCCATGATCGTCAGCCCGGCGCTCAGCACTCCCGCTCTTTTCGACATCTTGCTCTCCTGCTTCCCGTTCGGCGTCCCGGTGCAATCACCGGGTTCGCAGCCGACGTGCAGTCTGAATGGCAAAAGACGGCGTACGGATACATGCCATGAAGATGGGGGTACGCAGGCCAGAAGCGCGATCCGATGCCATGAACATGGCATGGACCGGCACCAGACCTCCGCGAGATGGTCCGCCCGCTTGATCCCGAACGGGACCACCCGACAAGCCCAAAGAGGTGTTTTATGAAGATTTCGATCCTTGCCGCGCTGCTGCTTGCCGCCACCGCCCTGCCCGCCGCGGCACAATCCGGTCCGACGCTGCAGGAGCAGATGGCCTGCCGCGGCGACGCCAGCAAATTCTGCGCCGAACATGTCGGCAAGCCGCCGCAGATGAACGCCTGCCTGCGCGAGAACAAGTCGAAGCTTTCGGACGGCTGCCGCAAGGTGGTGGAGTCGCACGGGGGCTGAGCTAGCGGTCATTCCGGGGGCGCGCCAACGGCGCGAGCCCGGAATCCATCGCGCTGCGGTCGCCGCGGATAAATGGATTCCGGGCCTGCGTGCTGCGCACGCATCCCGGAATGACGAGGCGCTGCCGGATGGGCATGGACGATCTCGCCGTCGCCGATCCGCAGCGGTTGCAGGTGCGAGGCATTGACGGCTTGCATGTCGCGGACGCCTCGTTGATCCCGATCAGGATCTCCCGCAACATCCAGACGCCGACGATCCTGATTGCCGAGCGCGCAGCGACCGCGATCCTGGGTTAAGCGCTAATCGTCGTCGGGGCCGAACAGCCTGATCTGCGGGAAGCTGCCGCGCGGCCGGCCCGCGTAATCGCGCGCGTCTGAATCTTGGCGGATGTTGCGGGCCACGTCGTCCCAATCGGTCCGGTCGCGCATGCCGCGGGGATCGCGGGACTCATAGCGGTGACGCTCCGACCAACGCTCGCGGCGATCCATCCGGCGCCGTTCGGACGCAGCACGCTTCACGTCAAAATCCCTCGCCTTGGCATAGGCGTTGTCAGGTGAGGAGGACGGCTCTGTCGAAGCCTGCTGCTCGACGGGCTTTGCGGCTTGCGGAGGCGATGGCGGTGCCGGTTTCGGCGGCTCGACCGCGGCCGCTTGCGACGGCTGTGGCGCAGGCGGCTCGGCGTTCGCCGGAGTGACCTGCGTGTCGGGCCTTGTCTCAGGCTTTGCGTCGTCCCGCGCCTGCGCGGGTGCGGCGATCATCGTGCCGAAGGCTTGCGAGCCGGTGAGATATTGCACGCGCTCCGACGGCGCATTGCTCTGGACCGGCGCGATAACCGCTTCCGTGCGCTGCGCCAGCTTGCCGGCATCCGGCCCCTGCTTGGGCGCGATCGGATTCATGATGTTGCCGGCGACGATGCCGCCACCGAGACCAATAGCGATGGCCGCGACGATGGTTCCAGCACCGACGAAATAGGCTGTCGAGGCGCGCATTGGTCCACTCCCTCTTTTGGAGCGGGCAACGCCTGGAGATTGCCGGATGTTCCTGATATCGGCGGTTCCCTCAGCGCGATGGCTCGCCATCGTGCCTCAGCTCATTGTTTGAGCATGATGTTTTCGGAAACCGCGCGTCAGATCTGCTGCGCGACCTTCTCGAGCCCAATGATGCGGGCGAGCTTGCGCACTTCCTCTTTCTGGTCGTCACGCAGTTGGAACAGGAGCGGCATCGCGGCCGACTTCAACTGCTGGACCTCGTCGCAGTTCGGATCGATCTGCGCGCCGGGCGGCGCGTTCGGATTCGACAGCTTGTTCGCCTGGATCCTGCGGACGACGTTGCGCAGCGCCGTCTCGACCGAAGGCCAGTAATATTCCTGCGACGACGACAGCTTCAGACGATCCTTGATGCCCGAAATCTGAACGTCGGAGAGCAGCGAATAGGACTTCTGCGGCTGCGGCTTGGCGACGACTTTCGGCTTGGCCGGGACTTCGACGGCGGGAGCTTCCGCCGTGGGCGCCTCGTTCACGCTCGCCGATGAACCCGTCTTGGACATCGGAAAATCGGACGGAGTGGCGGCGGCAAAGGCCTGGCGCAGCGGCTCGGTCAGCACCGGCGCCTGCGCAAGCTTGTCGGCGGGCACCTGGACCGGCTCGATCGCGGCCGAGGCCAGCGCCAGGGTCGGAACCAGACGGTCGGCCTTGGCGGCGCGGTTGGTCGCGAGCGGTTTCGGCGGGGCCTGGGTGATCATCTCGGCGCTAACGCTGGGCACGCTGTCGCGTCCGAGAATGGCGGTGGTGGCGGCACCGAGGACGAGGAAACAGGTCAGAACGACGATGGTGATGGCTTTGGACAAACGTCTCTCCGAGAGGGGAGGGGCGGTTCACGATGTTGTCAACGGTGCCCGGGAAAAAGGAACGAATTAAGGCTTGAGTGTGCCTTTGCGGCGACAATCACCATGCCTATGGCGACACGACTAAAAAGCCGAGTAAAATCAAGCAGCTGAGGCCAGATCGTAGGCATCCTGGATGTCCGCGACGATTTCGGAGGCCTCCCAGACCGCGCGCGGCTCGACCGATTGCAGCGTCACCGTCCAGTTGCCCCCCCGGCGGGTGCGGGGGACGCTGACGATATCGAAGCGCACATTGCGGCACAGCGGGTGGCGGGCCAGCGCATGGGCCACGCGGACGCGGATTTCGTCCAGCGAAGCCGCCGTCTTGGAGTTGAGAAAATCGAAATCCATCGCCTGTCCCTCTCGGTCCTGATTGGCGGCCTTGAGGGGGATTCTGGGCGGGCGATGGTTAATCTGCCGTTAAGTGAGGGGGAATCGAGCCATGCAGGATTAACTGTGATCGATGCGACGGCACCTGGTCTCCCTCGCCCCGTTCATACGGGGAGAGGAAGAGGAGCCTACCGCCCACCCGCCGCGCGATATTCCGCGAGCGTCGACGCGACGAGATCGTCAACCGCGAGCACATCGGTCACGCCGGAGGTCGAGTGCCCGCCGCTCCAGATATCGCGCCAGCGCTTTGGCCGGTTCTCGCGCGCGTTGACGTCGATGTCCTTGGCGATGTCGATCGCCCCGCGCGCCGGCAGGTCGTCGGGATCAAGCCCCGCAGCGACGATCGACGGCTTCAGCATGCTGGTCTGAAGCCCCGTGAACGCGGTGGTCAGCAGGATGTCGTCGGCGCTGCTCTCGACCAGCATCCGTTTGTAACGATCATCCGCCATGCTCTCGCGCGTCGCGATAAACTTCGTGCCCATGTAGCCGAGATCGCAGCCGAGCACTTCCGCGGCATGCAGCGCGCGGCCATCGCTGATGCCGCCCGCGAGCACGATGATGCCATCGTAGAATGCGCGCACCGCGCGGACGAAGGCGAACGGATTGAGCCAGCCGGTCTGCCCGCCCGCGCCCGCCGTGAGCAGCACGAGTCCATCGGCACCTGCTTCCGCCGCACGTTCGGCGTGGCGGATCGAGGCGACATCCGCCAACACCAGCGCACCGGCGTCATGCAGCGGCTTGAGCACTGGCGCGGGCGAGCCGACCGAGGTGATGACGATCTCCGGCCTGTGCCGCAGCAGCACGGCAAGATCCTGCTCCAGCCGCGCATTGGAGCGGTGCACGATCAGGTTTGGGCAGAGCGGCGCCGCCTTGCGGCGGGCTTGATCTTCATGCCGGCGCAGCCGCGCTTCGATCTCGCGGAGCCATTCGTCGAGCTGTTCCGCGCTACGGCAATTCGCGCTGGGAAAGCTGCCGATCACGCCGCTCTGGCAGGCCGCGACCATGAGCTCGACACCCGACACCAGAAACATCGGCGCGGCGATCAGCGGCAGTGCCAGGCGATCGCGGAAACGTTGCAGTCGATCAGACGTCACGCATGCCTCCCTCGCGCGGGCTGTGTCGTTCCATCCCGCATTCCCTGTGCTAGCGTTACGGCAAACATTGGCACGCCAGAAGCCGATGACAAAGCAGCGAGGAAACATATGTCAGATCCGCTCCACGCATCGTCCCCGACTTGCGCACAGGCGCTGCGGGCGCTGGCGCGCTATCCCGGCCGCACCGCGTTCGCCTGGCCCGGCGGATCGCTGAGTTATCGGGGCACCATCGACCTGATCGGGCACATCCAGGGCGTGTTCATGCGGCTTGGATTGCAGCCCGGCGCACGCGTCGCCTTCCTCACTGCGAACCGCGCCGACACCTGGTGCGCGGGTGTCGCAGCGCAATTGTCGAGGTTTTGCGTCACCTGGCTGCATCCACTGGGATCGCGGGGAGACCAGCTGTTCCAACTCGAGGATTCCGAGGCCGAGGTGCTGGTGGTCGATGCGGCCGCGTTCCGCGATCGCGGCGGCGAGCTTGCCGCGAGTGCGAGCCGGCTCAAGGCGGTCTTCACCACGGGGCCGGCCGACTATGGCGTCGACCTGCTGCAGGCGATCGAGATCGAAGGCCATGCCAGCGCGCATTGCTTCGCCGGCCCTGACGATCTCTCCACGTTGAACTACACCGGCGGCACGACCGGCAAATCCAAGGGCGCGCTGCGCTACCACCGCGAAAATGCCGGGGCCGCCGCCGCGATCCTCGCCGACTTCGAAATCCCGGAAGATGCGCGCTATCTCGCGGTCGCCCCGATCAGCCATGTCGCCGGCACCAAGGTGCTGCCGACCCTGATGCGCGGCGGCACCGTGCACATGCTGAAGGGTTTCGATCCCGAGGCCGTGCTGGCGACCATCGCGCGCGAGCGCATCAACTTCACGCTGTTCGTGCCCACCATGATCTATGTGCTGCTCGATCATCCCGCGCTGAGCAGGACCGACCTCTCCTCGCTCGAGCTCGTGCTCTACGGCGCCTCGGCGATGTCGCCGAGCCGGCTGATCGAGGGCATCGAACGGATCGGGCCGGTGTTCTCGCAGCTCTACGGCCAGACCGAATGCTATCCGATCTCGGTGCTGCGCAAGAAGGACCATGATCCCCGGACGCCCGAACTGTTCCTGTCCTGCGGCTTCCCGATCGCGGCCTGCGAGGTCAGGATCCTCGACGACAATGACCAGGAGGTGAAGACGGGCGAGGCCGGCGAGATCTGCGTGCGCGCCCCGCATGTCATGGCGGAATACTGGAAGCGGCCTGACATCACCGCCGAGACGCTGAAGAACGGCTGGGTCCACACCGGCGACATCGCGCGCAAGGACGAGCGCGGCTACATGTTCATCCTCGACCGCAAGAAGGACATGATCGTCTCCGGCGGCTTCAACATCTTTCCGCGCGAGGTCGAGGACGTGCTGTCGCAGCACGCCGATGTCGCGATGGTCGCGGTCGTCGGCATCCCCGACGAGAAATGGGGCGAAGCCGTCACCGCCATCGTGGTGCCGCGCGAAGGCGCAAAGCCCGATCCGGACGAGCTGATCAATTTCGTGAAGACGCGGAAAGGTTCGGCGCATGCGCCAAAGCAGATCCAGTTCGTCAAGCAATTGCCGATGACCGGCGTCGGCAAGGTCGACAAGAAGGTGCTGCGCGCGGGATTCTGGAGCGGGCGGGACCGGATGGTGGGGTAGTCGTCTCGATCTGCAACTTGTGGCAGGCGGCACCGTGCAGGCCCCCGCGCCCGACCCCGGGATTTTACGGTGTCGCTGTGACCGGCGAACAACAGCGCGGAAGGGACTTTTCAGGCACGCCGTCCGCGCGATTGCGGGCGAATCAACGAATCAACTAGACCGCTGATGGGGCTGGGAAGCGGAGTATCAAATGAGAGTCGCTTCCTTGGAAAGTGCGTTGGCCGCGATCACGTTGATCACGGCTATTGTTGTCCTGCTGTGGGAGATCAAGATCGTCTACGGCAGTTGAACAGGCAGGACGCTGGCGTCGAACAGAGACCTCCGGACAAGAGAAGAGGCTCGCGACCAGGGCATCCCTTCCGCGGCGGCGGAAGTCTGCCGTTCCTTCGGCTCAAGGAGCGATCACGGCGCTTGCCGTCACGCTCACCGCTTCTCGATCACCAAACTCTGCACCGCGCGACCGAAATAGCCCTGCCGATCCGCCAGCCGCGACATGGCGAGTCCTGCGCCATCAGGGCCGATCCAGGAGTCGCCGTCGAGCAGGATCCACTCGCCGACCGGTTGGCGCGCAAGGCTCACGGTGAGGTCCGCGTTGATGTAGGTCCAGGCGCGGAAGTCGAGCGTCGAGGCGGTGCCGTTGGAAAAGTCGGCGGCGACCACGGCGCGCATGGCCTGCGAGATCGCTTCGCCCTCGATCAGGGGATGGTCGACGCGAAACCAGATCGCGCCCGCACCGGCCTGGCCGAAGCGGCCGCGCGCGGCGCGCATCGAGACCGAGCGCACGAACGGGCTGGTGGCGGCATGACCGTCCTCGACCAGCGAATCCTCCGGTGACGGCAGCGCGAGCGGGACTTCCTTGACGTCATCCGGCAGCGCCTGCGCCTGCCGCCTGATCTTCAGCACTGTGGCGCCCACGACCTGCACGCCGTCGGCGAGCAGCTTGATTTCGCAGAGCTGAATCTTGCGGCCCTCGCGCAAGACCTCGGTCTTGATCGTGAGCGGCGCCACCGGCACCGGGCGCATCAGATCGATGGTGACGCGCGCGATGTCCATCGTAACAGGCGTCGGAATACGCTCCGCCGCCCACGTCACCAGCGATGCCGGCGCCGAGCCATGCTGCATGCGCCGGTCCCACGGACCCGCAGCGTCAGGGCTGGTGACGACACTGTTGCCGTCGACACGGTAGATCGGGGGCATGGTGCAGATCTCTGTTGCCTGAGACGCTCGGAGTTCCAATGACAGTGTCGTCCTGGCGAAAGCCAGGACCCATTACCCCAGGGAGAAGTTGTGGCGCGCAACTCTCAACTCCGAGTCTTCGCCAAACTACTCCCTGGGGTAATGGGTCCTGGATCTGCGCTCCGCTCCGCTGCGCTTGTCCAGGACGACGGAGGAAAGATACGCGCGCTGCAATACGCAATAGCCGCCGTTCACAACGGCGGATCGATCGCCTCGTCGTATTCCTTCTTGAAGCGCGCGATCAGCTCGGCGGCAGGCAGAACCTGGTCGACGCTGCCGATGCCCTGGCCCGAGCCCCAGATCTCCTTCCAGGCCTTTGGCTTGGCGCGCTCGCCGGAGGCGTCGGTGCCGAAGTTCATCTTGGACGGATCGGACGTCGGCAGGTTCTCCGGATCCATGCCGGCGGCGAGGATCGAGGGCTTCAGATAATTGCCGTGCACGCCGGTGAAGAGGTTGGAATAGACGATGTCGTCGGCCGTCGACCCCGCGATCATCTCCTTGTACTTCTCGACAGCGTTGGCTTCCTTGGTCGCAATGAAGGCCGAGCCGATATAGGCGAAGTCGGCGCCGAGGATGCGCGCGGCGCGGATCGCCTTGCCGTTGCCGATTGCGCCCGACAGCGCGATCGGGCCGTCGAACCACTTTCGCGTTTCCGCCACGAAGGCAAGCGGCGAGATCACGCCGGCGTGGCCGCCGGCGCCGGCCGCGACCAGGATCAGGCCGTCGGCGCCCTTCTCGATCGCCTTGTGCGCGAATTTCTGGTTGATCACGTCGTGGAAGACGATGCCGCCCCAGCCGTGCACGGCTTGGTTCAGTTCCTCGCGCGCACCGAGCGAGGAGATGATCATCGGCACCTTGTACTTGGCGCAGAGCTGCATGTCGTGATCGAGCCGGTTGTTCGACTTGTGCACGATCTGGTTGACCGCGAACGGCGCCGACGGCCTGTCGGGATGCGCGCGATCATAGGCCGCGAGCTCTTCGGTGATCCGCGCCAGCCATTCGTCGAGCAGCTCGGGCGGCCGCGCGTTCAGCGCCGGAAACGAGCCGACGACACCCGCCTTGCACTGCGCGATCACGAGATCGGGCACCGAGATGATGAAGAGCGGCGAGCCGATCACGGGGATCGACAGGCGCCCTTTGAACAAGGCAGGCATGGACATCGCGAAACGATCCTCTATTGGCGGTCAAATCGAAGTTGGGAGCCATACCAACAAGGCAATCTTTCCACTGTCAAGTATTGCGTTTTGCCGCCGCGGAAGATGCCGTTACCGCAATTCCAAGCCGCGGAATTCCGCTTCCGTCATTCCGGGGCGACGCGCAGCGCGAGCCCGGAATCCATCGGGCCTCAGCGCGGACGGCTAAATGGATTCCGGGTTCGCGCTTCGCGCGCCCCGGAATGACCATGAGACATCACGCAATCAGGTCCGGATTGATCAGCCGCTCGAACGAGAACATCTCGTCCCACTTCTCCTGCGTCAGCAGCTTGCGCTCGACCACCACGATCTGGTGCAGCGACTTGCCGCTCTTGTAACCCTCGCGCGCGATCTCGGCGCATTGCTTGTAGCCGAGCAGCGGCTTCAGCACCGTGACGATACCGAGCGAGTTCAGCACCATGTTGCGGGTGTGCTCCGCGTTGGCGGTGATGCCGACGACGCAGTTCTCGCGCAGGCTGTTGACCGCGCGCTCCATGGTGCGGATCGAGAAGAACAGCGCGAACGAGATCACCGGTTCCATCACATTGAGTTGGAGCTGGCCGGCGGACGCGGCAAGCGTCACCGTGGTGTCGAGGCCGATGACAAGGAAGCTGGTCTGGTTGACGACCTCGGGGATCACGGGATTGACCTTCCCCGGCATGATCGAGGAGCCCGGCTGGAGCTGCGGCAGGTTGATCTCGTTGAAGCCGGCGCGCGGGCCCGAAGCCAGCAACCGGATGTCGTTGCAGATTTTTGTCAGCTTGCTCGCCGTGCGCTTGAGCACGCCGGAGAGCTGCACATAGGCACCGGTGTCCGAGGTCGCTTCGACGAGGTCGCCGGCGAGAATGAAGTCGATGCCGGTCAGCGCGCTCAGATGCCGGACGGCGAGCTTGGGATAGCCGTGCGCCGCGGTGACGGAGGTGCCGATCGCGGTCGCGCCGAGATTGATCTCGCGCAGCAGCGCCCGTGCCTCGGAGATACGATCGACCTCCTCGCCCATGGTGGTACCCCAGCCGCGGAATTCGGCGCCGAGCGACATCGGCACGGCGTCCTGAAGATGCGTACGGCCCATCTTCAGCACGCGATCGAACTCACGGCCCTTGGCGAAGAACGCCTCCTGGAGCTGGCGCAGCGCCGTCATGTAGCTCTCGAGCCGCAGGATCAGCGCGAGGCGAAAGGCGGTCGGATAGGTGTCGTTGGTCGACTGGCCGTAGTTCACATGATCGTTCGGGCTGACGTGCTGGTAGTCGCCCTTCTTGAAGCCCAGCGATTCCAGCGCGAGGTTGGCGATCACCTCGTTGGCGTTCATGTTGGTCGAGGTGCCGGCGCCGCCCTGGATGAAGTCGGTGACGAATTGATCCATCATGTCGCCGGCAATCACGCGGTCGCAGCCGAGGATGATCGCATCGGCCACCCTGGCGTCGATCACGCCGAGATCGCGATTGGCCATCGCCGCGGCCTTCTTCACGTAACCCAGCGCCTTCACGAAGTAAGGCTCCTGGTTCATCGGAATGCCGGTGATGTGGAAGTTCTCCTTCCCGCGGATGGTCTGGACGCCGTAGTAAATATCGTCGGCGATCTCACGCTGTCCGAGGAAATCCTGCTCCGTACGGCTCATGGGCGCTCCTGGTTGCTCGCGCGCGGCGTCGTCACGTCAGTTCTGGCACAGCGCGCTGGTCACGAAAGTATCGGTACGGCAGTCGTCCGGTTTGCGTTGCCTGCCCGGGATGAGAACCTTGGCCGAGCATTTCTCGGCGGAGTCGGCGTTGAGGCTCTTGCCTTGCTTGTAGCCCTTGCCCTGGCAGAGCTGGTCGGCGGCCTGCTTGCAATCCGGCGCGCCGTTCGACGAGACCGGACAGGCCACGCGCCCCGAGACCATGGTCGAGGGCGTGGCCAGCCGCGACAGGTCATTCATGGTCTCGCTCGGACTTTTGATCGGCGGCAGGATCGAGGGCAGCTTGTCGAACAGCTTGCCCATTTCGTTGATCAGCCCGGGATTTTCCCCGCCCGCCGGCGGGGCAGGCGTCGATGGCGGCGGAGCAGCCTGCGGCCCCTGCTCCTGCAAGCCGAGCGCCGGCGGCGCGGATTGCGGCCATCCGGTCCCGCCCGCACCCAGCAGGAGCAGCAGCACTGCTGACGTCAGCGTCCCAAGCCGCACGGCCGGATTGCCGGATCGAACCATCATGACGGCAACCGTAGCCGAAGCCGGCGCAGCGGCAAAGCGCTGCGGATGCGTTATCCGTCGAGCATGATCTATCCGCAAAACCGCTTCACGCTTTGCGCTGACGCGGCCCTTCGGGTCCGGATCATGCTCTAGATCAGCTTGACCGCCACCACGAAGCCGAGCACCAGCACGGCGGCACCGAGCGCGACCCACAGACCGAGATGCTTCTCGATCCGAACCCGGATCCAGTCGCCATAGCGGTTGAGCAGGATCGCGGCGATGAAGAAGCGTCCGCCGCGCGCGACGATCGAGCACAGGACGAACAGGCCGATATTGTAGCCGGCAAAGCCCGAGGTGATGGTGACGAGCTTGTAGGGGATCGGCGTCAACCCCTTGAGCAGGATGATCACCGCACCCCACTCCGCATAGGAGGCGCGGAAGGCATCGACCTTGTCGCCGAGGCCATAGACCTGGATCAGCCAGTGGCCGACCGAGTCGAACAGCAGCGCACCGATGGCGTAGCCCAGCAGGCCGCCGAGCACCGAGGTCGCGGTGCAGACCGCCGCGTAGACCCAGGCGCGCTGCGGGCGCGCCAGCGACATCGGGATCAGCATCACATCCGGCGGAACCGGAAAGAAGGAGCTTTCGGCGAAAGCCACGGCTCCCATGATCCAGAGCGCGTAGGGCTTGTGGGCGGCGTCGATGCACCAGTCGTAGATACGTTTCAGCATGGCGCCGCGATGAAGCACCATGGGACGGATTTGTCCATGCCGAGATTGAGGCGAATTATGACGGTTCTAGTGGCGCTTGCGCGCCGTACGGCCCTCGAGCGCGACAATTGGCCGCCTCGCAGCGACGCGCGGTGACGCAACTTTGGGCAGCTTCATCGCCGACTTCGGCAGTTTCTCGGCGATGCCGAGCATGTCTTCCCGCCGCGTCATCTCGCGCCAGACGTCCTCGGGGCGCACGCCGGCCGAGGCCCAGAGCACGGTGAGATTGTAGAGCAGGTCGGCGCTTTCCCGGACCACGGCATCGGTGTCGCCATTGACGGCATCGATGACGACCTCAATGGCCTCTTCGGCCAGTTTCTTCGCCATTTTGGAGGGGCCACGCTGAAACAGCCGGGCGGTGCGCGATGTTGCCGGATCAAGGTCTCTGGCCGCGAGCACAGCCAGATATAGCCGCTCAAGCGAATCACTCATGGTACTCAAAACTACTCTAAACCAATGGCGAACGCGTTAACGCCCGGCAATTAAAGCAAAAAACAGGCCGGCGCGGCAAGTGCGACGGCCTGTTTTGGTCAACCCTTGGTAGCCAAGGTCTGGTCGCCAGGGCTGGTCTTCAAGGCTGGTCTTCAAGGCTCGTCGTCAAGGCTAGTAGCAGTTGGTGTAATAGCCTTGGCCGCAGAGCTCGGAGGGGGCGGTGCCGCCGTAGCGCTGATACTGGTAGTTCGGGCCCGGACCGTAATAGGGGCCGTCGCCGTAATAGGCAGGGCCGCTGTAATAGGCCGGACCGCCATAACCGCCATAATAGGGCCCGTTGTCGTAGGCATAGGCATTGCGGGTCGCGGCGATGGCAAGGCCGGTGCCGACGATGCCGGCAAAGGCTGCGGCAGCCGCTGCGCCACCACCACCACGCCAGTGACGGCCGCCGGCGTATGAGGCGGTCGGAGCGACCGCAGTCAGCGCCAGCACCGCAGCGGTGGCGAGAACGGCCTTGCGGCCGGCCAGTCTCGAAAATCGGTCGAACATGTCCTGGACCCTCCTTGGGACCTCGAATGGTGCCTGCGCAGACAGGCTCATGTCTTTCAAACACCCACGTCCCATGTTGGGTTCCCGAACCCCAACACAAGCTGAACGGGGTTGCGTAATCGTGACGCAACCACCGCTCATCCGCCGTTCATATTGGCGCGCGCAGGCTCGTCGCCGGCCGGCGCTGCGAGCGTCACGAAACCACAACAATGCGGGACCGGCGCAACTGATGTCAGAATTCAAGACGATCATTTCTCGTTGCCTGCTGGCGCTCTCGATCTCGCTTGCGACACTGACCGCACGCGACGTCACCGCGGCCGAGACCGCCGTGCCCTCCGTCGCGATCCACTTCACCTTCGACCGCCCGATCGATGCGAGCATGGCGCCGTTCTTCCTTGCCGCGAAGGACGGCAAATTCGGCGCCGAGCGCCTCAACGTCTCCTTCAACACCGCGCCCGGGTCCCCGGAGACGCTCGCGCGCGTCGCCAAGGGCGACAGCGAGCTCGCGCTCGTCGACATCAACGAGCTGATCCGCTTTCGCGACAAGGACGAGGCGGCGCCGCTCAAGGCGGTGTTCGTGCTGTTCAACCGCGCGCCCTACGCGATCGTCGCGCGCAGGAGCCGCGGCATCCACCTGTTGCCCGATCTCGACGGCAAGACCGTCGGCGTCGCCGACAGCGATCTGTCGATGCGGCTGTGGCCGGCGCTGGCGCAGCAGAACGGCATCAACGTGTCGCGCATCAAATTCCACAAGATGAGCGTGGCGGTGCGCGAGCCGATCCTGTCCGCGGGGCAAGTCGATGCCGTCGCCGGCTTCAGCTATCTCTCGGCGGTGAACCTGCGCGACCGCGGCGTGCCCGGCGACGATCTCGTGGTGCTGCGCTACGCCGACTATGGCTGCGAAGCCTATGGCTTTGCCGTGGTGGCCAACCCCGCTTTCGCCGCGGCGAAGCCGGACGCCGTGAGGGGATTTGTCCGCGCCTTGATCGCCGGTATCAACGCGACCGTCAAAGAGCCCGCCCGTGCGGCGGACGAGGCCGCGAGCCGTATCGACGACGGCGACCGCGACCTCGAACTGGAGCGCCTGCGCACCGTGCTCGTCGACAACATCCTGACCGACGAGGTCAAGCGCAACGGCCTCGGCGGCATCGACCCGGCGCGGCTGGACCGCTCGATCGACCAGATCGCCCAGGACTTCAAATTCCGCAAGCGACCGTCCGCGGGCGACATCTTCGACGACCGGTTCCTGCCGCCGGTCGCAGGGCGGCTGATCAATTGAGCAAAACCGCTAGCTTCCGCTGTATCTCGCGGGCGATCCCTGCTTAGAATACGGGCCCCGTTATCCGCCCGAGTTGCCGGTCCGCATGTCCATTTTCAGCCTTTACACCCGCGTTCTCGAGCTGCTCGGCAAGGAGGCGCGGCTGGGCTGGCTGCTGGCGTTTGCCAATCTCCTGCTCGCCGCCTCGCAATTCGCCGAGCCCGTCCTGTTCGGCCGCATCGTCGACGTGCTCTCCGGCAAGTCGGTCGCCGGTTCGAGCTCGGCATGGCCCTTCCTGGCTGCCTGGGTCGCGTTCGGGCTGTTCACCATCGCATGCAGCGCGCTCGTTGCGCTGCAAGCCGACCGGCTGTCTCACCGCCAGCGCCAGGCGGTGCTGACCGACTATTTCGAGCACATTCTGCAACTGCCGCTGACCTTCCACTCCGGCACCCATTCGGGCCGGCTGATGAAGGTGATGCTCAACGGCACCGACGCGTTGTGGCGGCTGTGGCTCGGCTTCTTCCGCGAGCACTTTGCCGCAATCCTCTCGGTCGTGGTGCTGCTGCCGCTGTCGCTCTATCTGAACTGGCGGCTCGCGATCCTGCTGTTCGTGCTCTGCATCGTCTTCACGGCGCTGACGACTTTCGTCGTGCGCCGGACCTTCGGCATGCAGATGGCGGTCGAGGAGCACTACAGCGAGCTCTCCGCGCGGGCCTCCGACGCGCTCGGCAACGTCGCGCTGGTGCAGAGCTTCGTGCGCGTCGAATCCGAGGTGCAGGGGCTGCGCTCGGTCGCCAATCAATTGCTCGAAGCCCAGATGCCGGTGTTGTCCTGGTGGGCGCTCGTCACCGTCATCACGCGCGCCTCCACCACCATCACTGTGCTCGCGATCTTCACGCTCGGCATCGCCCTGCACGACCAGGGGCTGACCTCGGTCGGCGAGATCGTGATGTTCGTGAGTTTTGCGACGCTGCTGATCCAGAAGCTCGAGCAGGTCGTGAGCTTCATCAACAACGTGTTCATGGAAGCGCCGCGCCTGCGCGAATTCTTCAACGTGCTCGATGCCGTGCCGGCGGTCCACGACCGTCCCGACGCGATCGATGCCGGACGCCTGTCCGGCCTCGTCGAGTTCAACGACGTCACCTTCTCCTATGACGGCAAGCGGCCGGCGGTCGAGGACCTCTCCTTCACCGCGCTGCCCGGGCAGACCGTCGCGCTGGTCGGCCCGACCGGCGCCGGCAAGTCCACCGCGATTGCGCTGTTGCATCGCGCCTTCGATCCGCAATCCGGCTTCATCAGGATCGACGGCATGGACGTGCGCGGCGTCACGCTGACCTCGCTGCGGCGAAACATCGGCGTCGTGTTCCAGGAAGCGCTCTTGTTCAACCGCTCGATCGCGGAGAATTTGCGCGTCGGCAAGCCGGATGCGACCGAAGCCGAGATGCGCAAGGCGGCCGAGCGCGCACAGGCGCTCGAATTCATCGAGCGCAGCGGCGGGTTCGAGACCAATGCCGGCGAGCGCGGCCGCATGCTCTCCGGCGGCGAACGGCAGCGGCTGTCGATCGCGCGTGCGCTGCTGAAGGACCCGCCGATCCTGATCCTGGACGAGGCGACCAGTGCGCTCGACGCCGTTACCGAGGTCAAGGTGAACGCCGCTCTCGACGAAGTGATGAGGGGCCGCACCACCTTCGTGATCGCCCACCGCCTCGCCACCATCCGCAACGCCACGCGGATCCTGGTATTCGAGAACGGGCGCGTGACCGAAAGCGGAACTTTCGATGAACTCGTGGCCAAAGGCGGCCATTTTGCCGAGCTCGCCAGGGCCCAGTTCATGGTGCAGGAACAGTCACGAGCCAATACACGGGCCAGCGTGACGGCGGCCGAGACTATCGCGACTGCAGCCAAATCCCCCTAGCAAGTCCCCGCAGGACCGCCGAAATTCGGCCTATTTCATTGCGGAATACCGCGCCGAAACCCCTATTCTCGACGCAGGAGCCGGTATAGGTTTGCGACGCCGCAAGCGGCGGCGCCGGAATTCAAAACCCGAAACTCAGATCACGAGAACCGTCCGGAACCGGCGGATCTCCAAGGACCGGAATCGGATAGTGCACGCCTTTCGCCCGCTGCTTCGCAAATCCCTCTTCAACCTGTTCGCCGCGGCCCTCGCATGCGCCGCGCTGCTCGCGCCGCGCGCGGCGAGCGCCGAAGCGCTGCTGCTGATCGAAGCCGACAGCGGCAAGGTGTTGCAGGCGGATAACGCGACCATTCCCTGGTATCCGGCATCCGTCACCAAGATCATGACCGCCTACGTCACGTTGAAGGCGGTGAAGGACGGCAGGCTCACGCTCGACACGCTGCTCACGGTGTCGCCGACCGCGGCCTCGCAGTCGCCGTCGAAAATGGGGTTCCGCCCCGGAACACAGCTCACCGTCGACAACGCGCTGAAGATGATGATGGTCAAGTCGGCGAACGACATGGCCGTGGTGCTCGCCGAAGGCGTCGGCGGATCGATCGACGGCTTCTCCGTCATGATGAACGATACCGCCAAGAAGCTCGGCATGACGCAGACGAGCTACGTCAATCCGAACGGCCTGCCCGCCGATGGTCAGATCACGTCCGCGCGGGATCTCGGCATTCTCGCACGCTCGTTCCTGCGCGACCTGCCGGAATACGAATACTTCGTGCACATTCCGGCGATCCGTTTCGGCAAGCGCGTCACCGGGAATTTCAACAAGCTGATCGGCCGCTATCCCGGCGCCGATGGTTTCAAGACCGGCTTCATCTGCGCTTCCGGTTACAACCTCGTCGCCTCGGCCACACGCAACGGCCGCCGGCTGATCGCCGTTGTGCTCGGCGCCAATTCCGGAACGGCGCGCGCGGTGAAGGCGGCGCAGCTCCTGGAGCGCGGCTTCAGCCAGGACAATCTGTCGTGGCTGCGTCCCTCGCTCGGCACCGTCGAAAACCTCGTGCCGGTCGACGCCTCGCCGCCGAACCTGCGCGACGACATGTGCGGCGGCCATCGCAAGCGGCCGGCGAGCGACGACGACGATGCCCTGATCGCGGCCAATGGCGGCACGACCGGATCGGCCTCCGCCACCGGCGGCGAAGCCCAGGTGACCTTCTTCACCGCCGGGCTTCAGCCGCCCCTGATGAAGGCCTCCGAGCTGATGGCCTCGGCGCCGGCGGCAGCCGAGCCCGTGCTGGTCTATACCGGCCCGACCCGCACCGGCACTGCCCTGATCGCCGCGGTCGCAGCCGATGCCGACCAGCAGGCCACGCCGAAGGCGCGTGGCAAGAAGTCGCGTGTCGCCAAGAAACCGGACGCAGCCGACAAGGCGGCTGATAAGCCGAAGGACACCAAGACGGCAGCAGCGAAGCCAGGCGCCAAGGGTGATGTGAAGAGTGACGCAAAGGCTGACACCAAGACCGCGGCCAAACCCGCGGGGACCAAGCATGCCGCGGCGAAGCCCGATGCGGCGAAACCCGCCGCAAATAGCGATCAGCCGGCAAAACCCGCCAAGCCCAAGGCCGCGACCAAGCCTCCCGCCAAGCCGGCCAACAACAGTTAACGCCCCTGCGAATTAAACCGAAGCCGGCGCTTCGCACCTGCGGCAGCGCGGTTTTGCGACGATTCCAGTAGCCACTCTCCGGCCTTTGCCCTAAGCCTCGACGGCTTGCCACCCGTTCCGGCAGGCTCGATACTGGCGGTAATGAGGCAAGCCCGAGATACAACGGGCTCTGATGTAGGAGAGGGGAGTTTCCATGGAGCGCATCTGGCTTAAGCAATATCCGCCCGGCGTGCCCGCCGATATCGAGCCGACGCAATACGCATCGCTGGTCGACCTTCTGGAGGAGAGCTTCGCCAAGTTCGCCGACCGCAAGGCGTTCATCTGCATGGACAAGTCGATCAGCTACCGCGACCTCGACCAGATGTCGGTTGCGCTGGCCGCCTATCTGCAAGGCCGCGGACTCCAGCGCGGCGCTCGCGTCGCCATCATGATGCCGAACGTGCTGCAATACCCGATCGCCACCGCCGCGGTGCTGCGGGCCGGCTTTGCGGTGGTCAACGTCAATCCGCTCTACACGCCGCGCGAGCTCGAGCATCAGCTCAAGGATTCCGGCGCCGAAGCCATCATCGTGCTGGAGAACTTTGCCCACACCGTCGAGCAGGTGATCACTAAGACATCGGTAAAGCACGTCATCGTCGCCAGCATGGGCGACCTGCTCGGCTTCAAGGGCGTGATCGTCAACCTCGTCGTCCGCCGCGTCAAGAAAATGGTACCGGCCTGGTCGCTGCCGGGCGCGGTGTCCTTCAACGACGCGCTGTCGGCCGGCCGCGGCTTGACATTCAACAAGCCGAAACTGTCGCCGGGCGACGTCGCCTTCCTGCAATATACCGGCGGCACCACCGGCGTCTCCAAGGGCGCGACCCTGCTCCACCGCAACATCGTCGCCAACGTCTTGCAGAACGATGCCTGGCTCCAGCCGGCGCTCGCCGCGCCTCCGCATGTCGACCAGTTGATGATCGTCTGCGCGCTGCCGCTCTATCACATCTTCGCGCTGACGGCCTGCTACCTGCTCGCGGTGCGCGCCGGCGGCTGCAATCTCCTGATCCCCAACCCGCGCGACATCGCGGGCTTCGTCAAGGAGCTGGCGAAGTACCAGGTCAACAGCTTCCCGGCCGTCAACACACTGTACAACGGCCTGATGCACCATCCGGACTTCAAGAAGCTCGACTTCTCCAAGCTGAAGATCTCCAATGGCGGCGGCATGGCCGTGCAGCGCCCCGTCGCCGAGCAGTGGAAGGCGGTGACCGGCTGCTTCATCGCCGAAGGCTATGGTCTGTCGGAGACCTCACCGACGCTGACCTGCAATCCGGCAACCACGAACGATTTCTCCGGCTCGATCGGCATCCCCGTGCCCTCGACCTATATTTCCATCCGCGACGACGACGGCAATGAAGTGCCGCTCGGCCAGGCGGGCGAGATCTGCGCCAAGGGCCCGCAGGTGATGTCGGGTTACTGGAACAGGCCGGAAGAGACCGCCAAGGTGATGACCGCGGACGGCTATTTCCGCACCGGCGACATCGGCGTGATGGACGAGAAGGGCTACACCAAGATCGTGGACCGCAAGAAGGACATGATCCTGGTCTCCGGCTTCAACGTCTATCCGAACGAGATCGAGGAAGTGATCGCGAGCCATCCGGGCGTGCTCGAATGCGCCGTGATCGGCATCCCCGATTCCAAATCGGGCGAAGCGGTGAAGGCCTTCGTGGTGAAGAAGGACCAAAACCTCACCGCCGAAGCCGTGATCAAGTTCTGTCACGAGCAGCTCACCGGCTACAAGGTGCCCAAGCACATCGAATTCCGCACCGACCTGCCGAAGACCAACGTCGGCAAGATCCTGCGCCGGCAGCTCCGCGACGAGAAGAAGGCGGAGGCGGCGTAAGGCTGCCTTTGAGTCATGACTGAGGTCGGCGACATCAAGCCGGCCGGCATTCTCGCCTTCTGGCGCGAGGCCGGCCGCGAACGCTGGTACAAGCGCAGCGAGGCTTTCGACGCGGAGGTCAGGCGCCGCTTTCTCGCCCTCTGGCAGCAGGCGGCCGCCGGCGAGCTCGCGTCATGGGAGGCAAGCGACGACGGCGCACTCGCGCTCGTCATCGTGCTCGATCAGTTCCCCCGCAACATGTTTCGCGGCGATCCCAGGACCTTCTCCAGCGATGCGCTGGCGCGCGAAATTGCCCGCCGCGCCATCGATCGGGGCGCGGATCGCCGGATCGATCCTGCCCTGCTCGAATTCCTCTACATGCCCTTCATGCATTCCGAGCACCTGCCCGACCAGCTGCACTGCATTGCGCTGTTTCAGGACGCCGACAATGCCGAGAACCTGAAATACGCGCGGGAGCACGCCGACATTATCCGCCGGTTCGGCCGCTTCCCCCACCGCAACCGCGTCCTCGGACGCCCGACCACCGAGGAAGAACAGGCCTTCCTCGACAATGGCGGCTTTTCCGGCTGATGACATCAAGGTGAAGGGCCGCAACCTTCGCCGCTTTCCCTGCCGGCAATATTGTGCAGGCCCGCCGCACAGTCTAAAAAGCGGGATCGATTTTCAGGGAGACTGACGATGGCGATCCAGACTGGCGACAAGCTGCCCGAGGCGAAATTCCGCGTGATGACGGCGGAAGGCCCGCAGGTGAAGACCACCGACGACATCTTCAAGGGCAAGAAGGTGGCGCTGTTCGCGGTGCCCGGCGCCTACACCGGCACCTGCCACAAGATGCATCTGCCGAGCATCTTCCTCAACGCCTACGCCATCAAGGACAAGGGCGTCGACACCATCGCCATCATCTCCGTCAACGACGCCTTCGTCATGAACGCCTGGAAGCGCGACACCGACCAGCGCGACGAGGCCGTATTCCTCGCCGACGGCAATGCCGACTTCACCAAGGCGATCGGCATGGAGCTCGACGCCTCCGCCAACGGCCTCGGCATCCGCTCCAAGCGCTATTCGATGCTGGTCGAGGACGGCGTGGTGAAGAAGCTGAACCTCGAGGCGATGCCCGGCAAGGTCGAGGTGTCAGGCGGCGATACGCTGCTCGGGCAGCTCTGAGATAGATGTCATTCCGGGGCGCCTCGCAGAGGCGAACCCGGAATCTCGAGATTCTCGGGTGCGCAATTGCGCACCTGAGTTCGGTGCTTTGCACCGCCCCGGAATGACGGAACAAACTGCTACTCCGCCACCCTCTGCTGCAACCTCGCCTTCACGATCCCGTCCCGCGCCAGCTGATCCGCGCGCTCGTTCTCGGGGTGGCCGGCGTGACCCTTCACCCAGTGCCAGCGGACCTGATGCGCCTTCAGCGCGGCGTCGAGGCGCTGCCAAAGCTCGACATTCTTGACCGGCTTCTTGTCGGCGGTGCGCCAGCCGTTGCGCTTCCAGCCGTGGATCCAGCCCGTGATCCCCTGCCGGACATACTGGCTGTCGGTGTAGAGATCGACGGTGCACGGCTTCTTCAGCGCTTCGAGCGCCGAGATCGCCGCCATCAGCTCCATCTGGTTGTTGGTGGTGTGACGCTCGCCGCCGTTCAGCTCCTTCTCCTTGTCGCCGAACTTCAGGATCGCGCCCCAGCCGCCGGGCCCGGGATTTCCCGAGCACGCGCCGTCGGTATAGATCGTGACGACGGGAAGCTCGCTCACGCGACCAGTCCTGACGGCATCAGCCCGTAGTCGCGCACGCTCGAAACGCTCTGGTGGAAGCGCAGCTTGCGGACATATTCCAGCGGATCCTTCGGCCTCACCAGCGCACCGGGCGGCACGTTGAGCCAGTCGACCAGCCGCGTCAGCAGGAAACGGATCGCCGCGCCACGCGCCAGCAGCGGCAGCGCGGCCTCTTCCGCCTCCGAG
Source organism: Bradyrhizobium diazoefficiens USDA 110 (assembly GCF_000011365.1). Classification (GTDB taxonomy): domain Bacteria; phylum Pseudomonadota; class Alphaproteobacteria; order Rhizobiales; family Xanthobacteraceae; genus Bradyrhizobium; species Bradyrhizobium diazoefficiens. The sequence continues at coordinate 1,428,919 of NC_004463.1, read as the reverse complement.
AGCTTGCGCACGCGGCCATAGGCGTTGAGGAAAGCGCGCGCCTTGGTGACGTTGAAGGAGTGATCCGGCTCGAAGCACCACGCGTTGAGGCAGATCGCGACATCGTAGGCCAGCATGTCATTGCAGGCGAAGGTGAAGTCGATGATCCCCGAGAGCTTGTCGCCGAGGAAGAAGACGTTGTCGTTGAAGAGGTCGGCGTGGATCACGCCCTCGGGCAGATTGGTCGGCCAGACCCCGCTCGCGAGATAGTCGAGCTCGGCTGCGAGAAACGCGCGCAGGCCCGGCTGCACCTCGTCGGCGCGGCTTGCGGCCGCATCGAACAACGGTCGCCAGCCCGCGACCGAGAGCGCGTTCGCGCGCCTGATCGCGAAATTGGCGCCGGCCAGATGCATCCTGGCCAGGCCCTCGCCGACGCCGGCGCAATGGGCCGCGTTCGGCTTGCGCGGCCAGACGCCTTCGAGAAAGGTGATGATCGCGGCGGGGCGGCCCGACAGCTCGCGCAGCGCCTCGCCGTCTCTTCCTTTCACCGGCAGCGGACAATTGACGCCGTGCTCGGCGAGATGCGTCATCAGCGCGAGGAAGAACGGCAGATCGTTCTTCGCCACGCGCTTCTCGTAGAGCGTGAGGATGAACGATCCCTTGGTGGTGTGCAGCAGGAAGTTGGAGTTCTCGACGCCCTCGGCGATGCCCTTGTAGGAGAGCAATTCGCCGAGATCGTATTGGCTCAGGAAATCCGCAAGCTCGTCGGCGGCGACGTCGGTGTAGACCGCCATAGAGGTCTACTCGGCGGCAGCTTCGGGGCGCACCTGGCGCGGCAGCGGGAAGAACTCGTTCTCTTCCGCGGCCGAGACCGTCTCCACATGCAGCGTGAAGCGCTCGGCGAACGCGTCCATGATCTCCTCGACGATCACTTCCGGCGCCGAGGCGCCCGCGGTGATGCCGAGGCTGGTGATGTTTTCGAACCGCTTCCAGTCGAGGTCGGCGGCGCGCTGCGCCAGCACCGCGATCGGGCAGCCTTCACGCTCGGCGACCTCGCGCAGGCGCTGCGAGTTCGACGAATTCGGCGCACCGACCACGATCAGGGCGTCCACCACCGGCGCCACCTTCTTCACCGCGAGCTGGCGGTTGGTGGTGGCGTAGCAGATGTCTTCCTTGTGCGGCCCGTTGATGTTCGGGAAACGCTCCTTGAGCAGCGCGACGATCTCCGCGGTGTCGTCGATCGACAGTGTGGTCTGGGTCACGAAGGCGAGGTTGTTGGGGTCCTTCGGGGTGATGGTCTTGGCGTCCTCGGCGGTCTCGATCAGGGTGACGGCGCCGACGGGGAGCTGGCCGAGCGTGCCGACCACCTCGGGGTGATGGGAATGGCCGATCAGGAAGATCTCGCGGCCGCGCTTGAAGTGGATCGCCGCCTCGCGGTGGACCTTGGTCACCAGCGGGCAGGTCGCGTCCAGCGAGAACAAATTGCGGGACTGGGCGTCGGCGGGAACCGATTTCGGCACGCCATGGGCCGAGAATACGACCGGCGCGGTGGTACTTTCCGGGATTTCGGCCAGCTCCTCGACGAAGATGGCGCCCTTCTTCTTCAACCCATCGACGACGTATTTATTGTGCACAATCTCATGGCGAACATAGACGGGGGCGCCGTATTTATCGAGCGCCCGTTCCACGGTGTCGATCGCCCGGACCACCCCGGCGCAGAAGCCGCGGGGAGAACAAAGCACGATCTTCAGGTCTGGTTTGGCTGACATTGAGCGATCTCGGGACCGAATCACCTCGCCGAATGGGGCGGGAAGCGGTCGATGGATGAATAGGGCTTAGGGTACGGGCTTACAGCGACTTCAGAGGGAATTGGGCCCCCTTTCGGGCGCTGTCAAGGCACTATCTATAGCAGAACCATTGCGTGGCTAGCCCCTCCGGGCTTATATAGCGCGAATTCCCAGTCATCGCTGATGACCACCGGCTTCGCCTCCAAAGGGGTGGGCGAAGCACAAAGGAGATTTGCCATGAGCAACGCACCTCTGATGCCCAAGGCGACCGCCGTCTGGCTGCTCGACAACACCGCGCTGACCTTCGACCAGGTCGCCGATTTCACCAAGATGCATCCCCTCGAGGTGCGCGCGATCGCCGACGGCGACGCCGCCCAGGGCATCAAGGGCATGGATCCCCTCTCCAACGGCCAGCTCACCCGCGAGGAGATCGAGAAGGGTGAGAAGAACCCGGATTACCGCCTCCGCCTCCAGGAGAGCAAGGTCGTGCTGCCGCCGCAGCCCAAGCGCAAGGGCCCGCGCTACACCCCGGTCTCGCGCCGCCACGAGCGCCCGAGCGCAATCCTCTGGCTGCTGCGCAACCATGCGGAGCTCAAGGACGCCCAGATCATGCGCCTGGTCGGCACCACCAAGAGCACGATCGCCAGCGTGCGCGACCGCACCCACTGGAACACGTCCTCGCTGACCCCGATCGATCCGGTCACCCTCGGCCTCTGCTCGCAGATCGAGCTCGATTTCGAGGTGGCCCGCGCGGCCAAGGAAAAGCCGATCGACGCGGCCTATGGCGGCGCGACCCTGCTGCCGGCCTCGGAGACCACCAAGAAGGACGAGTTCGAGCCGGCCGAGCGATCGAGCGACGACCTCAACGTGGACGCCGTGTTCGCCAAGCTGAAGACCCTCGGCGGCAAGAAGCAGGACGAGGAGGAGTAATTCCCCCTCCTCCGATTTACCGTCAAGCTGGATTTGAACGCGGCGGCCCCCCGCCGCGTTTTTATTTGGGCGCGCGGGCGTGTGTCGATGCCTGCCTGGCAGATTCGCGGAGGCCAGGGCGAGACTGCATGATCTCGGCAGCAAGCCGGCGAGGCGCACGTGGCCGCAATCTGGAACGATGCGTATGATGTCGCATTGTTCCCGCGCGGAGGATCAGAGATGCAAGTCAACGAAGAACGCTTTGCCTTGATGCTTGGTCACGCGGCGCTGTCGGTCTGGGGTGAGATGCCCCGGGACATTCAGGAATCGCTGTTCGAGATCGCCGTACAAGGGCACCCCGAGGATCGCGACCCGCTCGCGAAGCTCCTGCACGATCGGCATCCCCGCACCGTGCATTCGGACTGACAGGATACAGGATTGGTCGAGCAGATCGACGCGGCGCCGGGCCCCCCGCCCGGCGCCGCGAAGACGTCATCAGAACTTGTAGGTGACGCCGCCGCCGACCAGCCACGGGTCGATATGCGCGTTGCCGGTGACAGGCAGGCCGCTGACGGTCGCGCTGTAGTCCGGCCGCAGCCAGAGCTTCTTGACGTCGACGTTGAGACCCCAATGCCGGTCGAGCATGTAGTCGAAGCCGAACTGCACGGCGCCGCCCCACGCATTGCTGACGTGCAGGCTCGTGGTGGTGGCGACGATCGCGGGCGGGCCGACGATGGCGGCCGGCGCATTGGCGGCGGAATTGTTGAAGAACACGGTGTAGTTCACGCCCGCACCGATATACGGCTTGAACGCGCCGAAATTGTCGAAGTGATATTGCAGCGTCAGCGTCGGCGGCAGCAGCGTGGTCTTGCCGATCGGCAAATTCGCGAGCGAGCCGGTGCCGCTGATCGAATGCCTGGTCACACCGAGGATCAGCTCAGCCGCGATGTTCCTGGTGAAGAAATAGCTGATGTCGAGCTCGGGCACGACCTGGTCGCTGATCGAGAGGCCGGAATTCGGCGACGACAGCGACGGCACGCCCGCGACGTTGACGGTCGAGCCGCCGGCATCGGGCAACACACCGAGCACGCGCAGGCGCACCATCCAGGGATTGAACGCCTCCACGGGCGGCGGCGCCTTCTTGTAGACCGGCAGGTCCGCGGCCTGCGCCGAGGCAAAAGTCCCCGCGAGCATCGCACCGACCATCGCGATCCGCGCCAAGTGTCTTGTCGTTCTCTGCATTTCAATCCCCTTCAGCCGTCTCTCGCGCATCGTTGCGCGACACCAGCGTCAGAGCAGAAAGGGGATGGTGAAGGATTTGACGCCGATCAAATCCGGCGAAACGCGGCACGATTTGTGCCGCGGCGTTGCAGATGTGTCACGAGGAACGCGAATGCGAGCAAGTGGCCAGGCAGGATTATACCGCGCCCGATATCACGGCCGCTCGGGATGGTTCAGCATGTACTCGCCGAGATCGCGCTGGCGGCGGTCGGCGCGGGCGGTGGCGGCGCTGCGCTGGACGTCACGGTCCTTGCGGCAGGCCACATATTCCGGCGAGCCCGCCGCATAACCGCGGCTCTGGCACACCGCGTCGTCATCGTCGCCGCCTACAGCCACGGGCGTCTGGTAGCGCGCCGAGCAGGCGGAGAGCGCAACGGCGAGAGCTAAGGCTGCAAGCAGGCGCGGCGCGGTGGCGAGTGGCATACGAGGTCCCCTGTTGGCGGGCCCTGTTTAGCCCGGAATGAGGAGATTGTAAGTCGGCAACACCGTCATTCCGGGGCGGTCCGCAGGACCGAACCCGGAATCTCGAGATTCCCAGGTGCGCAATCGCGCACCATAGTTCGATGCTTCGCATCGCCCCGGAACGATGGTTCGAAACCTCACACCCGCCCCTTCAGTGCCGCCCCGATCTCGTCCAGCACCTTGGGGTCCTCGATCGTCGCGGGCATGGTCCAGGATTCGCCGTCGGCAATCTTCTTGATGGTGCCGCGCAAAATCTTGCCGGAGCGCGTCTTGGGCAGGCGGCCGACGGTGATGGCGAGCTTGAAGGCGGCGACGGGCCCGAGCTTGTCGCGCACCAGCGCAATGATTTCCTTCTCGATCTCGGCGGGTGCGCGCTGCACGCCGGCCTTGAGCACCAGGAAGCCGCAGGGCACCTCGCCCTTGATCGCGTCCTTGACGCCGAGCACGGCGCATTCGGCGACATCGGGATGCGAGGCCAGGATCTCCTCCATGCCGCCGGTGGACAGGCGATGTCCGGCGACGTTGATGATGTCGTCGGTACGGCCCATCACCCAGACATAGCCGTCCTCATCCTTGTAGCCGGCGTCCGAGGTCTTGTAATAGCCGGGGAATTCGCTGAGGTAAGCCTCCTTGAAGCGCTCGTCCTGCTTCCACAGCGTCGGCAGGCAGCCCGGCGGCATCGGCAGCTTGATGACGATCGAGCCCATGGTGTTGGGACCGACAGGCTTGGCCGCTTCATCGACCACGTCGACCTGGTAGCCCGGCATCGGCACCGTCGGCGAGCCGTGCTTCACCGGCAGCATGCCGAGGCCGACCGGATTACCGGCGATGCACCAACCGGTCTCGGTCTGCCACCAATGGTCGATCACAGGCACCTTCAGCTGCTGCTCCGCCCATTCCACCGTGGGCGGATCGGCGCGCTCGCCGGCGAGGAACAGCGTGCGGAATGTCGACAGGTCGTATTGCCGGATGAACTTTCCTTCCGGATCCTCTTTCCGAATCGCGCGGAACGCGGTCGGCGCGGTGAACAGCGCCACCGCCTTGTGCTCGGAGATGACGCGCCAGAATGCGCCGGCATCGGGCGTGCCGACCGGCTTGCCCTCATACATGATCGAGGTCGCGCCGTGCAGCAGCGGGCCGTAGACGATGTAGCTGTGGCCAACCACCCAGCCGATGTCGGAGCCGCACCACCAGACCTCGCCCGGCTTGACGCCATAGAGGTTGAACATCGACCATTTCACCGCGACCAGATGGCCGCCATTGTCGCGCACCACGCCCTTGGGAATGCCCGTGGTGCCCGAGGTGTAGAGGATGTAGAGCGGATCGGTGGCGGCGACCGGCACGCAAGGCGCCTTCTTGCCGTCGTTCATCGCCTTGCGGCGCAGGCTCGCCCAATCGTAATCGCGGCCCGGCGCCAGGTCACAGGTGAGCTGCGGACGTTGCAGCACGATGCAGGCCTTCGGCTTGCTGCCGGCAAGCCTGATCGCCTCGTCGAGCAGCGGCTTGTACTGCACGATGCGGCCGGGCTCGATGCCGCAGCTCGCCGACAGGATCAGCTTCGGCTGTGCATCGTCGATGCGGGTGGCAAGCTCCTTCGCGGCAAAGCCGCCGAACACGACCGAATGCACCGCGCCGATGCGCGCGCAGGCGAGCATCGCGACCACCGCCTCCGGCACCATCGGCATGTAAAGGATGACGCGATCGCCCTTGGCGACGCCGAAATCCTGCATGACGGCGCCGAGCGCCTGCACCTCGTTCAGCAGCTCGGCATAGGTGAGCTTGGTGATCGAGTTCGTCAGCGGCGAATCATGGATCAGCGCGACCTGGTCGGCGCGGCCGCGTTCGACATGGCGGTCGAGCGCGTTATAGCAGGTGTTGACCACGCCGCCGGTGAACCAGCGGCCGTAGGTTCCTTGCGACGCGTCGAAGATCGTCTTGGGCGGCTCGATCCAGTCGATTTCCCTGGCCGCCTCGGCCCAGAAGCCCTGGGGATCAGCCAGCGAGCGTGCATGGACCTCGTGATAGCTGCTCTTGCCCTGGATGTTCATGTCCCGCGCTCCCGTTTCCCTTATTTGCCTAGCCTTGACCTGACGACAGGACAGCCGTCCCGCCATGACCAGGATCAATCGCCGGCCTTGTTTGAGAGGTATTTTCCCGGGATCGGGCCGCGGTTCAAGCTGAAAAGGATGATGTCCTTCCCCCTCTCCCCGCTTGCGGGGAGAGGGTCGGGGTGAGGGGGAGTCTCCCCGGGGACGGTGAGAGCTGGACTCGCGGAGAGTCCCCCTCACCCGGAATTTGCTGTCGCAAATTCCGGCCTCTCCCCGCACGCGGGGAGAGGCGAAGAATCCCGCCTACCCCTCCATCGCGTTCAGCCGCTGCAACCGCTCCTGCATGACCTTCCTCAGATCATAGCCGGGCCGGCCAAAGCTTGAGTTGCGGGTGGCGAGGAAATCGCGCTGGGTACGGCGTAGGTCGCCGGCCGAGCGCCTGTTCGCGGATTTCAGCACGCGCTCGTAGGTCTCGGCGATCTGGCGGTCGAGCACGCCCAGCTCCGGATCGGCGCAGATCACCTTCTCGACCTCGCGCTTCGCGGTCGCGCAATCGAACGAGGGGCCGTTGCCGGAATTCGCCGCGAGCGGACGCCGCGGCTCATCGCCGAATTTCGCGATCTCCGCGATCATGGTGCGGCGGCCGTTGGCCGCGTTGTCGTTGCCGGGGTCGAGCTTCAGCGCGGTCTCGTAATCAGCCAGCGCCTTCCTGCGCTCGCCCATCTTCTTGTAGAGCACGGCGCGATTGTTGTAGGTCTGCGCGAAATTCGGATCGAGCTTCAGCGCGGACTCGTAGTCGCTCAGCGCCGCCCCGAACTCGCCCTTGAACTGGTAGGAATCGCCGCGGTTGGTGAAGAAGTTCGGCTTCGGTGCCAGCCGCAGTGCCTGGTCGTAGTCGGCGATCGCCTTGTCGTAATCGCCCATCGCGGCCAGCGACAGGCCGCGATTGTCGTAATATTCCGGCACCTTCGGATCGAGCCTGATGGCCTCGGCGGCGTCGGCGACGGACTTGTCGAGCTGGCCGAGCTTCTTGTAGGCCGCGCCGCGATTGGTGTAGGTGCGCGGCCGGTTCGGATCGAGCCGCAGCGCCTCGCTGAGATCGCGGATCGCCTTTTCGTTGTCGCCGCCGAGATAATAGGTCACGCCGCGGTCGGACCAGGCCTGCGCGTCACCCGGCTTCAGCTTGATCGCCTGGTCGTAATCGGCCAGCGCGCGGTCGAGCCGGCGCTGACTGGTGTAGACGACGCCGCGCAGCTCGTAGGACTCCGCATCCTGCGGATCGAGCTCGATCGCCTTGCTGAGGTCCGCCGCGGCGCGGTTGAGATCGCCGCCGGCCTCGCGCAGGAGATCGCCGCGCAGGCGCCAGGCTTTTGCGTTCTTGCCGTCGAGTGCGATCGCGCGATCGATGTCCCGCAGGGCCTGGGTGAGACCACCCGAGGTGCGCGCATTGGCGTCAGCACGGACCAGCAGCGCCGCGGCGCGATCGGAGCTCGAATTGGCCGCCTGGTCGATGATGGCGCTGCACGACGTGATCAGCTCGGCGGGAGCAGCCTTGCTGCCGGCGATACAATCGGCGGCGGCCGAGGCAGGCGCGGCGAGGACAAGGCTCATGGCGGCGCTGAGCAGGAGGGCGCACAGCGAGGTTTTGGATGTTTGCGCGGAAGAGCGCGTGCCGCACATGAGGAAGGCTCCGTGACGTCAGGTTTTCACCATTGTCGCGGTGGATTGGCGATGGGTTCAAGCGCGCCCAGCAAGCGACGCACCGGCACCTGCACTCCCTCGCCCCGCTTGCGGGGAGAGGGGGAGCCTCAGCGGGGACGGCAGCAGTGAGACTCGCGGAAAGTCCCCCTCACCCGGAATTTGCTCCGCAAATTCCGGCCTCTCCCCGCACGCGGGGAGAGGCGAAGAACTCAATACCCGTCCACCCCGTTGATCTGTTGCAGCCTGTCCTGCATCGCCTTCTTCAGATCATACCCCGGTCGGCCAAACCCGCTATTCCTGCGCGCGATGAAATCGTCCTGTTCGCGCTGGATCTTGCGCGCCTCCGCCGGGCTCTGGGCTTCGCGGATGACGCGCAAATGCGATCCGTAGATCTCGCGGTCGAGATCGGCGAGCTCGCGATTTCCGCAGATCGCCTTCTCCACGGCGCGGGCCGCGCGGGCACAATTGAAGCTGGGCTTGCCCGCGACCGCCATCTGCGCGCCGATCCGCTCGAGCTCGCGCGCCATCGCCTTGTGATTGGCCTTGGCCTTCTCGTGGTTCGGATCGAGCTTCAACGCGGCGCCGAAATCCTGCACCGCCTTGGGCTTGTCGCCTTTCTTCAACCAGAGCTCGCCCCGCGCATTGAAGACATCCGCGAGGGTGGGATCGAGCGAGAGAGCACGGCTGTCGTCGGCGATCGCGCGGTCGACCTGATCGTGCCGCGCGTAAAGCGCGCCGCGCGCGACGAGCGCCTTGATCAGGTCCCCCTTCGCCGTCTTCTCATTGTCGATCACGTCAGCGCAGGCGGATTTGGCCTTGTCCATGTCGTCGCCAGCGGCAGCCGCAAGGCACGGCGCGATGTCGACCTGCGTGACGGCGGCCGGCTCGCCACCGGTCGCGGCCAGGGTCACGCCGAGCGGGAGCGCGCAGAGCAGTACGGCACCGGACCATTGAATGAGATTTTGAAAACGCATGCTTGCTGCAGTCAGGAGGTCTTGCCTTGAGGCCGTACTATCCATCATACGGCCGGATTAGTGCTAGCTTGTGGCGCCGCTCAAATCGGTTTCGGGGATTATCGTGTCGACATTCGAATGGATCATCGCGCTGCTGCTCGGCGCCGTTGCCTTATCGGCGCTGGCGCGGCGGATCAAGGTCCCCTACCCGACCTTTCTCGCCATCGGCGGCGCCCTGATCGCTTTCGTTCCGAATAGTCCGACCTGGACGCTGGAGCCGGACCTGGCACTGGCGCTTTTTGTCGCACCGGTCCTGCTCGATGCGGCCTTCGACACCTCGCTGCGGGACCTGCGCAACAACTGGGTTCCAGTCTCGACCCTCGTCGTGGCCGCGGTCGGCCTGACCACGGTAGGCGTTGCCTACGTCGCGCACCGGCTGATGCCTGACATGCCCTGGGCCGCCGCGATCGCGCTCGGCGCCATCGTGGCGCCACCGGATGCCGCGGCGGCGGTCGCGATCCTGAGCCAGGTCAAGCTGCCCCACCGCATGGTGAAGGTGCTGGAGGGTGAGAGCCTGCTCAACGACGCGACCTCGCTGCTGATCTATCGGATCGCCGTCGGCGCGGTCGTCATGCAGCATCTGAAATGGAGCGAGGTCGCGCCGACGATCGCGCTGGCGCTTGTCGGCAGCGTCCTCGCAGGTCTCCTGGCGGGGCGCATCATACCGCTGTTCCTCCAACGCGTGAAGGAAGCGCCGAGCGCGATCATCCTGCAATTCGCCACCACCTTCATGGTCTGGATCGCCGCCGAGCATCTCGGCCTCTCCGGCATCCTCACCATCGTCGTCTACGCCATCACCATGGCGCGCACGGCGGGGGCGCACATGCCGGCGCGGCTGCGGGTGCCGTCCTATGCGGTGTGGGAGACGATGGTGTTCGTGCTCAACGTGCTCGCCTTCATGCTGATCGGCATGCAGATGCGGCCGATCTGGACGCGATTGGACGCGGACGTGCGCTGGGAATATTGCGTGGCGGCAGCCTGGATCCTGCTCACGGTGGTCCTGGTGCGGCTGCTCTGGGTGACGTTCTACCGCACGACATTGCGCGCGCTGATTGCCCACGGACTTTATCATCCCAAGGATCCGAAACAGGTGGCCTCGCCGAAGGGCGGCCTCATCATCTCCTGGTGCGGCATGCGCGGCCTCGTCACGCTCGCGACCGCCTTCGCCCTGCCGGAGAACTTTCCCTATCGCGACTTCATCGTCTTCATCGCCTTTGCCGTCGTGCTGGGATCGCTCGTCATCCAGGGCCTGACGCTGCGGCCGCTGATCCTGGCCTTCGGGCTCAAGGACGACGATCCCGTCGGCATCGAGGTCGCGCGCGGACGCGCGGTCGCCTATCGCGCGGCGCTCGATGCGATCGAGAGCGACCCGTCGGAGGAGGCGGAAATCCTGCGGCTCGAATATCGCGCCATCCTGATGCAGGCGGACGACGATCCGAACGGCGGCATTGCCAGTGGCGAATTACCGGCCGATCCGCTGCGCCGCCGCGCCATCGAGGCTGCGCGCAAATCGATCTTCGACCTGCGCGCCACCGAGGTGATCGGCGACGACGCCTTTCACCGCCTCGAGGAGGAGCTCGATCGCGCAGAATTGAGCGCGGGGGGATAAGCCTCAAGAGCAGCACACTCCGCTGTCGTCCCAGACGAGCGAAGCTCCAGACAACGCGCAACGTTGACTGGAGCGGAGCGCCGATTCGGGACGACAGCGGGGCATTGAACCAAACGCCGTCTCTTCAGACACACTCCAGATGACGATCCTGATCGACGACCGTCGTGTTCGCGCGCGTGATGCGTCGCCTGCACGATATTTTTACCTCCACATGGCCCTGGCCTGCGCGGCGACCGCTTTTCTCGGCTTCGCGCCGACCTATTGGGTGCCGCTCGCCCACCGGACGTTCTCCGCAAGCCCCGTGATTCACTTTCACGGCCTCCTGTTCTTCACCTGGTCTCTCTATTTTGTGATCCAGACCTGGCTGGCGGCTTCAGGCCGCGTGGTCAATCACCGCGCGATCGGCATCGTCGGCGTTTCGCTCGCGACCGCGATGACGATCTTCGGCTTCCTCGCCTCCGTGCACGTGATGCAGCACTCCGCCGCGCTCGGGCAGAAAGAAGCCGGCATCGCCTTCTCGATCGTGCCGATGAGCGGCATCGCGTTCTTCGCGGTGGTGTTTGTGCTCGGCATCGCGAACACCCGCAGGCCCGAGATCCACAAGCGCCTGATGCTGCTCGCCGCGGTCTCGATCCTCGACGCCGCGATCGCGCGCTGGTTTCTGACCTTCCTCGCTCCTCCCGGACCGCCCGGCCCGCCGCCGGTGCCGGTGACCATCGCGCCGGCCGTGGTCGCCTCGCTATTGCTCGTCGTCGCCATGGTGCGCGACTGGCGCACCGAGCGCCGCGTGCATCTGGTCTACATCACCGGCACGCTCGCGATGCTGGCGGTGAAGGTGCTGAACTGGCCGATCAGCGAAAGCGCGGCATGGCATGCGTTCGCCGGCGGGATTCTGGCGCTGGCGCAGTAGTTCTCCGATGTCGTCCTGGCGCAAGCCAGGACCCATTACCCCGAATGCCGATTGTTGAAGAAGGCTGGAGCTACCAGCCTTCGCCAAACCTGTCCCTGTGGTAATGGGTCCTGGATCAGCGCTCGCTTGTCCAGAACGACGGCGGAGTGTGAGGCAGCGCTTACGCCCCCGCCTTGCACGTGATCCCGCCGTCGACCACGAGCTCGATCCCCGTCACATATTTCGACTCGTCCGACGCCAGGAACAGCGCGGCATTTGCGACGTCAAAGGCATCGCCCATGTGACCCATCGGCACCTGGGCATCGCGCGCGCGCCACATCGCCTCGACGTCGCCCTTGGCGTAGCTGGCGGCAAGGCCGGCGGAATGCTCGACCATCGGGGTCTTCATCAGGCCGGGCAGGATCGCATTCACGCGCACATGATGCCGCGCGAACTCGATCGCGGTGGTGCGCGTCATCTGGTTCATCGCCGCCTTCGAGGTGCCATAGGTGACGTAGGAGATGCCCATGTGGCGGATCGAGGCGATCGAAGAGATGTTGATGATTGAGCCGCCGCCCTGCTCCACCATCACGGGGATGACGTGCTTCATGGCGAAATAGGCGCTCTTGAGGTTGACGCTGAAGACGCGGTCCCAGCTCTCCTCGGTTACCTCGACCACGCTGCCCATCTCGGCGATGCCGACATTGTTGTCGAGCACGTCGATGCGGCCATAGGCCTTCAGGCACGCCGCGACCATCGCCTCGATCTCGGCTGACCGCGAGACGTCGGCGGTAAACGCGGTCGCCTTGCCGCCTTCGTCATTGATGATCTTCGCGGTCTCCTCGGCAGCAGTGCCGTTGCGGTCGACGCAGAACACCTGCGCACCCTCGCGCGCGAAGGTCACCGCGGTCGCCTTGCCGTTGCCCCAGCCCGGCCCGATCGAGCCCGCGCCCACCACCATCGCAACCTTGCCCTTGAGCCGATCCATCGCGTGTCTCCCTTGTTGTTGTTCTTGTAGCCCGGACGGAGCGAAGTGCAATCCGGGCTACGGATCGTTGCAGACCTTCATCGTCGTGACGTTAGCACCAATGGGATGCCCGACAATCTCCGACAATGTCCGGCACGCGCCGTCATGGCAGAGCCGCCATTCCCCGGCGGCGCCGGAATTGCCGAGCACGACCTCCTGCATCGGCGCACGCTGCGGCTGCCATTGAAACCAGCCATCGACGAGCCGCGCTTCGGGCGGCGGCTCCATGCCGGCACCGCTGCCCTTGACCCGTGCCTGCACCAGTTCGAGACCCGCCGGCGTCACGCGCCAGTCCTCCTGCCAGTCGACCTTTTCGATCGAATGCGTCCACACCAGCGTGAAGGCGGACAGCGCCAGCGCCTTCACGCCTGATGCTGTGGCGAAGCAGAGGCTCACACCGCCTCGACCACTGCCGGTGGGCGCTGCCGCCACTGCCACAGCGCGAGCGCGGCGGAGAGCACGAAGCCCGCGGTGTCGCTGAACGGGAAGTCGCCGAGCAGGCAGAACGCGGCACCGAGCGCGACCAGGCGTTCGACGAACGTCAGCCGCGTGAACAGAAAGCCGATCGCGACCATGCCGAACAGGCCGATCGCGACCAGCGCCTTGAAGGTCGCTAGCGCGACCGCGCCGTAGAAGCCGAGCTTGGCCGCCATGGGATCGCCGGCCTGGAGCATCAGCGCCGGCGAATAGACGAAGACGAAGGGGATGACATAGCCGGCGAGCGCGATGCGCATCGCCTCCCAGCCGATCTTGTCCGGATTTTCCTTCGCGATCGGCGCGGCCGCGAGCGCGGCGAGCGCGACCGGCGGCGAGAGGTCGGCCATGATGCCGTAGTAGAACGCGAACATGTGGCTCGCGATCAGGGGCACGCCGAGTTTCGCCAGCGCGGGCGCCGCGAGCGCGGCGGTGATGATGTAGGTCGGGATGGTCGGAATGCCGGTACCGAGCAGGATCGACAGCAGCATGGTCATGATCAGCGCCAGGAACAGGCTCTTCTCGCCGAGACCGATCACCCAGCCGCCGAAGATGGTGCCGACGCCGGTCTGCGACATCATGCCGATGATGACGCCGACGATGGCGCACGCCATGCCGACGGTGATGGCGGACTTGGCGCTCTCGGCCAGCGCGTCGCGGCACTCGCGCAGGGCCTTGAACCCGCCGCGGATGAAGGCGGTGATCACGATCAGCCCGGCGACGACGCTCGCGACCGGCACGATCTGAAGCCCGTCGCGCGACAATGCGGCGACGACGAGCGCGAGCCCGACCCAGAAGATGGTGCGGATCACCATCGAGGACGCGCCGGCCGTGATGCTGGCGCCCAGGATCAGCGTCACCGTGAGCGCGAGGCCCATGCTGCCGGCATAAAGCGGCGTAAAGCCTTCGAACAGCATATAGACCAGCGCGGCGAGCGGCAGCACGAGGTACCAGCGCGTCACCAGCGCCTTCCAGGCGCTCGGGATCTCCGAGCGCTTCATGCCGACGAGACCGTGCTTGCCGGCTTCCAGATGCACCATCCAGAACGCGGATGCGAAATAGAGGATCGCGGGGATCGCCGCCGCCTTCACGATCTCCGAGTACTGGACGCCGAGCGTCTCCGCCATGATGAAGGCGACCGCGCCCATCACCGGCGGCATGATCTGCCCGCCCATCGACGCCGTGGCCTCGACACCGGCTGCAAAGGCGCGGCGATAGCCGAACTTGATCATCAAGGGAATCGTGAACTGGCCGACGGTGACGACGTTGGCGACGCCCGAGCCCGAGATCGTGCCCATCATGCCCGAGGCGAACACCGCGACCTTGGCAGGTCCGCCGCGGGTGCGGCCAAACAGGCCGAGCGAGACGTCGGTGAAGAGCTGGATCATGCCGGCGCGCTCGAGGAACGAGCCGAACAGGATGAACAGGAAGATGTAGGTCGCCGACACGTAGATCGGCACGCCGTAAAAGCCTTCGGTGCCGAACGACAGATGCGTGACGATCTGGTCGAAATCATAGCCGCGGTGGTTGAGCGGCGATGGCAGATACTGGCCGAAGAACCAGTAGAGCAGGCACGCGCCGCACATCAGCGGCAGCGCCGCGCCCATCAGGCGCCGCGTGCCCTCGAAGATCAGCACCGCAAGCAGTGTGCCGACGGCGAGATCGAGCCTGGTCGGATCGCCGTCGCGCGCGATCAAATCGGCGTAGAAAATCCACTGGTAGAGGCCGCAGAAGAAGCCGGCGCCGCCGATCACCCAGCCGAGCGCGCGGCCGACATCGCTCCTTGCAGTGAAGTTCGCGATCAGGCCGAAGGTGAGGAGAACGAGGAAGCCGACATGGACGCCGCGCACCACCTGGCTCGGCAGATAGTTGAAGGCGGCGACATAGAGCTGGAAGGTCGCGAAGGCGATGCCGATCCAATAGGCGAGCCGGCCCCACCAGCCCGGGCCGAACCCTTCGGGGAAGCCATGCTCGAAATTGTCGAATTCGACCTTGATGGGCGCCTCAGAGCCCTCTGCCTGCAACATCGATGTTTCCCCGCGCCCTGATTAGGTGCGTTCTTACAGCATTCGCGCTGCGCCCTGAATACGTCATACCCGGGCAGAAGCGCGAAGCGTCTTCGCGCAGATGACCCGGGCATCCACGCTCACTCCGTCATTCCGGGGCGATGCGACGCATCGAACCCGGAATCTCGAGATTCCGGGTTCGGCTCTTGCGAGCCGCCGCGGAATGACAGCGGAGAATTACTTGATCAGCCCCTTTTCCTTGTAATAGCGGATCGCGCCGGGGTGCAACGGAACCGGGCTGCCGGCGGCGGCCGTCTCGAGCTTGATCTCCTTGCCGGCCGCGTGGGCATTCTGCAATTCCGGCAGCGACTCGTAGACCAGCTTGGTCATCTGGTAGGCGAGATCGTCCGACACCGCCGAGCTGGTCACGAGATAGTTGACCACGGCCGCGGTCGGCACGTCCTTGTCCTGGCCCGTATAGGTGTTGGCGGGAATGGTCGCCGCGATGAAGGGCGGGCCGATCTTGTCGACGGTCTCCTTCGGCACCGACACCACCGTGATCGGGCTCGAGGTGGAGAGATCCTTCAGCGAGGCCACACCGAGCCCGGCCGATTGCAGCGTCGCACCCAACTGGCGGTTCTTCATGAGGTCGACGGATTCGGCGAACGGGAGATACTCCACCTTGCCGAGGTCCTTGTAGCTCATGCCGGCCGCGCTGAGGATCGCGCGGGAATTCAGCTCGGTGCCCGACTTCGGCGCGCCGACCGACAGGCTCTTGGCCTTGAGGTCGGCCAGCGTCTTGATGCCGCTCTCGGTAGTCGCGACGATCTGGATGTAGTTCGGATAGATCGCGCCGATGGTCCTGAGCTTGTCGAGCTTGGTCTTGAAGCCGGCTTCCTCGTCGCCGTCCCAGGCCGCCTTGAGCGAGTCGCCCAGCGTGAACGCGAGCTCGCCGCGGCCCTGCTGGAGCAGGATCAGGTTCTCGACCGACGCCTTGGTGGCCTGCACCTGCGTCTTCACGTTCAGGATCTTGTCGCCGTAGATCTTCCCGATCGCGACCCCGAGCGGGTAGTAGACGCCGGAGGTGCCTCCGGTCAGCACGTTGATGAAGGATTGCGCATGCGCGCAAGGCGCCGACGCCGCCAGAGCAAGAGCCGCGGCCACGCCGAAAATCGTCCGTTTCATGATTTCTGTACTCCCCAAACCGGCGGGGAAATTGGCCGGATGAGGGGGGCGGGTCAACCCATCCAATAGGCAAAACAGGACTGCGGTAAACAGCCGTTCCGGCTCGACTTTTGGGGAACCCGGCGGGTGCGGCGACGTGGCGCAGCCGGATCGCGGCGCGCCCGAACGCATCGTGTTCGAGCGCGCTATCTGCTCACTGGAACGTCATGTCCAGGCACTTGGAGATGTCGGAGCCGAGGCCGGAGGAGATGATGATGCAGCCGCGCACCTTCTGCGCGGTGACGTCAGCAGCCCAGACCGAGTAGCCGCCGGGGCCGAAGAACGAATTGGTGTTCGGCGGCTCGGTCTCGGTGGCGTCGAAGTCGTAATGTCCGTCGGTCTCGAAGATGCGCGGCTTCTTGGTGCAGCCGCCGTCGGTCTGGACGTTGATGACTTCCTTGTTGTCCCGGGTCAGGGCCAGCGATACCTGGCAACGGAAATATTCCGAGGTCCTGGTGTTGAAGAGATAGGTGTAGGACTTGCAGGTCGCCGTGTTCAACTTGCCCGGGGCAAGGCCGCGGCTGCACGAGATCCGCTGGTTGTGGCTGAGCTGGTAATCATCGGCCCGGGCGGCCGGAGCCAGCGCCGTAAGCAACAGCGCGGCAGCCGAGCAGGCTTTAATGACATGGTTCATTCGAATCATCCCCACCAATATTTTTGTCGAATTGCGTTCTAGACGGAAAGCGGAACATAGTCGCGAGGGGACGAAGGGAAAATCACAAACTGCTGGACAAGACGTGATGCGCCGCGGCGCTTTCGCGAATTGACCCGAAAATGCCGTTCGTGATTTGTTCAAGCCGGGCACCCCGACGATGGGGAGGATAGGATCATGGTATTTTCAACGAAGACATTTGCAATCGCAGCCGCGCTCGGCGCATTCACAGCACCCGCATTGGCGCAGACCGAGGCGACGCCCTGGGAGCTCAAGCCCGACATGGGCTACGCTTATGACAGGGACGGCAAGACTTATTCCTACAAGATGGGCACCAGCAATGCCGGCGAGCTGCTGAAGGGCGCCAAGAAGGTGCCGAAGGGCACGCTGTTCTTCATCGGCCACAACGGCCAGCTCTACATGCGCAGCGGCCCGTATCTGGAAGGCGACGGCAAGTTCAAGTTCGGGCCGGATCAGTAGGCACGGCGCCGTAGGGTGGGCAAAGGCGCGTTAGCGCCGTGCCCACCACCTGTCAGCACACTCTGGTCGAAAGCGGTGGGCACGCTTCGCTTTGCCCACCCTACGGCAGCGTCCTAAAACGCCCCCGCCAGCTCCCGCGCGCCGGCATTGTTGCTGTTGCTGTCCATCCGCGTGTCCGTCACCGCGAGCAGCTTCGCCACCGTGTTGTGGCGGATCGCGACCGGGTTGCGCTCGTAGCCGCCGCGCTGGAAGAAATTCGAGGTCGGCACCTGCTCGCGCATCGCCTGCGGCATCGTCACCATGTCGAGGCCGGTGCCGTCGCCGGTGAGGTTCATCATCTCGAGCTCGGCCGCCGTGAGCGGACGCGCGTAGCCCTTTGCGCGCGCGAACAGCACCGATGTCAGCAGCTTGTGGGTCTGGAGCATCGGTCCGATATCGACGTCGAGCACCATCGCATGCATCGCCCAGCCCTGCGCGGTGTTGCCGATCTTCTCGTGCTCCGACCAGGTGTCCGGCACCGACTTCGCATGCGCCACCATTTTCTTCAGCACGGTGAGCTTGTGCTCGAGCGACTGCCGCGCCGGGCCCGAGGTCCGCGCCACCTTGTCGGAGAGCGCGCGAATGAATTCATGGCCCTGCTCGGCCAGCAGCTCGACGCTGTTGGTGGTCAGGAGCTGGTTGTAGCCCATCGCGGTCGAGATCGCGCGCTTGCCACCATGCTCGATGCCCGCCTGCACGTCGTAACTGCCGGTGCCGCCGGTCTCGAACGAATAGACCCGCACCGCCTGCTCGCGCGTCAGCCCGGAGGCGAGCGCGTAGCGCGCATAGGCGCGCTTGAACTCGACCTCGCTGGACGGGCGCTGCGGCGTGAACTGGTAGAGCTCCTGCGCCGCACGCAGCAGATCGGCGACGACGGGGATCGGCTTTTTGGTCGGGCGCTCCGGCGTTTCCTCCGGCTCCGGATTCACAGGCCGCTTCGGCCCGCTATACAGCGGCGGATGCTCCAGCACGTAATCGTCGAGCGTGATCTGCTGCCCGCTGCGCCGCTTGGCATTGCGGGTCTTTCGCTTCTCGGAGATCTGGCTCCAATAGGCGCCGGCTTCCTCGTCGAAGGCCGCGCGCGCGGCCTGATATTCCCCGAGCTTGCGGTGATATTCGAGCACGGCGGGCGACGCCCCGCCTTGCGCAAAAAACTGCGACAGGAGCTGGGCCTTGGCATCGCGGACGGCGGGCGGCAGCGCGTCGGACGCGCCGCCACGCGCGGCGGGCGCGAGCAGGACGAGCGCGAATGGAACCAGCGCAAGGCTCTTTCGAATCGAATGATGCATGCCGCTCTCTTAACAGGCATCCGGTAACCGTCACGTTAACGCGCCGTTTACCATCGTCACTTCCAGGCGAACACCGGCTGTTCCAGCTCAGTCACGCGGGTCTGCCGCCCCGCCAGCACCTCGCGGAACTGGTAGATCAACGCCGCCGTCGGCGCGTGGATCAGGCTCATCTGGTGGTGAAAGCGGATCACTCGGCGGCTGCTTTCGGGGATCCCGGTGAAATCAAAGGCGTCGTCGCGCTCGATCGTCGTGAGCGCGATGCGATGAACGGAGGCGACCTCGTCCGGGTTCGGACGGATGGCGGCGGCGGCCGTGGCCCAGACCACCACCGGCGTGATCAGATAGCCGGAGCGGGTCGGATAATCGTCGAGCGTGCCGAGCACCTCCGCGCTGGTGAGGCGAAGGCCGAGCTCCTCGTCGAGCTCGCGCAGCGCCGCCTCGACCGGCGTCTCGCCGGCATCGCAGCGTCCGCCCGGCAAGGCCCATTGGCCGCGATGAGCGCGCAGGTGCGATGCGCGCAGCGTGAGCAGGAACGCGGTGTCGTCCCCCTCGCCCGCCGCGGTCAGCGCGACCGCCACCGCGGCGCGCTTCAGCGAAGGCGCTGCGCCGTCTTCCGGCAGCCGCGTGAAGGCCGCGCAGGCGGCCGCGATATTCCGCCGTGTGGCATCGTCGAACGGTCTCATCATGCTTGACTACACCACGTCCGCCCCCGATGAAATGAGATCGCAAGGCCCGCAGAGGAATGGACGACGAGATGACCAACAAGGCCGCCGCAAGGCTCAAATCGGAGGGCTGGACCATCCTCGAGACCACGGGCTTCTTGCACTTGATCGGCCCCTTGTGGCAGCGCAAGGTCGACGGTCGCTACGAATTCGCACTCGCCACCGAGGACAAGCATCACAACCGCCGCGGCATGGTCCAGGGCGGCGTGATGATGACGTTCGCCGACCGCACCTGCGGCATGACCGCCCGCTACGTCTCCGGCAAGGAGTTCATGGCGACAGTGCAGCTCGACACCCATTTCGTCGAGGCCGGCCAGATCGGCGACATCCTGATCTCGCGCCCGCGCGTGGTGCGCGCGACGCGCAGTCTGATTTTCATGAGCACCGAAGTCAGCGTGGACAACCGCTGTGTGGTGATGGCCAACGGCGTGTTCAAGATCTTGAAGGGGCCGGCGTAGCGGCGCGTTCCGCCGTCGTCCTGGCGAAAGCCAGGACCCATTACCCCTGAGAGAAATTGTAGCGCGAACCGGTAACCGCGAATCTTCGCAAAACCAATTCCTGGGGTAATGGGTCCTGGATCGGCGCTCGCAATTGGACAACGCTACGCGTCGCCAAGCGCCCGCTTGTCCAGGACGACGATGGGGAAGCAACGGCGCTCCCCCAACCTCGTCATTGCCAGCGCAGCGAAGCACTCCAGACGCGTTCCGCGGACGCATCTCTGGATTGCTTTGCAGCGCTCGCAATGACGGAGCGGGATGGCTATGCTGCTCCCACAAGAGGCAGCAAGGATCCGCCCATGCAATACCGCCAGCTCGGCCGCACTGGCCTGAAAGTCTCGCCGATTTGTCTGGGCACCATGATGTTCGGCGGACCGACCGATGAAGCCGCGTCAACGCGGATCATCGCGAAGGCGCATGATGCCGGAATCAATTTCATCGACACCGCCGACGCCTATTCGAAGGGCGGCTCCGAAGAGGTCGTCGGTCGCGCGATCGGCAACAACCGCCATGTCTGGGTGCTGGCGACCAAGCTCGCCAACCCCATGGGCGATGACCCCAACCGGGTCGGGCTGTCGCGGCGCTGGGTGCTGCAGGCCGCGGACGAAAGCCTCAAGCGGCTCGGCACCGACCACATCGACATCTACTATCTGCACAAGGAGGACCATGCGACGCCGCTGGAGGAGACCGTGCGCGCGATGGGCGATCTGATCCGCGCGGGCAAGGTGCGCTATTTCGGCGTCTCGAACTATCGCGCCTGGCGCGTCGCCGAAATCTGCAACATCTGCGACCGGCTCGGCATCGACCGGCCCGCGGTGAGCCAGCCCTATTACAACGCGATGAACCGGATGCCCGAGGTCGAGCACTTTCCGGCCTGCGCCTACTACGGCCTCGGCATCGTGCCCTACAGCCCCTTGGCGCGCGGCGTGCTCACCGGCAAGTACAAGCCGGATGCAGCCCCGGACAAGGAGACGCGTGCGGGACGCAACGACACCCGCATGATGCAGACGGAATGGCGGCCGGAGTCGCTCCAGCTCGCGCAGGAGATCAAGAGCCACGCCGAGAAGAAAGGCATCACCGCCGGCCAGTTCGCAGTCGCCTGGGTGCTGAACTCCGCTTTCGTCTCCTCGATTGTGGCGGGCCCGCGCACCGAGGAGCAGTGGGACGGCTACATCAGCGCACTCGACTATCGCTTCACCAGCGAGGACGAAGCCCTGATCGACCGCCTGGTGACGCCGGGCCATCCCTCGACACCGGGCTACAACGATCCGGCCTATCCGATCGAAGGCCGCCGCGCGCGGACGGCATAACAGCGGGAGGCGACGATGGCGCATGAAGACCGCTACGGCCTGCCGCTTTCCACCGCATCCGATGCCGCGGCATCCGCCTATCGCGAAGGCGTCGACCTCATGCTGGCGGGCTGGACCGGTACGGCGGAGACGCTGGAGCGCGCCATCGCCGCCGATCCGGACTTTGCGCTTCCCCTTATCGCCCGCGCCCGCGTGCATGCCTTCTACCAGCAGGGCGACCTCGCGCGGCAGAAGGCGGCGGCCGCGCGAGAGCTCGTTGCAAAGCGCGGCACGGAGCGCGAGCGTTCGCATGTCGAGACCCTGGCGCTGGCGATCGAGGGCCGACTGCCCGAGGCGATTGAGGCGACGCTGAAACACGTCGAGGCATGGCCGCGCGATGCCGTGGTGTTGTCGCTGCCGCTCGGCGCGTTCGGCCTGTTCGCCTTCTCCGGCATGGCCGATCACGACCGCGCGCGGCATGAGCTGTGCGAGCGCGTCGCGCGGCATTATGGCGAAGACTGGTGGTTCCTCACCATGTCCGGCTGGGCGATGACCGAGAACGGCGACGTAGCCCGCGGCCGCGGCATCACCGAGCGCGGCTTCGCCCTGCGCCGGCAGAATGCCCATGCCGCGCACGCCGTGCTGCATGCGATGTTCGAGGACGGCTCGATCGAGGCGGCCGACCGTCTCGTCGACGAGTGGATTCCCACTTACGACCGCGCCGGAATCCTGCACGGCCACATCCGCTGGCACCAGGCGCTCGGCGCGCTCGAGCATGGCGACGCCGCACGCGCACTTGCGATCTATGCCGACGTGCTGCAGCCCTCCGCGACGCAGGCGCCGCCGCTCAACGTCGTCACCGACGGCGCCTCGCTGCTCTGGCGCCTGTCCGCTTATGGCCACGCCGTGCCGCAGGAACTCTGGCTCGACGCCGACGCCGCCGCGCAAAAGCTGTTTCCGAAATCGAGCTTGCCGTTCGCCGACGTCCATATGGCGCTGTTCGCGGCCGCAACGCAAAACCGCGACGCCCTCGCCGCGCGCCTTGCCGTGATCGAGCAGCGGGTCGCCGAGGGCAAGCTGCCGGCCGGCCCCGTGGTGCCGGCGATCTGCCGCGCACTGGCGGCCTTTGCGGACGAGGACTATGCGGCCTGCGTGCGGACGCTCGCGCCCGCGCTCGCCGACGTCGTCCGCATCGGCGGCAGCCACGCCCAGCGCGAATTGATCGAGGACACCTTTATTGTCGCTCTCATGCGCGGCGGCGAGCTGGCGCGCGCACGCAGCATGCTCGACGCCCGCCTGCATCGCCGCCCCTCCCTGCGCGATACGCGCTGGCAGGCGGCGATGGCTTGAGGCAGGATAAGAAAAACAAAGCGGAGGACGCCCATGACCGAGATCGTTGCACTGGAGGCGCTGGCCGGTCGCGTTGCATCGGGGCAATCGCTGGCCGTCCCCGTGGACCGCTCCGGCGTCGCGATGGCCGCGACCGCCGCCATCATCGCAGCCGGCATCGATAATCTTCATCTGGTCTGCGTCCCCATCAGCGGCATGCAGGCCGATCTCCTGATCGGTGCCGGTGCGGTCAGGACGCTCGAGACCAGCGCCATCTCGCTCGGCGAAGCCGGCGGCGCGCCGCGTTTCGGCGCTGCGGTGCGGGCGGGTAGCGTGACGCTGCGCGATGCCACCTGCCCCGCGATTCACGCCGGCCTGATGGCGGCGCAACACGGCGTGCCCTTCATGCCGATCGCCGGCATCATCGGCAGCGATCTGCTCGAGGTGCGGCCGGACTGGAAGGTGATCGACAGCCCGGTCGGCGAGGCGCGCAAGGTGGTGGTGGTGCCGGCGATCAAGCCCGACGTTGCGCTGTTTCATGCGCCGGAGGCCGACCGTGCCGGCAATATCAGGATCGGCCGTTTCCGCGAGCTCGCCACCATGGCCTATGCCGCCAAGCGCACGCTGGTCACCGTCGAGCGCATCGTCGACCACGATCTGTTCGAGACGGAGGATTCCGCCGCCGGCGTGCTGCCCTCGCTCTATGTCGACGCCATCGCGGTTGCCGAGCGCGGCGCCTGGCCGCTGGCGCTGTGGAATGAATATCCCGCCGACGAGGCCGAGATCGCGCGCTATGCGGCGATGGCGCGCAGCGAGGACGGCTTCCGAGCCTATCTCTCGACCTTCCTGTCCCATCGCAAGCAGGTGGCCTGATGTCATCGGAACGCGAACGGCGCGAAATCCTGATCACCACCATCGCCGACCTGCTCGACGGCATCCGTCACGTCGCGGTCGGCGCATCGTCGCCGATCCCCGCGGCCGGTGCGATGCTGCTGCGCGCACGCAACGAACTCTGTGGCAAACCGCCGGTGCGCATCTCGATCCTGGGATCGCAGCGGCATAATTTCTTCACCAATGGCGGCATCGAGCTGTTCGACTGCGCCGCGCAAGGAAGGGTCGACGCCTTCTTTCTCGGCGGTGGCCAGATCGACGGCGCGGGCAACATCAACCTCGTCGGCACCGGCGATTACCCGAAGACCGATGTGCGCTGGCCCGGCTCGTTCGGCTCGGCCTATCTCTACCATCTCATTCCGCGCGTGATCCTGTTTCGCGAGGAGCACACCCCGCGCGTGTTCGTGCCGAAGGTCGACTTCGTCAGCGCCCGGGCGACCACACCGGAGGTCCCTCGCCGCGGCGGGCCATACGCGCTCCTGACCAACATGGCGCTGTTCGACTTCGACCGCGAGGCAGGCGGCTTCGCCCTGCGCTCGGTGCATCCGCCCTTCACGCCGGCCGACATCAGGGAAAATACCGGCTTCACCTATGAAGAACCGGAGGTCGTGCGGGAAACCGCGCGGCCCGATTCCGCAACCCTGGCATTGCTGCGCGGCCGGATTTTCGACGAGCTCGCCGAGACTTACCCGGCCTTTGCCAGGACCATGAAGCAGGCGGCGTGACCCTCCGGTTCTGCCACGAAAAAAACACTGGCCTGACGGCAAGTGCCTGCCGGGATGGTTGGGCGATTTTGGGCGAATCGCCGATGGGTGGCGCGGTGGTATTCCAGACGGGCTTGGCGGCACAAACGGGATCGCAACCAATTTGCGGTTCGATGGTTGTTGAGCGGAACCTTTCCGCGGTCCCCTGGCCTATGAGCCTCACGATGCGCCTCTGCCGACCGGCCCTCGCGGCAGCCTTCGTTGTCCTCGCAAGCCCTTGTTTTGCTGAGTCTTCCAGGCCGATTCCCGTCAACAATCAGCCGGCGCAGCAGACCGCCTTCATCGATCTGCTGGCGCTGATGTCCGGCCACTGCAAGACGCTCAAGGTCGCGGGGCGTACCCTTGCCTGCAAGACGGTGGCCTACGCCCATGGCGACACGGGCCGGGTCAATTTCGCCGTCGCTGTCGACGACCCCACTGATGCGAACCACGTCGTGTCGTTCTCCGGCGAGAACGGCAAGCGGGCCGACGACAACTCCTACGAGCTGCCGATCGACCGCATGCTGCTCAACTCCAAGGACCGGCCCAAGGTCGACGGCCTGCCGGTGCCGGCGGAGCAGACCTCCACCGGAATCTGCCGCCAGACCGGCAATTTCGCCGCCCGGAAGGTGACCGATGTTACCTGCTCCGCAACCGACAGCGAGGGCCGGAAGTACGAACTCCTGTTCGTCTCAGACGGCACGCCGGTAAGCGTGCGCCGCATCAGGCAATCGTCGCCGTCGATCCAGGATCCGTTCAAGTAGCGGCCCCTTGTGTCGCCCTGCTTGTCACCGGGGTGAGCACGCATCCTCCCGTTGAAACTCCAGGTCAGGCGGTTATGCTCTCGCGTGCATCCTCATTGAGGAGACCCGATTGCATCCAGAGGCGAGGCCGAGAGTCCGGCAATGCGTGTGATCCGCGGGCTCGCGCGCATCCTGATCGCCTGCTTGTTCGCTGGCCTCTCGCGTGAATGCGTCGCAGCCGACGGCCCCCAGCAGCGTTCGGTCCTGGTTCTGGAAGAAGCCGATTTTCGCTCGCCCTTTTATTCGGAGATCTTTGCCGGAATCCGCACCGCCGCGAAGCAGAACGGGAAGAGCAACACGGTGATCTACGGCGAAAGCCTCGATCTCGCCCGCTTCCCGGGACCGGACTATGAATTGAGCCTGGTCGGTCACCTCAAGACCAAATATGCGCAGCGGCCGATCGACGTCATCGTTTCGATCGGCGTCGCATCGGCGAAATTCCTTCAGAAGCGGAAGCAGGACATCTGGCCCGCCGCGCCCGTGGTATACGGCTTCGTTCCCGACCTGCCTGAGACGCGCGCGCTGTTCCTGCCCGATACGACGGCCGTCTTCGCCAGAGTGAGGCCGACACACCTCCTGACCGCAGCGCGCGCAATCGTTCCCGACCTGACCCGTGTCGTCCTGGTGGGCGAGGCCTGGAAGAATCCGCTGGTGTACGGACATTGGAAGCAGGACTTCGCGGCCGCAATGCCCGATCTCGAAGTCATCGATCTGTCCGGCGCGGTGCTGCGTGAGGTCCGCAGTCGCGTCGCTTCCCTGCCCGACCGCTCCGCGATCCTGACCTCGGCGATGTATTCCGACGGCGAAGGCACCTATTACGCCCCGGCCTCGGCGCTCGCACGCGTTGCCGAGAGTGCGAACCGCCCGATCATCATAACGTCCGATACGTTCCTCGGACGGTCGGGCGTGGGCGGCTTCCTGCTGCTGCCCGAAATCATCGGGCGGGAAGCCGGCGAAGTGGCGATGCGGATCCTCGACGGCGAAGCGCCCTCGAGCATCGCACCGTTCAGCGGAGACAACGTGAGGCCGATCTTCGACTGGCGGCAGCTGAAACGCTGGAATGTGGACGAAGCCAATCTGCCCCCCGGCAGCGAGGTGCGTTTCCGCCAACCGACCTTCTGGGAGCAGTATTACTGGCACTCCGCGATCATTGCAGGCGTGGTGCTGGTGCAGGCGCTGATGATCACCATTCTGCTGCGCGAGCGCCGTCTGCGCTTCATGGCCGAGGTCGAGGCGCGCCAGCGCATGTCGGAGCTCGCCCACATGAACCGCCGCGCGACCGCGGGAGAGATGTCCGTCTCGCTCGCACACGAGCTGAACCAGCCGCTCGCCGCCATTCTGATCAATGCCGAGACGGCCCAGCAGATATTACAGAGTCCGGCGCCCGACCTCGGCGAGATCAGGGACATCCTGAACCACATCCGCCGTGACGATCAGCGGGCCGCCGAAGTCATCGGCCGGCTGCGCTCGTTTCTGAAGCGAGACCCGACCGAACGGAGCGAGCTCGACCTCAATGCCACCGTCGGCGAGGTGTTTCGATTCCTCTCCGTGCAGGCCCTGACCCACGATGTTGAACTCGTCATGCAGCCGTCGTCCGCAGACATTCGGGTGAAAGGCGACAAGATTCAGCTCCAGCAGGCCATCCTCAATCTCGTCGTGAACGGCATGGAGGCTGTGGCCCATCTTCCGGACGAGCGGCGCCGCGTCGTCGGACGAACCAGTCTCACCGAGGGCAACCTCGCCCTTGTCTCCATCGCCGACAAGGGCGACGGCATCCTCGCGGAGAAAGTCGCCGAGATCTTCAAGCCGTTCTTCACGACCAAGGCGCAAGGCATGGGCATAGGCCTCTCGATCGCGCATACCATCGTCCAGGCGCATGGCGGCCGCATCTGGGCCGAAAACGTCCCGTCAGGGGGCGTCGTTTTTCACGTCAGCCTGCCGCTGGCAGCGCCGCGATAGGCGCCGTCGCGTGCGCCGGCGACGTCATCCCGGCGAAAGCCTCAAGCGAACGCCTTCTCCAGGGTCGCGAAGATCACCGCGAGCGACTTGTCGTGGCGGGTCACCGGCGGCACCGGGCGCTCGATCTTCATGAGCTGATAGACCGCCATCTGCGCCGCGCGCACCGAATATTCGACGGTGAACACGACGTCGTCGGGGATCTCGACGAACTGGCTGACGAAGGCAAGGTTGACCGAATTCCTGGGCACCGGCAGCGGCCGGTCGGTCACGTTGCGCGGCATGAACATGCTGGTGATGTAGGGCATGCGGCAGGGAATGCAGGTCGCAGTCTCGAACACGTCGCGATCGAAATTCAGGTGCCCGCACAGCTCGTTCAGGATGTCGGCGCCGCCGCACTCGGACATCGGCTTCCCGACGAAATTGCCGATGCGGTCCGGATGCAGCGCATAGCCCCAGAACACCTGAACGTCCTTCGGCTGGCCGGCGAAATGCGGCTGATGATACAGCACCGCCGACATCAACCAGTTGGAATCCCGGAACGTCACCAGCCCGCCGGTGCCGGCCCTGTTGCCCGAGAACGCCTCCATCTTGTCGAAGAAGCGCGGATCGCGGCAGGTGACGGTGAAGGACAGCCAGTACGATTCCGGGATCGAGCTGTTGAACGCGGACGGATTGCCGAATTCGGGACGTCCTTGCGCGATCGTCTCCCACAGCGCCCAGCCCTGGCTGTCGGCCTTGGTCAGGTGCGGCGGCGGCTCGGTCATGGAGCCCAGGCTCGAGGCGTCCGTCATCGAGCCGTTCTGGAAGAACACGAGATCGCCGTCCTCGATGCGGACGTTGGCGGTGCGGCCGTCGCGATCGAGCACCAGCTGGCGGACGCGCACGCGTCCGCCCTCGTCTTCGAGCGTCATGTCGGTGACGGCCGTGCCGCGCACGAACTGCACGCCTTGCCGCTTCAGCCAGTCGGCAAGCGGCTGTACGATCGCGTCATACTGGTTGTAGACGGTACGCTTGACCCCGGCGAGGGTTTCGATGCGCGGGAATTCGCTCATGAAGCGGTGCAGATAGCGCCTCAGCTCGACCGCGCTGTGCCAGGGCTGGAAGGCGAAAGTGGTCTGCCACATGTACCAGAAATTGGACTCGAAGAATTTTGGCGACAGCCAGTCGGTGATGCGGCTGTTGCCGAGCGTCTCCTCCGAGGCCTCGGTGAGCCGCAGCAGCTCGAGCCGGTCGCGCCCGGAAAAGCCCATGTGGGAGACGTCGATCTTGAAGCGGTTGCGGTCAACCAGCCGCGCCCGCGAATGCGCCGGGTTCTCCTCGTTGAACGCGACGGTCTCGTCGCGCACGCTCAGGCCCGGACGCTCGAGCGAGGGGATGCTCGACAGCAGGTCCCAGGTGCATTCGTAATGGTCGGTAGTGAGCATGCGTCCGCCGCGCAGCGAATAGGCGCCGTTCGCGAGCAGTGCGCCGTCGAGACTGCCGCCGACCAGCGGCTGCGCCTCGTAAATCACGATGTCGCGCCCCGGCAGCTGCGCGTCGCGAACCAGGAACGCCGCGCCCGCGAGCGATCCGATGCCACCACCGATGAAATACGCCTTCATGACTTGCCTCGATTGCAATTCGAACTTTCGGGGCGACATTGCATGAGGGCCAGCGAGCGAAGTTGCGCTGGATCAAGCGCGATGGACAGGGCGTTCAAGAGGAAGTGAGCGCTTTCTTCTCCCTCTCCCCGTTCTTACGGGGGAGAGGGTTGGGGTGAGGGGCTGCTTCCGCGAAAAACGGTAGGAGTTGGACTCGCGGAGACTCCCCCTCACCCGCCGCGCGTTCCGCGCGTCGGCCTCTCCCCGCAAGCGGGGAGAGGCGACGTCACTGCGCCTTCACCGTCGCCGCCGGCTTCTTCGCGTAGATCTGCGCGATCTCCTCGGCGAAGCGGTGTTCGAGCGCGGGGCGCTTGTTCTTCAGCGTCGGCGTGAGCAGGCCGCTAGCAATGGTCCAGGGGTCCAGCGTCCACCATACCGCGCGCGGCGTCGCGTAGGACGGATAGGCCTTCACGGCCGCTGCGATTCGCGCAAGCAGCGCGGCCCGCTCCGCCGCACCGCCTTGCTTGCCGCTCGCAGCCAACCTTTCCTTCTCCTGCACCCAGGCCTTGGCGTTGAGCACAACCAGCGCGGCGAGGAACGGACGCTGCTCGCCGACCACCAGCGCCTGCTCGAACAGGGGATCGGCCAGGATCGCGGTCTCGAGATCGACCGGCGCGATCTTCTCGCCGGTGGACGTCACGAGGATATCCTTGATGCGGCCGGTGATGGTGATGCGCCCGTTCTCGATGCGGGCCTGGTCGCCGGTGTGCAGCCAGCCATCGGCCTCCTTCACGCGGCGCGTCTCCTCGGGCTTGTGCCAGTAGCCTAGCATCACGCTTGGGCCACGCACCAGCAGCTCGTCGTTCTCACCCAGCCTGGCCTCGACGCCGTCGAGCACATGGCCGACCGAGCGCGGATCGTTGTCCTCGGGGGTGTTGACCGAGACCACCGGCGAGGTCTCGGTCATGCCGTAGCCCTGGAGAATGTCGAGCCCGAGTGCGAGAAACAGACGAATGACGGGCTCGGCGATCGGCGCGCCGCCGGAAACCGCGACGCGCAACCGGCCGCCGAGCTGCGCCAGCACCTTGTCGGCGACGAGCTGCTTCAGCAGCGGCCAGGCCAGCCGGTCGAGCAGCGACAGTGCGCCGCGTCCCTGCCGCGCGTCGAACCGCCGGCCGCCGACGGCAATCGTGAGATCGAGCAGCGCCCGCTCGATGCTTCCGGCCGATGCGCGGTGCTGCATGATCAGCGCGTAGACGCGCTCGTAGATCCGCGGCACCGAGACCAGCACCGTCGGCCGCACATGCTTGAGGTCGTCCCCGAGTTGCGGCACCGAGCGCGCATAGGCGACGCAGGCCCCGGCCGCGATCGGATAGTAATAGCCGCCGGTGCGCTCGAACGTGTGCGAGAGCGGCAGGAAGGACAGAAAGACGTCGTCGGGCGACGCCGCGATGCGATGCGCGATCGCCTTCACATTGGCGACAACGTTGTCATGCGACAGCATCACGCCCTTCGGCCGCCCGGTCGTGCCCGAGGTGTAGACGATGGCGGCAAGATCGTCCGGCGCCACCGCGACGTCGGACAATGGCGCGGTCGCGCCAGGCGCGGACGCAAGCCACTGGTCGAGCGCGACGATGCGTGCATCGGCCGGCACCGGTCCGGTCATGTCGGCACAGACGATGCGCTTGAGCGCATCAAGCGGCTGGCCGGTGGCCACGATCGCCTGCCAGCGCGCCAGCGTATCGACGAACAGCAGTAGCGCGCCGGAATCGGCGAGGATGTAGGCGATGCTGTCGGGGTTGTCGACGGCATGCATTGGCACCGGCACGAGACCGCGCGACAGCGACGCCTGGTCCATCGCGATATGCGCAATGCCGTTCGGCATCAGGATGGCGACGCGCTCGCCCGGCGAAAAATTCTCCGCGGCCAGCGCCTGCCGCCACAGCTCGAATTCCGCGTCGATCTCGTGCCAGGACTGGCTGACCCAGCGCCCGGCATGCGCGTCGAAATGGCGATAGGCTTCTGCCGCCGGCGTCGCCTCGACGCGCCAGCGCAGCAGCTCAGGCAGTGTCTTCACGTCGGCGAGCGTCTGCGGTTGACTGATCGGCCCCGGCATGGCGTCCTTTCCTTCAGCCTCGATTCCCATGAATCTGGGGGCTCGACACTAGGCCGGCCAGCCCTCGCCGCCTTGATCCTCAGCAAGGCGGCCATGCTTCGGAGCGATCCATGACGCGCGACCTGCTGTTTCTGCTGCGCCCGGGGTTCGAGGACCCGGCCTATCCGGGCCGGCGCTTCTATTGCTGGCATTGCGCGCTGATGGAGGGCGTGCTCGCTTCGTTTCCGGCGCTCGCCGAAAAGCTCGACGTCGAGCGCATCGCGTGGCCGCAGCCGCGGCAGGCCGTGATCGCGCTGGTCGGGGAGGAGAACCAGTCGCTGCCGCTGCTCGTGCTGGCAGACGGCGCGACATCGCGGCACCAGACCGGCAGCCACCGCGGCCGCGCCTTCGTCGCCGACAAGGACGCAATCCTCGCCGCGCTCTCCGAACGCCACGGCTTTCCCGATCCGCATCCGTAGGAACGTCGACGTAGCCCGGATGGAGCGCAGCGCAATCCCGGCCACGGACCTGCAATGACGTCGCGAAACGAGGGAAGATTGGCATTGCGCTTCCCCGATCGCCTCGCATATTCGGCCCGACAAGCCGTCCGAAAGGTCCGATCATGCCGCACCCCCTCCCCGCCCTCATCGTCATCGACGTCCAGCGCGCGTTCGACGAATGGGAGGCGGCGGGCAAGCGCCGCAACAATCCGGACGCGGTGGCCCGCATCGTCGATCTGCTCGCGGCGTTCCGGGCAAACGGTGCGCCGATCTTTCATATCCGCCACGAGGGCACGAAGCCAAATTCGTCGTTTCTGCCATCGCGCTCCGGCTACGCCGTCAAGGACGAGGCGCGCGAACAGGATGGCGAGCCTGTGATCGTCAAGCGCGTCAACAGCGCCTTCATCGGCACGGACCTCGAGACGCGCCTGCGCGCAAGCGGCATCACTACGCTCGTCATTTGCGGCGCCACCACCAACCATTGCGTGGAGACGACGACGCGGATGGCCGGCAATCTCGGCTTCGACACGCGGCTCGTGCGCGATGCCACCTGGACCTTCGACCGGATCGGACCCGATGGCGACGCACATTCCGCCGAGGAGATCCATGCGATGACGCTGTCGAATCTCAACGGCGAGTTCGCGCGCATCGTCACCGCGGGCGAGGTGATCGCATCATTCGCGGCGAAGTGATGGCAGCAGTGCGATCAATGCCGGCGATGCGACAATAAATCTCACGCCGCGCGATCATCCGCGCCGAATCGGACAGCACGTGCTGCGTCGTTTCGACGCCCGCACTAGCCGGAACGCAACCAGCGCCCATGTGTTGTCACACGACATTCAACTGGAGTGATGACATGAAGTATCTCATTGTCGCGATGGCCGTCGGTGCCGCGGCGCTTGCCGGCGGATCGGCGGCGAACGCGGCCAACACCACAAGCGCGAAGCAAAGCGCGCGGGGAGGCCAGCCGACCGACATCAGCGCGCAGCACAGGCACCACCATCATGGCTATCGCCATCATCAATGGCGCCATCACCACCATGGCTACTATCGTCCGCACTACCGGAGCTACGGCTATTACCCGCGGCACCACGGTTACTACGGCGGCGGACCGTACGGATATTACGGTGGCGGCGGTCCGGGCGTGACCTTCAGCTTCGGCGGCAACCGCTGGTAAACCGGCGGTCGCCTGCGAACGAAAGGCCCGCGACCACGCGGGCCTTTTTTCATCCCCGCAAGATCATCCCCGCCGTCTCCAGCCCGCTCGCCAGCGCCGCCTCGACCGTGCCCATGTCGCGGCCGCGATACAGCGCTTCGCCGGAGAACAGCACCGCTCCGTCGGCGCGCGCGAGCATGGCTTGCGCCGCGCGCGTGCGCGGCGTGGCCCAGGAATAGGCGCCGCGGGCGAACGGATCCTGCCCCCAATTGGTCGCCGCAGCCGCGACGAGGTCGCGCGCGACGTCTTCGCGCGACAGGCCGAAGATGGTGGCGAGCGAACCAAGCCCGGCCTCGATCAACGCCTGCGGATCGAGGTCTTGCAGCTCCGCCGTCCGCGGGCCGCCGAACCAGCCGGTGAGCACGGGATGCTGCTCCGGATGGCGCGTCCACCACACCGGGATGGTCCGGTCCGACAGCAGGAAGGTCATATCCGCAAGATCCGGGTTTCGCTCGCGCCACCATGGCCGCGCAAACCGCAGCAGAATCTTGACGACGTTGCCGAAGCCGATGTCGTCGGCAGCCGCCGCCTTCGCGCGCACGCTCGCCGGAAGCGCGATCTCGCGCAGCAGCGGCAGCGGCACCGTGAGGATCACGCGGTCGCAGCGATGCACCTCGCCGCCGGCACCGCGAACGACCACCGCGCCGCCCTCGTCCTCGATCGCCGACACCACGCAGCCGAGGCGGACCGCCGCGCCATGCCTGCGGCACTCGGCGGCGAGAAAATCGATCAGCGCGCCATAGCCGCCATTGATGCGCGCCTGCGTGTGGAGCCCGCCGTCCATCCATTCCTCGCGCAGCGCCAGCGTGGAGGCGCGCTCGGGATCTGCGGCATCGTAGCCCTCGACCATCCGCTCGATCGAATAGCGCAGCCCGTCATACTCTGGTCCGGCAAAATGACGGCGCAGGAAATCGGCGACGGTGAGGTCGTCCTTCAAATTCCCGAGCACGGCATGCAGCTCCGCCTCGTGCGGATCATGGCGATCCTCACGCGAGAAATGTGCACCGTCAAATCTCCATAGCGTGCCTTCGATCTCCTGAAGGGACAGCCCCGCCTCGCGCAGCAGGGCGCGTGTCACCGGGGCATCGCCATGGACGAATTCGGCGCCGCCATCGGCGGGGTAGCCGAACTCCGCCGCCGGCAGCGGGTGGATGCGCCCGCCGCAGCGGTCGCGTGCTTCCAGGACCGTCACCTTCTTGCCCGCGCGCGCGAGCTCGCGCCCCGCCATCAGGCCAGCCGCGCCGGCACCGACGATGACGATATGCTGTGGTTTGTCCGACATGCCGGTGCTTTTACTTACCCACGGCCTGCGGATCGTTCTTGATCAGGTAGCGCAGCAGCAGGACACCGCTGCCGAGCTCCCGCACCCCCTCCAGCGTCATCGCGGCGAGGGGCGCGCGCTTGTCGCTGTCGGCTTCCGTCGAAGAGAACACGAAGGGCGCGCCGCTTGCGCCATCCACCGCGGGGCTGAGGATGAGATTGAATTCGTCGATGAGACCGGCGCGCAGGAACGCGCCATTGGCGACGCCGCCGCCCTCCACCAGCAGCCGCTTCACCCCCAACTCGTGATTGAGGATGTCGAGCGCCAGCGCCAGGTCGATCTCGGACTTGCCGGCGAAGATATAGGACACGCCCTCGCCGCGCAGGCCTGCAAGATGCGAATCCGGCACGCCCTCGGTCAGCACCACGACGATCGGATCGCCGCCGATATCGGAGCGGCCCCAGCCGATCTTGCCCTGCGCGTCGAGCACGACGCCGTAGGTTTTTGCATCACGCCGCGCAAACCACGGCTCCCGCGGAAACGTCCCGGCCGTTCCGGCGGGATAGGGCTTGCCCTTGGCGAACTCCGAGCCGGTGACGCGGCCGATCACCCAGGCATCGCCGCCGAGCTCGTCATGGATCTTCTCGAACCAGTCCGTGCCCGCGCCCTTCGGACGCCAACGGCTGGGGTGCGTGCGGCCGTCCAGGCTGGAATGCATCAGACAGATGACGTAGGGCTTCATGCAAATCTCCGGACCGCGCTCAACCCGCCGTTCCGCTGCCGCCGCTCTTGGCGCGATCGTTGACGATCACCGCGAGCGGATTGAGCTTTGGCGGCGCGACGAGCTGGAGCGTGTTGGTGTCGTGATGATTGAACGGCGCGCCGCGGACGAACAACTCGGTCTGGATCAGGTAGGTCCAGCTTCCGTCGTCGTTGAAGGTGATGTCGCAGCGGTAAGCGTCGGTGCGGAAGGCCTGTTCCAGGAAGTCGGTCGAGCAGATCCCGTAAGCGGTGTCGCCGCGCTTCGCCGTGACCGAAATTTTCCTGTCATCAGGTCCGGCCTTGCCCGAGGCGAGCAGCACCTGCCCGCGCGGGATCGCCAGCGTCTGCATGATCAGCCCGGTCGCGGGCTCCCACAGCCAGTAGCCCACCTGGTCGTGGAAGGTGATGTCCTCCTCGGGCGTGTTGATGTGGATGTGATAACGCAGGCCGTAGAACAGCTGCGGGCCGTTGGCCTGCGGATCGATCGGGTCCATCCGAATGCGCTCGATGAAGGTCCGCCGCTCCGGTCCTTCGGCCTTCGGGTTGACGTCGATCCCCTTGTCGGCCTGCCAACTGCCTGCGAGACGGCGCAGCGGGCCGAGATTGGCGAGACCGTCGGGCGAGACGTTCTCGGGCTCGGTGAAGATGTCGGCGGGAAGGGGAAGCATGAGTGTCCTCGCGGGAAGTTGCGGGGAGCAGCAATAGCACGGAGACGGCAACGTGGCTCGTGCTCAAGCCTCACAATCGCGAATGGACATCCGCGCCACACGCAGACGA
This sequence comes from Bradyrhizobium diazoefficiens USDA 110, assembly GCF_000011365.1. GTDB lineage: Bacteria > Pseudomonadota > Alphaproteobacteria > Rhizobiales > Xanthobacteraceae > Bradyrhizobium > Bradyrhizobium diazoefficiens. The sequence continues at coordinate 1,393,626 of NC_004463.1, read as the reverse complement.
TCGGTGGGCTTCAAGGGAGTTCGCGGAGGAAAATACGAAGCGCGGTCTCAATGGCTTGAACCGCGAAGCGGAGCCGAACCGATTGGGTTCGGCTCCGTCGCGAGGACGTCTAGTGGCGGTGGTCGCGGACCTCCGGTTGATTGCGGTGGTCGCGAACGATGGTCTGATTGCGGTGGTCGCGCACGACGGGCGGGTCGCGATGGTCGCGGACGATGGTCGTCGCGTTCGAGGGCGTCACCACATTTGCCAATGCGATCGCTGCGAGAGCCACAAGGATGTAATTGCGCATGAGTCTTGTCCTTTGCCTGGTGGCTCACTGCGAACCACCTGACAACAAGCTAGATTGACCGGCTCGAATGATATGTGCCGGCGATCACGTGATGATTGTCGATGCGCTGGCCGATTGCACTCCGCCTCGCGGGTTCAGCCGGCTTTCGTACCCGTGATGGCGGCAAGCGCCTCGACGAGCCGGTCGAGGTCGGCCTCCTCGGTGTAGAGCGCCGGCGTCACGCGGATGCATTGGCCCTTGGCGACGCCCGCCCGGCGAACCGTCAGGACCTTGTAGGCGTCCCTGAGCTTCGCCACGGTGGCGTCGTTGTCGACCTTGCTCGTCTTGCCGGCGAGGCGGAAGGACGTGATCGCACCATAGAGGCCAGCCTCATCCGGCGTCAGGATCTCGATGTCCTTGAAGCCGCGAACGCGGCTGACCCAGTAGTCGCGCAGGTAGCGCAGGCGGGCCTGTTTCGCCGCAGCGCCGATCTGCTGATGCAGTTCGACGGCCGCGGGCACCGTCAGCACCGTCGCGAAATTGACCGTGCCGGTGTGTACGCGCGAGCGGATGTCGGTCGCCGGAAAATCCTCGTCGCCGAGGTCGCGGTCGATGTCGGCGAGGCGGTCCTTCCTGATGTAGAGGAAGCCGACGCCGACCGGCGCGCCGATCCATTTGTGCAGGTTGAAGCCGACAAAATCGACCTCGAGCTCGCCCACCCTGAAGTCCATCTGTCCCCAGGAATGAGCGGCGTCGAGGATGACATCGACGCCCTTCGCCTTGGCCATGCGGGCGATCTCGGTAACCGGCATGACGAGGCCGGTGCGATGGCTGACATGGGTGAGGAGGAGCAGCCTGGCCTTCGGATTCGCCTCGAGGGCGCGGGCATAGGCGTCGAGCACGGCCTGCCGGGTGGCCGGCTCCGGCACGTCGAACTTGACCACGTCGACGCCGCGGCGCGCCCCAAGTGCGTTCATGGCATATTGCATCGAATCGTAGTCGAGGTCGGCGTAGAGCACGCTGTCGCCGGGCTTCAGCTTGTTGTATCCGCCGATGAGCAGCTGCAGCGCTTCGGTGGCGCCGCGGGTGAGCGCGATTTCCTCGGGCGCAGCTCCAACCGCCTCCGCCACCTTGGCCCGCACGGCCTCGAAATCCGCGCCCGCGCGCTGCCGCGCGTAATAGGTGTTCTGATAGTTGACCATGTCGGACAGGCGGATGAACTCGCGCCGCACGGGCTCGGCCATGATGCCCCAGAAGCCGTTCTCCAGATTGACGACATCGGGCGTCACGGCATAGAGCCCCTTCACGGCCGTCCAATAGGCCTTGTCGGTGGCGATTGCGGCCGCCGATCCAGTCGGCTGTGCCGGCAGGCTCTCGGCGGCAAGAGCCGGCGCCGCCAGCGGCGCGACAACTGCGGCCGCGAGGCCCTTCAGGATCGACCGGCGGTCGGAAGAAATTGTCTTGATCAGATGCATGTCCACCCTCTGCGCTGCGCGGCGAAAGGAGCAGCGATCAATGGAACACCGATGACAGGGCGGTGACAGTCTGATGATGCCGGACGTTGCCCCGGCAGGGAATACGATCTGGTTGGTCGCACACACCGGCCTCGTCAAAACGGAAAAGCCGCGCGCCCTGCTGGCAACTCACGCCCGCACCGATCTGCCTGGCTTGCTGCAACAACGGCGCACAACCGCAATCGTCAGGCGTTGTCAGGTCCAGGCCCATCGGCCTGTCCGCCGAGGCGATCATCGATGTAGCGCCGAAGCGCCGCGGCCGCGTTCAACATATGCGCCCGCATCCTGCGCGATGCGGTCTCGCCATCGCCTTCGGCGATCGCCTGCATGATGACGTCATGCTCGTCGCGGGACTTGCGAATGCGATCGCCATGCCGCAATTGCGTGCGGCGAAAAGCGCTGAGACGCGAGCGGACATCCTGCGCCTGCTCTGCCAGAAACGAGTTGTGCGTTGCCCGGTAGATGCATTCGTGGAATTCCCGGTTGAACGCGTCATAGGTATCGACGTCATTGGCCTCGACCATCTTCAGCGAGGCGTCATGCAGCTCGATCAAATGGCTGCGCTCGAGCGGGGTCATGCGATAGGTCGCGAGCCTGACGCACATCGCCTCCACCTCGGCACTGGTCTCGAACATGTCCATGATGCGCTCGGGCGTCATCCGCGCCACGACGAGGCCGCGCCGCCCCCGCACTTCGACCAGGCCGCTGACCACGAGCTGGCGAAGCGCCTCCCGCACCGGCGTGCGGGAGGCTCCGAAGCGATCGGCCAACAGCTGCTCTTCCAGGGCGGAACCGGCGACGAGCGCACCCGAGGCGATCTCGTCGGTGAGCGCGTTGCGAATGCGATCGGAGAGCAGCCCGCCATCGTCCTCGGCGTCGGCTGCGACTTTCAACAATCCTGCCATTCAGCCTCCCGTGATCGCGCGCACCGCGAAGTAAAGAACAGAGGGCGCGACCAGACACCCGAGCCCGGTGTGGAACGTCGCCGTCAGCGCACCGTAGGGCACCAGACGCCGGTCCGTCGCCGCCAGCCCTCCGGACACGCCGCTGACCGTTCCCATCAAGCCGCCAAACACCATTGCGCTGCGCGGATTGTTCAGACCGATCATCTTCGCCACGAAGGGCGTACCGATCATGACGATCACTGCCTTGAATACACCGGTCGCGATCGAGAGCGCAATAACCGGCGAGGATGCGCCGATCGCCGCCCCCGTGACCGGCCCCACGATGTAGGTCACCGCGCCGGCGCCGATCGTCGTCATCGAGATGGCATCGGTGTAACCGAATGCCGCGGCGACGAACACGCCCAGAATGAACGGGACGACAGTTCCGAGCCCAAGCGCGACCGCACCGATCGCCCCGGCCTTGCGCGCATGAACGACATCGACCTCGAAGGCGGTGGCGACGATGGCGAAGTCGCGCAGCATGGCTCCGCCCATCAGACCGATCCCGGTCAGCGCCGGCAGGTCGGCGACGCCCTTTTCACCGCCGGTGGCGAGGCCTCCGAAAAAGGCCAGCACGAGACCCAGCATGATCGCGATCGCCGAGCCGTGGATGCGTCCGAAGGTGAGGTATTTCGAGATCGCTCCGGAGACCCACATCAGGATGCCGACGGCCGCGAAAGCGGTGAGCAGCGAGTTTGCAGCTAGAATGTGCGATATCATGGTCATCCGATCCTCCCGGACTTGAAGTGGGGCACAGACGCCTCGAGCGCCTCTCGCGCCTCGATCTCGTCCATGGTCTCGACAGGGCCGCTGAGCCGGCCGATCAGGGCCACCATCACGAAACACACGGCGACTGCGCCGATCCCCGCGATGACGACGATGGGACCGCCTTTGGCCGCAGCGACGACGTTCTGCTGCGCCGCCATGGCGACCACGATCGGAATGTAGAAGCTGCCCCAGAACTCGACGCCGGTCTTGAGACCGTGGCTGAGCAGGCCGTGCCGCACCAGCCAGAGCCGGGCGGCGATCAGAAACATCATGGCAATGCCGACGCCGCCGACATTGGCCTTAACGCCGAGGGCGATGCCGAGCAGGTCCCCCAGCAAGACCCCCAGCAACGTGCAGATGGAGAGCAGCGCTACGCCGGAAACGGTCACGGGCGCCTCCCCTGAACGAACGGAGCCCCGGCCACGCGACTTGGACGCCTTGCATGCATTCGCATCTTAAATCTCCTCCTGTGTATGCGAATATCCATCGCTTATGAGTTTGCGTATACACTAATTGACATTAAGGCGCAATACGCATACATTAGATACAAATGAAGGCAACCTCGCATGCCAAGGAGCCGAGATGAGCAATTGGGGTATGCAAAAGGCCGCTCTGGGAGAGCGCCTGACGGCCGGCCGGCGGCACGCGAAGGGAAAGATCGTCCCGCTCCCGAGCCTGCCCGCGTTTCTCGCGGCCGTGATCCGATCAGGCGACCGGGTGTGCCTGGAGGGCGACAACCAGAAGCAGGCCGACATCCTCGCCGCGGCGCTTGCGAACCTCGACCCCGCTGAGATCAGCGACCTGCACATGGTGCAGTCCGGCGTGGTCCTGCCGGCCCATCTCGACATCTTCGAGAAGGGCATCGCGCGGCGGCTCGACTTTTCCTATTCGGGCCCGCAAGCGGCGCGCATTGCGCGCATGCTGTTCGGCCGCAAGATCGAGCTCGGCGCGGTCCATACCTATCTCGAGCTGTTCGCCCGCTACTTCATCGATCTCACGCCGAACGTCGCGCTGATCGCCGCAGTGAGCGCCGACAAGGACGGCAACCTCTATACGGGACCGAACACCGAAGACACGCCGACCGTCGTCGAGGCGACGAGTTACAAAAATGGTCTCGTGGTGGCGCAGGTCACCGAGATCGTCGACAAGGTGCCCCGCGTCGACATCCCCGGCGACCTCGTGCATTTCGTGGTCGAAGCCGGCAGGCCGTTCTATGTCGAGCCGCTCTTCACCCGCGACCCCGCCGCCATCACCGAGACCCAGATCCTGACGGCGATGCTCGCCATCAAGGGCATCTATGCGCCCTACGGCGTGCGCCGCCTCAATCACGGCATCGGCTTCAACACCGCCGCGATCGAGCTGTTGCTGCCGACCTATGGCGAGAAGCTCGGCCTCAAGGGCAAGGTCTGCACCCACTTCGCGCTCAACCCGCATCCAACCCTCATTCCGGCGATCGAATCCGGCTGGGTCGACCAGATCCACTGCTTCGGGTCGGAAGTCGGCATGGAGGACTATGTCGCGGCGCGCTCCGACATCTTCTTCACCGGCCCCGACGGCTCGCTGCGGTCCAATCGCGCCTTCTGCCAGACCGCCGGCCTCTATGCCTGCGACATGTTCATCGGATCGACGCTGCAGATCGATCTCGAGGGCCACAGCTCGACGGTGACGACGAACCGCATCGCCGGGTTCGGCGGCGCACCCAACATGGGATCCGATCCACATGGCCGCCGCCATCCGAGCGAACCCTGGCTCAAGGCCGGTGCCGAGGCGGACCCCCACTCCAACGCCGCGCTGCGCCGCGGCCGCAAGCTGGTGGTGCAGATCGGCGAGACCTTCGGCGAGCGCAATGCCCCGCTCTTCGTCGAGCGGCTCGATGCGCTCGAGCTGGCGCACGAGCTCAAGCTCGATCTGGCGCCGGTGATGGTCTACTCGGACGACGTGACCCACATCGTTACCGAGGAAGGCATCGCCAACCTCCTGATGTGCCGCAGCAAGGACGAGCGCGAGCAGGCGATCCGCGGCGTCGCCGGATACACCGATATCGGACGCGCGCGCGATGCGAAGCTGGTCGAGCAGCTCAGGCAACGGGGCGTGATCCAGCGCCCCGAGGATCTCGGCATCGATCCGCTCGACGCCGACCGCCGCCTGCTGGCGGCCCGCTCGATCAAGGACCTCATGCTGGCCTCCGGCGGCCTCTACCGTCCGCCCAGCCGCTTCCGCAACTGGTGAGGAGTTTCGCATGGAAAAACTCAGTTTCAGGCTGACCGCAGCCAGATCGGCCGGCGGCACCCGCGCGCAGGCGATCGTCGGCGTCGTCGCCTCCGGCAATCTCGAGGTCCTGCTGGAACGCGCCTCGCCGGCCGACATGTGCACGATCGACATCGCAACCGCAGCTCACGGCTTCGGCGCGGTGTGGGACGCCGTGGTCCGCGACTTCGTCGCCCGCCGCTCTGCCGGCGGCTTGCGCATCTCCATCAATGACGGCGGCGCCCGGCCCGACACGGTTGCGCTGCGCCTTGCGCAAGGCGTCCGCAAGATCGAGGAGCCGGAACGATGACACAGGCGGCAGCCAACACGGCTTCGCTGAGCTGGTACGAGGCGAGCGCCCGGCAGCGCATCGACGCGCTGGTCGATGCCGGCAGCTTTTCCGAATACATCGGCCCCGAGCTGCGCGAGATCAGCCCGCATCTTTCGATCTTCGACCTGCCGGAGCAGTTCGACGACGGCATCGTCATCGGCCGTGGCCGCCTGGAGGGGTCGCCGGTGCTCGTTGCCGCGCAGGAGGGACGCTTCATGGGCGGCGCCTTCGGCGAAGTCCACGGCGCCAAGCTCACCGGCCTCCTGCGCGCGGCGCGTACGCTCAAGCACGACGTGCTGATCCTGTTCGACACCGGCGGCGTGCGGCTTCAGGAAGCCAATGCCGGCGAGCTCGCGATCGCAGAGATCATGCGCGCGGTGGTCGAGGCACGCCGCGCCGGCATCAACGTCGTCGGCCTGATCGGCGGACGTGCCGGCTGCTATGGCGGCGGCAGCCTGATCGCCGGCACCTGCTCGCGCCTGATCGTGTCCGAGCAGGGGCGGATCAGCGTCAGCGGTCCCGAGGTGATAGAGACCAACAGAGGCATCGAGGAGTTCGACTCGCGCGATCGCGCGCTGGTCTGGCGCACCATGGGCGGCAAGCACCGCTATCTCATCGGCGGCGCCGACATGTTCGTCGACGACGAGGCGCTGGCGTTTCGCGAGGCCGCGATCGACGCGCTCAAGATCAAGCGTGGCTGCGACACCAGCGCTCTCGCAGCCGAGCAGGAGCGCCTGGAGCGGCGCCTGCTGCGTTTCGGTGAAGCCGAGGACGCCGTCCAAATCTGGCAGGCGCTTGGTATCGACGCGCCGACCGAGATCCCCGCGCTTCCGACCGACGCGTTTCTTCGCGCGGCAGACACAAGGGAGAACGCCGATGACGCCCGATGACATCCTGGCCGGCCTGTTCCCGAACGGCCGAAAGATCGAAACGACCGGCGCGATGATCGCGGGACAGGCGACCTTGCCTGACGGCGGGCCGATCCACGTGCTCGGCATCACGCAAGGACAGCCGCTCGGCGTGGACGAGGCGATCGCGCTCGCAGGGCGCGTGATCGAGATCATCAAATCCAACGATCGGGCGCCTATCCTGGTCCTGGTGGATTCCGCCAGCCAGCGCATGAGCAAGCGCGACGAACTGCTCGGCCTCAGCGAATATCTATCGCATCTCGCCAAGGCCCTGCTGCTGGCAGAGGCCGAGGGACACCGCACGGTCGGCCTGCTCTACGGCGGCAGCGCAGCCGGCGCGTTCATCGCCACCGCTCTTGCCACCGGCACGCTGGTGGCGCTTCCCGGCGCGCATCCCGCCGTGATGGATCTGCCCTCGATGGCGCGGGTCACCAAGCTTCCGATCGAGGTGCTGAAGGCCAAGGCGGAAGCGACACCCGTTTTCGCGCCCGGGCTCGACAACATGGTCCGCACCGGCGGCATTCACGTCGTCTGGGACGAAACTGCGCCCCTGGCGCCGCAGCTTGCGGCCGTGCTGGCGCAGCCTGCCGGACGGGACGAACGCAGCCGGCTCGGCGCGGAGCGGGGCGGACGCCGGAAGGCGGCCGAGATCGCCGATCGGGTCGTCGCACTCGCCGCGATATCGCAGCAGGGAGCGCAACATGGCTGAATCGCTCGCGCGTCACACCATGGTGAAGGCCTCGGCCGCCGGATGGGCTGCCGTGATGAGCCGCCATCCCGAACTCGCCAGCGAGCCGATCATCGACGGCTGGGCGCGCGCCGACCGCCCCCTCATCGTTCGCCGGCCGGCTTGCAGCGATGCCGCCGGCATGATTCCGCTCGGCCTGCCGCTGCCGCCCAGCCACGGCAAACGGCGCATCGCGTTCGCGCTCGCACCCGGCGACATCATCGCATCGGCTCCGCCGCCATCCTTGGCCGATGCGGCCGCCGCGGCACCTGCGCGCTGGCGGGAGACGATCGGCCTGCTGCTCCAGCTTCTGCCGGAGACCCGCACCTTCGGCAGCCTGGCCTGGCAGCACCTCACCGGCCTGCCCTATCTTTCCGACAGTTCGGACCTCGATCTGCTCTGGCCGCTGTCGTCGGCAAGGCAAACCGACACTCTGCCGTCGGACATCGGCCGGATTGCGAACCAGGCGCCGATGCGGCTGGACGGTGAGATCGTTGGTCGCGCGGGAGGGGTCCAATGGCGCGAGCTCATCGGTGCTGACGACGATGAAGTCCTCGTGAAAGGGCCCGCCGGCGTCATCAGCACGACGCGCGCCGCGTTTCTGACGGGGAATCTGTCGTGACCGTCGCGCTGAGATGGCAATCGACACCTGCCAACGCGCCCGATGCGGCGCAGCTCGGTGATCTGGCGTCGCTTTGCCTGAAGCTCGAAGTTGAAACCCATCCGAAACCGGGGCTCGTCAGCCATGTCGACAATGGCGCGCACAGCGACATGGACGCCGAGTTGCTGTGCCGCAGCGCCGATACCTTGAGGCCATTCCTCCGTGATCTGGCGCTTGCCGGAGCCGAAGGCGCCGGCATGAGCCGCTTGCGCGCGATCGGGGTCGCCGCCGAGCGCGCCATGCTCGCGGAAACCGGAGGCGTCAACACGCATCGCGGCGCGATCTTCGGACTGGGTCTGCTCTGCGCCGCGGCCGGATATCGCGGTGCGCTCGGCATTCGCAAATCGCTCGGCGATCTGGTGTCGCAGCGCTGGGGCGAAGACATCCTTTCGGGTCCGATATCCTTGCGCAGCCACGGCGCCATGGCCTCGCGGCGTTACGGTGCCGGCGGCGCCAGGGCGGAGGCGGCTTGCGGATTCCCATCGGTCTACGAGATCGCCCTGCCCGCGCTGCATGCTGCACGAGAGCTCGCTCGTTGCGATGAGGAAGCGGTCCGCGTTCAGACCTGCATGACGCTCATCGCCGATGTCACCGACACCAACCTCCTGCATCGCGGCGGAGCGGAGGGTTTGCGCTACGCCCAAGACAGCGCATCCGCATTTCTTGCCGCCGGAGGCGTTGGACGTCACGGTTGGCGCGAGCGAGCCATCGAGATTCATCAGGCATTCGTGGCACGCAATCTCAGTCCCGGCGGCTCCGCGGATCTGCTGGCCATGGCCCTCTTCGTCGACCGGCTGGACCCCTGATGCTTGCTCTGCTCTGCGGTGGACAAGGCACCCTCTCGGACAAGATCTTCGATCTGGCCGCCGGTCAGCCTGCCGCGGAGCCTGTTTTCGTCGCGGCAACCGCGCATCTTGGCGAGGATCCGCGGGAGTTCGTCCGGACGCACAGCGCAGACGAGCTGTCCGCAAACCATGTCAGCCAGATCCTGACTGTCACGTCGGCACTCGCGATCCATGCCTGCATTGCCGATCTCCTGACCGAACCTGCGGCCGTCACCGGCTACAGCGTCGGCGAGATGACCGCCTGGAGCATTGCAGGGATATGGACCGCCGATGAAGCCTTGCGATTGACGGCTGTTCGCGCGCGCCTGATGGATAGCGTCGCCGGCCCCGATGGCCGCCTCGGCTATGTCCGCGGGCTCGACCCGGCCGCGCTCGAACGCCTGCTCGGGAAGCATCGCTGCGAGATCGCGATCAGGAACCCCGATCGTCTCGTTGTCGTCGGAGGCGCCGAGCAGGACGTGATCGACCTCTGCGAGGAAGCGATACGACAAGGCGCCACGCGCACAGGTCTGCTCGCCGTGAGAATCGCCTCGCACACGCGGCAGCTCGAACAGGCCTGCCGCCCCCTTCAACTGGCGCTCGACGCCAGCACACGCTCCGCCATTGCAAGCCAGCGCGTCCTGCTCGCCGGAGGCGATGGCGAGCGCATCTTCTCCGCGAGCAACGCAACCGCAAAGCTCGCCCGGCAGGTGGCGCGCCCGATCGACTGGTCGGCGACGCTGGAAGCCCTTGCGGAGCTGGGCGTCAGCAGGGTGCTGGATCTCGGTCCGGGACACGCGCTCGCCGAGATGATGCAGGCCTTCCTTCCCTCCATTCGCTGCTACGCGGCGGACGGATTCCGCACGGTCGATGGCCTGCGAAACTGGATTGCGGCCGAATAGCCAATCGGCAGCGCGAGGCCGTTGGAATTACAGAATTGCTTTGGATATCGGGCTGTTGGAAGAGCCGGATGGTGCCCAGGGGCGGATTGCGCTGTCCGACACGGACTTCGTTGAAATGTAATAACAATTTCTAGCAGGCAATGGGGATGTTTACCAGTCGTGTTACACTGTTTCCTTGGTATGATCCACGCCTTAAGAGTCGCGGACCGATGGCCAATCAAACAATCCCGCCTGATGCAGAGAAGCTGAGCGTCACCCTCAAGCAGCTCACTCACCTGAAATCGGAAGTACTTCTTGGCGCGCCATACGCGTCGCGCGTCAGTTTCGGGCTACTTTTCCGTCTCGTCATGACGGACGACACAGTGCCTGTGCTTCGTCAGATCGATGCGCTGGAAGGCCGCAGACCCCTGTCAACGTCTAAGCAACCCGCGCCATTCAAACATCCGCCCTTAGCCCCATTTTGGCATGCACACTATTTCAGCTCTCGCCACACGCTCCGCAACATCGGCGAGAGATGGAACATCGCACGGGGGCCTGGCAACAACGACCTGAGCTCGGCCTTGAACGGGATCGCCGAGCAGCATGGTCATGATCCCGACAAGTGGCCGGGAGCTTTAGCGTACAGAGTATTCATACAAGGCATGACCGAACGCGCAAACGCCAACCGCCTTACGGGTGATTGGATCATCTTCGCCAAGGACCGCGGACAAAACTATTATCTTGACCTAGCCCAGCACGAGGAAGCAGAGGGGCCAATCAACTCCGCTGCACTGATGCAGAAGCTCAGAGCCAGTTCTGCGGCCGAATTTCCGTTCCTATTCCCTGACTAGCTTTGGAGTCGGGTCGCTCCTGGCCGTTTTGTCGAAGTATACGCTAGTGGTGTCGAATTTCGAAGACCTCGAAGCGGATGCCAATGCGGCGCTCAATTTCGTCAGCAAGCTGATCTCCAACGAGGCCGTCAAACACTTCGCATTGGTTCGCAAAGCTAAGGGGTTCCGCTTGATAGAATACAAACGCTCGCTGTGCGTCGGGAAACACGAAGGCGGATGACGCGAGTCCCTTTTGGCGGGGATACCAAGTCGTAAATCGATGTCTCTTCTCGCCGGTTGAACTGAGTATTGCGCTCCCATCTGGAGCCAAGAGCCTAGACTCAGCATCAAAGAACATTGTCGCGACGAATGGAAATCTGAAGGTGCCTCCGTCACTAAGCGCGACCGTGAAGAAATCGCCAACGCTCAGAACGCTTCGGTCCTCAAGCACGCATTGAAGGCGAGCTAGTTGGTCGTGGACAAGCGCCTGATCTCGGACGTCTGGGCCAATTATTGTTGCTTGCGCCGCGTCATCTCCAGACGTAGCACGGGAGCCCGATTGAAACCGCTCGAAGCCTACTGAATCTCCTATGAAAGCCACCCGCCGTTCATTTGCCCTGCCGTCGCGAACGTGGAAGAGCCGCCGGGGACCAGCAAATCCCACCAGATATTCGTTATCACTCTCGCGACTTGAGACTTGGAGGACTGAGATAACTGACTGAAAGCCCGTGCGGCCTCCTCGAATGTCCGCGATAGCAGCAGTCGCGATGTCCGGATCACCGGTGAAGGCGATCGCAACGTTGCTGGTGACAAACGTGATCTTTAGGCTGCCCCTTCTTATATCCGGTAGTGCTCGCTCTTGGCGTGGACTTTGAATCCGCGTGTCGGCCAACATGATTATCTGGTGAGGTGTTACCTTAGCGACAACTAGGGTCATCTTACATCCAAGCCAATTTCAGGGCTTACACAAGCGAAAAGCCTACCGTGGGGGCGGCAGCGAGACATCCCCCGTATGCCCGCCACCGGGCCTGGGGGGCTGAAGGGGTCGAACCGTCTTCAATCACGCAGGGCATACAGGCAGCAGGGCGGCGGAACGAACGCTCTGCGCCTCAAAGCCTCCGAAGCAAGTCGGCACCGAGGATGGATACCAGCGGCCCCCGCGCAGCGTCATTCATCTCGGGGCCATTCAGCTCGTTCGCTATGGCCTCCAGCGTCACCGCACTGCCTGCTCGAATATCTTCACCACTCCGCCCATAGCTTCAGGAAGTCGTTCTCTTCCCAAGGACAGCGCATATGCACCCTCAAGAGGACTCGCAATTTCTCCACACTGCTCGGCGCTCTTACATTGATTAGATTGAACTATGGTCCCCCCGTTCGCTTCTGTTGAGTACCATCGCTGCCGGATCAGGTTAACATTCCGCGCTAAGAACCATTGGTGCGGTACGTGAATGTCGGCCCTGTCGGACCGGATGGCGCAGCTGGTATTGTAGGACCAATTATGCCGATTTGAGAGGTTGCTCCGGCAGGCCCTGAAACACGAACCACAGGTTGATCCGATCCGCTTGCTTGCTTAGCAATCATGTCGCTCGGCCAATGCTTCTCATAAGTCGTTTTGATCTCCTGAGAGAAGCGCTTGAGCTCCTTCTCAATGAATTGCATAAGTTCAGTCCGATCGACCGCCGTGAGCTTGTCTTCAGGCTTGTCTGATCGAGAATACGACGGGTGAGCGATCTGCGCATTCAGCTTACCTAAAAGCGTCCTGCTCGGCCCTTCTTCAGAGCACGGCGTGAACGTTGACTTCGCAAAATGCTTGGCAGCGGCCGTATTTTCGCTTGGCGAATGATCGCCCGAAAAGAATTCAATCAATGACCGGGCATGGATAGCAAATGACTCAATCAGTGCGTTCAACACAGTTTGGCTGTACCAGAGGCATGTGGCACCATCAGCGAGCATCGCGTACGTCTGCCGCATCATCCGCACCTCGTACGGTATATGGTGGCCAATGACTTGGATCATGCCTTCGGTCGAATGATTCAATTTATCCGCGCTCATGAATTTTATGTCTCAAAGATGATGTATCTATTGGGTGGACCTGCTCTGGCGACAAGCTACAAGATCGTTTTAATCAGCAGTCGCAAAGCAGGATCATATTTCCTCGATCGGGAATCCTGCAATTAGGATTGTTTGCATAGGTAGGACCGTCCGCAACCTTTCCTTGCTTACACTTTCGTGGAGTGTAGCCCCACCTACGACGGAGTCGGCCACAAAACCTCAAATGTACCTCGGAGGGGATACGCTACGCCAAAGCCGTTCTGGGTTGCGAGAGACCGATCCTCATGGGAAGGCGCTGCTTCAAGGACGATCAATAGAGACACATCTGGGTTTGCCCGCTGCCTGTAGTCAAGCAGCTGCCCAATTGCAGTTCGGATCGCGTAACGAGCACTGGCTTTGTCGCAAGGCTTGATTTCCACGAACGTCAACCCCCTCGTGGCATCGTTATAGCGCAGGTCGACGCTCGCCACGTTTGGTGTGACTTGTGTCGCACCTGCTCTCGCGAGATAGCGCTCGAAGCTTCCTTGTAGCTTGTCGTGCCTTGGCGAGATCTCAACCTCATAGGCCTCGACGTATCTTTGATATGGGTCCCTGCTCGCGCCGGGACTATTTCTCCCTGGACTGCTTTGGCTGGCGCCGCCCCGGCTAAGCCTAGAATGTCTGCCCAACAGCAATCGCGTTCTTCTTACGAACTCTAGAACCTCCGGCGAGCTTCCAGAAGTTGGTGTCCACCACGGCGTTTGACCCATCCATCCGCGGCCACGGCCCATGACCAGCGTTCTATCTTCGAGATTCAGACGAAACGCATTTTCAGTTAACGTTGAAATTCGGTAGTTAGAGCCGTGGACATTCTTAAATCTAGCGATCACCTCGTCTTGCGAGTGCCTGGCTCCTTTTCCTAGCAGGGCTACTGCACGTTCTTGACTACAACTGGGGCAACCACGCCCTGCAAGATGATTGGATGGAAGAGTACTGAAATCCCCGTGCATCGCGCAAGTTACGGACACCTTGGTTTTTGCTGTCGTATATATCGTATTTCCATATTTGAATTTTTTGCCATGGACAGACTTCGCGCGAAGCACGAACTCGTCCGTCGTTAAGCGGCGACCCATGCCCTGCTCCGCACGCGAACAGATTGGACAGCCTCCACCTTTCCATAAATTTTGGGCTGCAATAGTGAAGAGGCCGTGCTGCCTGCATCCTACTGAAACAGCGTCAGATTGAGTTCGATAGACTGCATGAGATAAATCGTAGCGCTGACTGTGCGCCGCAATCGCACGTTTCATGAACTCTTCTTGTGATAGGCGCCTTTTCGTCAACTCGAAGCCTGATCGCTCTGACCTTCTTGATAGTTTTGCGTGCGGCTGCCGTTCAAATCCGAATCGGTTCTGATACGCACATTTGGCGCAACCTTCTCTGCCAGCAAGGTGATTGCCTGCTAGCTGCTCGAAACTCCCATGCGTTCGACAAATCATCCGAATTGAATCGCTCGTCGCGGTAAACGAGGTTTCGGCGTAGTCATACTTGCCAGGGAACAAACGCTTAGAACGCGAGATGAATTGCTCGGTTGTAAGCCTTCCAGTCTTGCAGCCAATACAGCCTCCGGCACCCCTCAAGTGAAGGGCAGGAGTGACCTTGAAAGGCCCGTGCTTCTTACAAACGACATCTATCGCGGTTCGAGTGTCTATGTAATTTGTTCCACGGTAATCGAACTTGGCCTTATGAATCTTTTTTGCGCGAGCAACGAACTCGTTCGTAGTGAGACGTCGCGCGGACGCTTTACAGGCTGAACATCCGATCGCGCCCCTAAGATGCTGACTAACAAGCTGCTCAAATTGCCCATGGCTCCGGCAGACGATCCGGGCGTAATCGCCCATCCCGCTGATGGGCCTTAAATCACTGTAATCGAATCGCGCTCCAAAAATCAGACGAGCAGCTCTTACAAATTCCAACTCACTGATAGCCTTTGGCGGCATTTGTCTATTCGCGCTAAATGATATTATGCTATTCGGGGTCCGATTGCGGGCAGACCACGATTTACTTAGGTTATATGATTCGAGAATCCCCTGCGGTGCCAGAGCCCAAGAAAACTTTGATCGGGCTTACCGGACAGACGGCCTGACACCGACGTTGTTCAATAAAGAACGTTTCTAAGCGCGGCGATGTCCCTTGTGGGTCACTGGCGGAAATGCTCTAACCGAGCAGACCATTTCCGCTCAGCCATCAGAGCCAACATCGGTCTTATAAGTACACGCTCTAGTTTCGCTGACACACTTTCCCACCAGTGATCCGTTGATAGTAACCACCATCGAACTTGCGCCAATCGCAGGCGTGACCAGAACGGACCATCTCGGCGCCAATGTCCAGCCCATCGGCAAAACATTGCGCGACAATCCTATCGCGATTTTTCGACTTGGACCTTCCATCACAGACCGTTCCGGGCGGATGGTTCACTTGAATACAGCGCACAGTCTTCTGGTAGACAAGTTTGGAGAGCTGCGCCCACGCCTCCCTTGAGCCGGGCTCACCTGACTCTGGAGCGTCTATGCCGCAAATCCTGATCTTGACGGAGTGAGATGGCAGCGCGATCTCAAAAGTATCTCCATCGATAACGTTTCTACCGTCCCCAACGATTTCGGCAAACGCGAGATTCGGAAGTAGCACTGCTACGATAACAAGAGACGTGCGAAAGAGCAGCGCCATCTAACCCTCCCCGATATGCCGACATCCCAAGATCATATCTTATAGCGGGGATACTTGGCGAGGGCAGCCGCTTGGTCCTCAAGCTCGACACCATGATATCCATCCGCCACGGTGCGACCTTCAAGGGCGTGCCCGGAGATCACATCGAGTGTTCGGCGGTCAATCCCGGACCTTACGCCGATTGGTTTGAAGCGGTGCCTCCAGCCGTGGTTCGGCGCAACACCCTTGTCCGGCACCACTCCACGAGCGAACTCCGCAAGCCTGTTCTTGATGCCCTGCAACGGCCCGAGCACACGCTCCTGCTCGCCACCGTCGTCAGAAGGCCGCAGGAATAAATGACCACGCGGTGCAGTCCTCACGAACTCCACAAAGCCCATTTCAATCAGGTGAGGATGCAGAACCACATCCCTTGCTTCGTTGGTCTTCACAGTGCCCGCCTCAGGCGTGACAGTGAGGTACCAGATATCCCGGCCGTGCTTGTGGAGGTCCTCCTTTCGTAACTGTGCCATCTCACCGACACGCGCACCCGTAGCGCATCAAACATTGCGGCGCGCTGCTTCGGATCGTCCAAGAACTCCTTCAGCTTGTTTTGCAACGCCTCACTAACGGTCCTGATTATCGGCTGATTTGCCAAAACCTCATCGAGGATGCTCCAGGTCTCGGGGCATGAGGTCTTTATGTTGGCGACCAAGGTAAAGTCGGTCAAATCCGGTAGGGGTGAGCACGAAAGCTGATCGAGTAGGAACGCGCGGGTTGAGAAATCCCGGATGAGCTCTTCGGCGCACTCAGCAAATTCCAGCCGGTCACTTGGCTCTTCAGTCGGATCAAGAAATAGCAGGATACATCGAAGCGAACGATCTTTCGCCCAGCTTAGCTCGCACTCCCTCCGTGCTTGATCGACCGAATGAACAGCAATACGCTTGGTGTCACTACACCCGTGGAATGCCAATCCTAGATTGTGGCCTTTGAGAGCGACCGGCGCTTCGCCATCCAAGCTGTAAAGAGCAGCCGGCTTTAGAGACGCAAATACCCCAGCTTGGCCTGAGATAATAAATTCCATCACACTTCGTCCCATGAAGCGCCGAGGCTGCGGAGCCTTCGTTTGACCTGATTCCACAAAGCTCGATCAGCCCTCCGGGGAGGCACTGGACCTTTCACATGTTGTATAGTGAGCTGGTGCAACGGTCCATAAGTATGGACTTCGACAAAGTCGTCCTCACCGGCATTTGTAGTATCTTCTTGAAGCAAGATGGCCGGAAAATCCCCATTAGTGGTAGCCCCATTTATTTTCGACGCCAGCTTGGAAGCCGCCAGCTTCGAGCGATTCGCCCATGAGGCTCGGTAGCCGGGTGGGCACTTGTCGCCCGAGTAGACCGCGTGCCGCCTGTTAAAGAGGAAAGGATTTTCTTCGAAGACCGACGACCGCGACGAAATCAGCGAGGTTTTCAAGGTGACACTATAGTCCCCGTAGTGCGGCATCCCACGCCCATTTAAGCAAAGAGCAGAAAAGCTCAGGTTATCGAAATAACCAGGATTGATTGTATTTTCCGCCGAAGTTCGCTGTTCGTCCCACTTGTTATCCTGCGGAATCCGCGCACCTGAACGCACTTGGCTGTGGAATGTCGTTAGTAGAGGCCCGCCCTCAGCGACCCAAGAAGAGAGCGTTCCCAGCCATCTATTCATGACAGCCTGCGATCCCTCAACTGCGGCCTCAAACTCCCTTAACTGGGTAGCGGATCCCCTCGCGTCCGCCGCTCGGTGAAACTAACTTCGTCAGCTGAAAGGAGCGCGGCGGTCATTGCTAAATCCTTCACTACGGCAGCCAAAGGTTCGAATCCGATACCTAGCGCGTCTTTGAGCGCAGAAATCGTAGAACCGACGCAGCTCCTTAAGGGTTTCAACCACTCCAATTATGGGAGTGGGATTAAAAGGCGATCGATCGCGAGCCCTTCGATAATCATCTAGCGCGGCCTCAAAATTCCCTTGATCCCGATAGATCTCTGCCCGACCGCAAAGTGCTACTGGATCGTTAGGAAATTCCTTCGCGACTTCGTTGAAAAGCTTTAGAGCTTTCGTGAACTCTCCCCGCCTCTTGTACGCTGTTGCCGTTCCATTCTTTGGAATGAGAGCAGAACCATGCGTCTCAGAGATGCGGAAGGTAGATATAGCTTCATCGAAACGGCCCAGGTCCATCAAAACGGACGCTCTGCCACACCAGATTGTGCCCTCTAACGGGTAAGTCTCTGTCAATTCGGTGTACTCCGCCAACGCCTCCTCGTAGCGGTTCATATCGCGTAAGATTTCGGCCGCTCCAGCCAGTGAATGAACTACAGCCGGCTCATCCATATGAGCCTGCGCAGCCGCCCTGTAGGCCGCTCTAGCTTCCACAAGGCGTCCAGTCATTCTCAGGATGCGCGCGCGAGCGTTCTCAGCGGAGAGCGACGCCCCTAGCGACTTCATAGAGTCGATAGCGGCCAAGGCCTCGTTGAACCTAAATGCGGAAATCAAGGCGTCAGCCAAATGAGCAAATGTAACGGGGTCGCTGGGATTGGCTTTGACAGCAAGCTCGGCCCACTCAATCTGAAGTTCAGGAACTCCCAATTCCTTCGCTTCGTGGGAAAGTCGGCTTAAAGACTTTCCAACGTGTTCTGGCGAAGAATTAAGCTTCTGCGCAGCAACGAGGTCAACGAGCCCCGCTTTAGGACCGATTGCTTGATGGTAGCACTGTCCCCGTTCGGCGCGACCCAAGCAGGGAAGCGTTCCGACTTCGGGTCAGGACTGTAGTCGCCTTGAGCATTCCGGAGGCGGACCTCAAACGCATCACGCAGCGCCAGCCAAAAAGCTCTCAGCAGCAGCCCGCGCGACGCGGCATCAACCCGCCGAATTCCTTCAGATAGAAGCAATCGATCAACAAGGCGCCCCAGATGAATCTCAAGGGCAGAAGTCTCCGGGCACTGATCTGCGGGTGGAAGATTGTCGAGATCAAATGGGTTGCGCCGCGGTGCCGGCTTATCCATTTCGTGTTTGCCTATGGTCTCCAAGCGCACAAGACGCATCAAGGCCGCCTCGAAGATTACGGCATCGTCCTCGGGATCATGCGGCACCGGACGCATCTTGCCATCATGGCCCTGCTCCACTGCATACGTGCGCTCGCGTCCCTCACCCCCGGCCCATGCCCTGTAGAGGCGTCCGGCCAAGGCCGTTGCCTGCGCATTGGTGAGGGAGGTAGGGCTATCATCCCGGAAGGCGCGGAGGATGCGCTCAAGATACTGATCGGCCGCCGCGATCCTCGTTTTGACCTCTGCCGGCTCATCGGCTCGAAGGGAAAACCGGATGGCCTGAGCACGGGGCGAGATCGTCACCGCATGCGTCTCCGCACCGAGCGGAAAATGCAGTGTGCGACCAACGAGCCGCTCCCGCACATCCACCGGAATCCGTCGCACATAGAGCTGAAACCGCGAGCCATCGCGCTTCATTGGACGCACCACCCGATACAGCATGTTGCTCACCGTTGTTACACAGTCGGGCGAGCGCAAGTCACTGTAGGGGTTTAACTTATTGAAGGAAAAGGAACCTTCAAGAGGATGGTGCCCAGGGGCGGAATCGAACCACCGACACTGCGATTTTCAGTCGCATGCTCTACCAACTGAGCTACCTGGGCGTGCTGAGGGAAGGACCCAAAGAGAAGGTCAAGGCCCATCGAGCGGGCGGTTTATAGTGGGCTGAAGGCCGCCTGTCCACCCGGCTTCGCCTGAAGGCTACGCCGGGCGCGGCCCGGCTGTGCACAAGGTGGGGTGGCGTTGCCGCGGCTGGCGTGCGGCACGCTGGAAACTCAATTAAGTAATTGATATTACTTTTCTATTCAACGTCATCCACCTCGTCGTCGCGGCCGGGAATGACGTAGGAGCCTTTCAGCCAGCGGTTCAGGTCGACATCACGGCAGCGCGAGGAGCAGAACGGGTGGGTGGCCTGCACGGCGGGCTTGCCGCAGATCGGGCAGGTTTTGAGCGGGCCGGTGGGCATTTTGACCTGGTCGTCCATGATGTCGGCAGCTTACACGGGGTGAAAACGTTCAAGAGCCTGTCCGCAAACAGGTTCCTCGGGCGGACGCGCAGGCGTCGCGGCCCGGGTCCCGCGGGCCAATTCTACTGTGCATGGGGTTGTTTTCGAGATTTTTGTTAAGACCCGTCCGGCGCGGCATTCGCGCTCACACGGCGGTGGCGTTGAGCCAGCCGAAGCGGATCGGGAAGCCCTCGCCGCCGAGCAGCGTCGTGGTCTCGTAGAGCGGCAGGCCGACAACGTTGCTGTAGGACCCCACCATCTTCACCACGAAGGAGCCGGCGATGCCCTGCACGGCGTAGCCGCCGGCTTTGCCGCGCCATTCGCCGGAGCCGATATAGGCCTGGATGTCGTCTTCCGACAGGCGCTTGAAGCGGACGCGGGTCTCGACCAGGCGCTGGCGGAAGGCCTCGCGAGGCGTGACGAGGCAGATCGCGGTGTAGACGCGGTGATTGCGGCCCGAGAGCAGCCGCAGGCACTGCGCCGCCTCGTCCACGAGGTTAGCCTTGGGCAGGATGCGGCGGCCGACCGCCACCACCGTGTCGGCGGAGAGGATGAAGGCGCCGCGCAGTTCGTCGTCGAGCTGCACCGATTTCAGCGCCGCATCCGCCTTGGCCCTTGCGAGGCGATTGGCGCAGGCGCGCGGCAGCTCGCCCCGCTTCGGCGTCTCGTCGACGTCGGCCGGCCGGAGCGCATCCGGCTCGATGCCGGCCTGGTTGAGCAGCGACAGGCGCCGCGGCGAACCGGAGGCAAGTACGAATTTGGGGCGGCCAAGCATCAGGTGATTTTGGGGATGAGGCAGGGGTGAATTGCGCGCGGAACCTATCGGAAGGGGGCTGATTTCACAACCCGGGAACCCGGACTTTGCTGATTCGAGGTGTCCGACATGCCTGTGCCTGCAGTCTGTGACGCGGGTGTTACGCCCGCCGGATGCTACCCGCTCGCCGCCCCCACTTTCGCGAAGCGCCGGCGGATGCGCAGCAGCAGCTGGTCGCAGACCTCGCGGTAGGCGGCGAGCTTCTGGTCGCGGCTGCCTTCGATGGTGGTGGGATCCTGGGTCGGCCAGTATTCGACGTCGGCCGCGAGCGTGCGGGTCAGCTCCAGCGCCTTATGATGCGCCTCCGGCGACAGCGTGATGATGAGGTCGAAATTCAGCCCCTCCCAGTCCTCCAGCTCCTCGAAGGTCTGCGGCCTGTGGACGGAGATGTCCTGGCCGAGCTCGGCCATCACGGCAACGGCGAAAGGATCGAGCTCGCCCTTCCTGGCGCCGGCCGACTTCACGTAGAGGCCCTGCGGAAACATGTGCCGCAGCAGGCTCTCGGCCATCGGCGAGCGCACGCTGTTCATCGCGCAGGCGAACAGCACCGATTGCGGATCGCGTGCGCGTGGGGGCGCAGCCATCCGCGCTTACCCCTTCCAGTGCAGAACAGTAATGAGCGTGAACAGCCGGCGCGAGGTCTCGAAGTCGACCCGCACCTTGCCCTTCAGCCGCTCCTGGAGCGTGCGCGATCCCTCGTCATGGATGCCGCGGCGGCCCATGTCGATGGCCTCGATCTTGTCCGGGGTCGCGGTGCGGATCGCCTGGTAATAGCTGTCGCAGATCATGAAATAGTCCTTCACGATCCCGCGGAACGGCCCCAGCGACAACAGATGCACGACCACGGGCGCGCCGTCCTCGCGGCGGATGTCGAACATCAGGCGGTTGCCGGTGATGCCGATATGCAGCGTGAACGGCCCCTTCCCGTCGGCGCCCTCCGGCGCGAACAGGTTCTGCTCGATCAGGTCGTAGATCGCAATCGCGCGCTCATGCTCGATGTCGGGCCCGGAACGGCCGATCGATTCCTCGTCGAGGGTGACCGCGACGATGCGATTGTTGGAGTCGTCCTGTTCGGGCGGCTTTGTCATGACAGATTGAGGCGCAATCCGATCGAGCGCGAATGGGCGTCCAGCCCTTCCGCCTTGCCAAGCGTCATCGCGGCGGGTCCCAGCGCACGAAGCTGATCCGGGCCGCATTTCAGGATCGAGGTGCGCTTCATGAAGTCGTGCACCGAGAGGCCCGAGGAGAACCGCGCCGAGCGCGCCGTCGGCAGCACGTGGTTGGAGCCGCCGACATAATCGCCGATCGCCTCCGGCGTATGCGCGCCGAGGAACACCGCGCCGGCATTGCGGATCCTTGCGGCGAGCGCGTCGGGATCGGTCGTCATGATCTCGAGATGCTCGGCGGCAATCGCATCCGCAAGCGGGATGGCGTCGTTGAGATTCTTCACCATGATGATGGCGCCGAAGTCGGCCCAGGAGGCGCTCGCGATCGCGGTGCGCGGCAGCGTCTTCAGCTGCGCCTCGACCGCCTTCTCGACATCGGCGGCAAGGCGTGCGGAATCGGTGATCAGGATCGATTGCGCACTCGTGTCGTGCTCGGCCTGCGCGAGCAGGTCGGCGGCGATCCAGTCGGCATTGCCGGTGTCGTCGGCAATGACCAGCACCTCGGAGGGACCGGCGATCATGTCGATGCCGACCTTGCCGAACACCAGCCGTTTGGCTGCGGCGACATAGGCATTGCCGGGGCCGACGATTTTTGCGACCGGCGCGATGGTGGCGGTGCCGTGCGCGAGCGCGGCGACGGCCTGCGCGCCGCCGACGCGGTAGATCTCGGTGACGCCGCCGAGCCTTGCCGCCGCCAGCACCAGCGGATTGAGCTTGCCGTCCGGCGAGGGCACCACCATCACGAGGCGCGAGACGCCGGCGACCTTCGCGGGCACCGCGTTCATCAGCACCGAGGACGGATAGGCGGCAGTTCCCCCGGGCACGTAGAGGCCGGCGGACTCGATCGCGGTGTAGCGCCAGCCGAGCTCGACGCCGAGCGGATCGGTGAAGCGCTCGTCCTTCGGCAATTGGCGGCGATGATAGGTCTCGATGCGGTCGCGCGCGAGGCTCAAGGCATCCAGCGTCGCGGCATCGCAGGCCTTCACCGCAGCCTCGATCTCGGCGGCCGAGACGCGAAGGCCGGATGCGTCCAGTGTCAGCCGGTCGAACTTCGCCGTGGCCTCGAGAAGGGCCGCGTCGCCGCGCCTCGCCACGTCGTCGACGATCGCGCGCGCGGCGGCCTCCACGTCGGCCGAGACCTCGCGCTTGGCGGCGAGGAAGGCCGCGAATCGCTGGTCAAAATCGGCGCTGCTGCGGTCGAGGCGAACGGGCATGTCTGGCTTGGCTTCTGGCTGGTTTCTCGGGGCGATTGGCGCACCAGGTCCCCTGCTCAATGGCGCGACGGCCTCCCGCCGTCAACCCTTGCGAGACGTCGTCGTCGCCCATCGCCATCCTGCTTCGATGTCGTCCTGGCGAAAGCCAGGACCCATTACCCCAACTTGTTGTAATTGAAGCAGGATGTGGTTCCGGCCCACTCCATCACGACCACCGGTGGTAATGGGTCCTGGCTTTCGCCAGGACGACAGCAGGAGTGGGGTCATTCCCATTCCTCACCCCTCCGCTTCGATCCCCGTCCCCAGTTCGTCCGCCCCGAGATCGGTCAGCTCGCATTCGAGGCATTCGACATCGAGGCGGATGGCGCCGCCCTGGGCGAACAAGAGCAGGGCGCTGCCGCCGGGCTCCTCGTCGTGGCCGTCCTGGGGGTGAAACTCGATGCCGACGAGGTCCAGAACCTCGTCCGGGGCTCCGAGGTCGATGTTGCGCGATTTGCAGGCAAGCACGCGGTCGAAGCGGAGCGCGGCGACCAGCCGGCGCGGCTCGGTCTCGCCGTCCAGCGTCTGCTCCCAGTCCAGCCGGCTCATGCCGACCACCAGCCGTTTCTCGCTCTGCCGCCAGATGATGTCCGAGGCCTGCACCCGGGCATCCTGCACATGGGTGGAGATCACGGCGAGATCGTCGGCATCGAGCGCGATCAGTTTGAGCTGGGGCGACATCGCCGGCATTTCTCCTCGGGGGCGGATACGGCCCAACGCGCGCGGCCGCGGAAATTTCCTTAGAACTAACGACCCGGCGGACTAGAGGCTATTGATATCCTCCATCTCCAGCACCTTGCGCGGATACCCCTCCCGGGCGACGCGGATCATGGCGCGGCCCATCTGCTCGGTGGAGGTGACGAGCCGCGGCGAAATCCGGCGCAGCACCGACCAGAGTGGCCAGGTTGCGGCATACACGGCCTGCACCCAGGCGGTCTTGGAGCGGGCACCATGCAGGGGCTGGATCGCGCCGGGCCGGAACATGTAGGCGCCCTTGAACGGCAGCTTGAGCAGATCGTTTTCGGTCTTGCCCTTGACCCGCGCCCACATCCGCGAGCCCTGCTCGGTGGAGTCGGTGTGGGCGCCAGTGACATAGGTGAAAGTCATCTGCGGATTGAGCCGCGCCAGCGTCGTCGCCGCGGCGAGCGTGAGGTCATAGGTGAGATGACGATAGCGCTCCTCGCTCATGCCGATCGAGGAGACGCCGAGGCAGAAGAAACAGGCGTCGAAGCCGGTCAGTTGAGACTCGATCGCCGAATAGTTCGTGAAATCGTCGTGGATGATCTCGGTGAGCTTGGCGTTGCGCACGCCGGTCGGACTGCGGCCGACCACGAGCACGCGGTCGATGCCGGCATCGACCAGGCACTCGCGCAAGACGCCCTGCCCGACCATGCCGGTCGCGCCAAAGATGATGACTTGCATCGGGACGTCCCCAACAGCGTCGCGGCTCATGCGGCGACCGCGATGTCGTCGAAGGATACACCGGTCAGCGTTGCCGAGACATCCCACAGCATGGCCGCCGCGGCGAAATCCCTGGCCTGCGGCGTGATTTTCGCCGGCGCTGGCGGCCCCTTCAATTCATAGAACCTGTTCGGACCGTAATAGCCGCCGGGCTCGGCCGCCGGCGAGGTCGCCGCGAACAGCGTGGGCAGCGCGCCCTCGGCGGCGGACTGGCTGATAAACGGCTGCAGCCAACGGCCGACGCGCCACTGGAGCGTGTTGGCGCCCGGCCCGTTCGCAATGAGATCGGTCCGCGCGTAGCCGGGATGGGCGGCAACGCTGGTCACGCCCCAGCCGGCGGCGAGGCTGCGACGCTGCAATTCCAAGGCAAACATCAGCATCGCCAGCTTGGACTGGCAGTAGGCCCGCCACGGACGATAGGAACGCTTGCCTTGCAGATCATCGAAATTGATCGCGCCGGAGCGGTGCGCGAGGCTCGAGAGATTGACGATTCGAGACGCTTTCGCCCGGCGAAGCTGCGGCAACAGGCGCGCCGTCAGCGCGTAATGGCCGAGATAGTTGGTACCGAGCTGCATCTCGAAGCCATCCTCGGTCTGCTGCCGTTTCGGCAGCGCCATCACGCCGGCATTGTTGACGAGGAGGTCGAGCTGCTCGTTGCCGGCGGCAAAGCGCTTGGCGAAATCGGCCACGGAGGACAGGCTGGCGAGGTCGAGATGCTCGTAGGCGATCAGCGCATCGGGAAACCGCTCGCAAATGCCCTCGATCGCCCGCAGTCCCTTTGCGTCGTTGCGTCCGGTGAGTATGACAATGGCACCGGCGCCCGCCAGCGCCATCGCCGTCTCGTAGCCGAGCCCGCCCGTCGCGCCGGTCACGACGGCGGTCCTGCCGCTGAGGGAGGGGATGTCTGCCGTGGTCCAGTCGGTCATGCCATAGCTCCAGGCTATCAGG
Source organism: Bradyrhizobium diazoefficiens USDA 110 (assembly GCF_000011365.1). Classification (GTDB taxonomy): domain Bacteria; phylum Pseudomonadota; class Alphaproteobacteria; order Rhizobiales; family Xanthobacteraceae; genus Bradyrhizobium; species Bradyrhizobium diazoefficiens. Next base: position 1,368,264 of record NC_004463.1, on the reverse strand, counting down.
GGGTGGAATAAGGCCCGCGACCGGTCTAAATGTGCACTAAGTGCAAATTTGCAAGAGGTGAAATAATTTGAAGGCTTCGAAGCACGCTAGCAGACGCGCCAAGCCCTTGTCCTCCGGAGAACAATCCCCGGCGGCGCCCGGCCTGCGCGAGCGCAAGCAGCAGCAGACCCGCGAGCGGCTGAAGCGCGCGGCGATGGCGCTGTTCCTGGAGCGCGGCTTCGAGACCACGACTATCGACGACATTGCGGCCGCTGCCGATGTGTCGCGCCGCAGCTTCTTCCATTATTTCGCCTCGAAGGAGGACGTGGTCGCCGCCTGGCAGGAGGATGCCGCGGCGGCGCTGGTCTCCGAGATTCTCGCACGGCCTGCGGACGAATCCATGCTGACGGCGGCGGAGAATGCGATCGCCGCGGCGGTCAAGCGGATCGATCCGACCGAGGCGGCAGCGATGTCGCGGCTCAAGCGCGACAATCCCGCGCTCCACGCGCGCGACCAGCTCAAATACGAAAAGCTCGAGCGCGCACTGGCGGACGGGCTCACGCAACGCTCCGGCCGCAAGTCGGACCGGCTGAAGGCGCGGCTCGTCGCCATGATCGCCACCGGCGCGATGCGCGTCGGCGGCGAGAGCTGGATCGGCGAAGGTGCGCGGGAGAAGCCGGAGGCTTTCGTGAAGCGCACGTTCGATGCGATCAGGGCGATATTGAAGTGATCGCTTACCCTCCCCTGGAGGGGAGGGTAAGCGCGGACTTACTCTTTGAAGAACGCCAGCAGGTCCGCGTTGATGGTCTCGGCATGCGTCGTCGGCATGCCGTGCGGGAAGCCCTTGTAGGTCTTCAGGACGCCCTTCTTGAGCAGCTTCGCGGACAACGGCGCGGAGTCGGCGTAAGGCACGATCTGGTCGTCGTCGCCGTGCATCACCAGCACGGGCACGTTGATCTTCTTCAGGTCCTCGGTGAAGTCGGTCTGCGAGAACGCGACGATGCCGTCGTAATGCGCCTTGGCGCCGCCCATCATGCCCTGACGCCACCAGTTCTGGATCACCGCTTCCGACGGTTTGGCGCCGGGACGGTTGTAGCCGTAGAACGGGCCGGCGGCGATGTCGCGATAGAACGCCGAGCGGCCGGCGGCGAGTTGCACCTGGAAGTCGTCGAACACGCTCTTCGGCAGGCCGCCGGGATTGGCTGCGGTCTGCACCATCAGCGGCGGCACCGCGGAGAGGATCGCGGCCTTCGCCACCCGGCTCTCGCCATGGCGCGCGATGTAATGCACGACCTCGCCGCCGCCGGTGGAATGGCCGACGTGAATGGCATTCTTCAGGTCGAGATGCGCGGTGACCGCCGCAAGGTCGTCGGCATAGTGATCCATGTCGTGGCCGTCTGCGACCTGCGCCGAGCGGCCGTGGCCGCGGCGATCATGGGCGATGACGCGGTAGCCGCGCGTGACGAAGAACATCATCTGCGCGTCCCAGTCGTCGGCCGACAGCGGCCAGCCATGGCTGAACACGATTGGCTGGCCCGCCCCCCAGTCCTTGAAAAAGATCTCGACGCCGTCTTTGGTGGTGATGGTGGGCATGGTGGGGCTCCTTTCAGTGGGACGTCATTCCGGGGCGCGCGTCCGCGCGAACCCGGAATCTGGAAATTGTCGCACGAGACTCCGGGCTCATCGCTGCGCGATGCCCCGGAATGACGAGGGTTCGTGCGATCAGGCAAACGCCACCGGCCTGAAGCGGCGCCAGGCGCCGATGGTCAGCACCACGAAGAACACCAGCACGATGCCCTGCACCACGGCGAACACCGGGCCGGACGGCGGCGCCGGCGGCACGGCGGGCGCGAGCGCGGCGAGCGCCGGCACTTTCAGGAACGACTGGATCACCAGCACGAAGACGTTGAAGTACAGCGAGATCATCGCGGTGACGATGTAGACCGGGCGCCAGACGCCCGCGAGCTTCATGCCGTAGAGCGCGATGCAGGCGATCGCGAGCAGCACCAGCGAAATGATGCCGATGATGTGCGAGGGCAACAGCTCCTTGAACGGAAACAGGAAGCCGGTCGCGCTGGTGAGGATCGTGAACAGCAGGAAGATCGCGGTGAGGCCCGGCATCGGCTTCGAGCCGAGCAGGCCGAACATCACGACGAGGCCGGCGACGATGGCGATCAGGCTTATGATGACATGGACCATCGTGAAGACGGGCAAGCTCAACCCAAGAACCATGACATCTCTCCTACTCTCTGCATTGAGATGGAGATTAGTATTACGCCCCTCATGAGATTGCCACATGCGTTGTCGTCACACGCATGGGCAAAGCCATGCGTCATCGTGCGAATCGACAAACGCATGGCTGATTTTTTTTGCATCGCTGTCACAAACGACAGCAGGCTTCGACCAAAATTGAATCGATTGTTCACGCTTCCTTGGTGTCGAAGATCAAGAGGTCGGCACCGCCGCTGGCGAATTTCGGCACGTCGGCGCCTGTCGCCTTGCCTTCCGGACTGGCGAATGCCGCCTGAATGTCGGCCACGCTGTCGAAGGTGAGAATGGCGACGAGATGGATTCCGGAAGGACCTGCGGGAGATGCAACCGGCCCCTTGCTGACGGCGTATTTCTTCAGGCCGGGAAGCTTCTTGGCGAGCGGAATGTGGGTCTCGGCGTAGTACTTGTCGAAGGCCGCAGCATCCTTGGGTGTTTTGTAGAGCACGACGATTTCAGCCATTGAGTCCTCCCTTGGGAATCCTTGTTTTTCCACGCGCGATTGGCCTCGCGACCAGGCGATAGTCTGTGGGACGCAGCAAGATGGCAAGCCGGATTCGACTTGCCATTTGCTTGCCTTCTCCTTGACTAAAGCGCCGGTTTTGCGGCGTCGCCGAGATAGCCGTGCAGCGATGCGACGACTTGCGCGCCCTCGCCGATGGCGCCGCCGACGCGCTTGACCGAGCCGGAGCGGACGTCGCCGACGGCGTAGACGCCGGGCACGGAGGTCTCCAGCGGCGCCACGAGCCGGCCCTGGTTCTGCTCGGACTGCGCGCCCGTCACGACGAAGCCGCCGCGATCGAGCGTCACGCCGCAGCCGTCGAGCCAGCCGGTGGCGGGATCGGCGCCGACGAACAGAAAGAGATTGCGGATGTCGGCAGAATCCTCGTCGCTCGACAGCCGGCTCTTCCAGCGGATGCGCCGCAGCAGCGAGGCCTCGTCGCCCTCGAGCGCCGTGATCTCGGTGTTGAACATCAATTCGATGTTCGGCGTCGCTTCGATGCGCTCGATGAGATAGCGCGACATGCTGGCGCCCAGACCGCCGCCGCGGATGATCATCAGCACCTTCTTGGCGTGACCCGACAGGAACACGGCGGCCTGGCCCGCCGAATTGCCGGCGCCGACCAGGGCGACCTCCTCGCCGGCGCACAGCTTCGCCTCGACCGGAGAGGCCCAGTACCAGACGCCGCGGCCCTCGAACGTGTCGAGCTTTGCGATCTCCGGCCGGCGATAGCGCGCGCCGCTCGCGACCACCACCGCGCGCGAGCGCAATGTGTCGCCGCAATCCAGCGCGAGGGCGAAGGTGCCGCCACTGCGCGAACAGTCCAGCGACTTCACCGACATCGGGATCATGATCTCGGCGCCGAACTTCTGCGCCTGGGTGAAGGCGCGGCCGGCCAGGGCCTGACCCGAGATGCCGGTCGGAAAGCCGAGATAGTTCTCGATGCGCGCGCTGGCGCCGGCCTGGCCGCCGAAGGCGCGCGTATCGACGACCGCAACCGAGAGACCTTCGGAGGCCGCGTAGACCGCGGTCGCGAGCCCTGCCGGCCCGCAGCCGACGATCGCGACGTCGTAGATCCGATCATCCTTCGCTCCGCCGATCATGCCGATGGCGCGGCCGAGCTCGATCTCGCTGGGATTGCGCAGCACGCTGCCGTCGGCGGTGACGACCAGCGGCCAATCCTCCGGCTTCGGCGAATAACGCGCGATCACCTCGGCCGCGTCGTGCTCGCTGTCGGCATCGAGCAGATGATGCGGCTGGCCGTTGCGGGTGAGGAAGCCCTGCAAGCGCACCACGCCGGCGGAGTTCGACGGCCCGATCAGCACCGGGCCACCGACGCCGCCCTGGATCAGGCTGACCCGGCGCAGAATCAGCGCGCGCATGATGCGCTCGCCGAGCTCGGCTTCGGCGACCAGCAGGGCCCGCAGCCGGTCCGGCGGGATCAGGACCACCTCGACATCGCCCTCGGCGCGTCCGTCGACCAGCGCCGGCCTCCCCGAGAGCTGGCCGAGCTCGGCCAGGAACTGGCCGGGTCCCTGGTCGATCACCGGGCTGACATGACCGAGCCCGTCGCGCTGGGTGATGGCGACGTGGCCCTTCAGGATGACGAACATGCCGGGCCCCGGCTTGCCGGTCTCGAACAGCAGCTCGCGATCCGAATAGGTGCGGAGCTCGCCGAAATGCCTGATGCGCTCGATCTCGGCCGATGTCAGCGCGGGAAAGGTCTGCTCGGGGCGCGCGAACCGCGACATCAGCGCCTCACGGTCGTTTCGTTGCTGTCCGTCTTGCCCCATTGCCACGTCGCTCAACTCCAAAAATTCCAGCCGCCGGATTTTAACCGCCGGTCTTGCCGGCGGCCCCCTCATTTAGGGATGCATCGTCATTCTGCGAGGGCTCGGCGCTTGCGGCGCGTTCGCGCGCCTGCAGCTTCCTCCGCTTCAGGTTTTCGCGCAGCGCCGACTTCAGCCGGTCGTCCCGGGATGCCCGGCCCTGCCTCGAATCTTGCCTCGTGCTCTTGTCGTTCTCGTCAGCCATCACCGGTCCATTGCAGCGATCGGCGATAACATGCCCAATGAACGTGGCAGCTCAAGAGGCCCGCGCGATCCGATCGTGCGAAATTCCAAAATGAGGCGAATCCGGCAGCCCGGCCAACTGGCCAGTTGGGTGGGGAAATCGGAACCCGAATCGACGGAAAGTCGGTCGTTTCGAGCCAAAACAGGCATTTTGGCCCCGATATCGGCCCGATTTTCTCGTCTTGGCAGGGCTTGCAAGCTTGCACAGGAGGGGGGCTTGTGGCAGATATCGGCCCGCTTGGTAGGCCCCTCGTGGCGGCCGATTCTAGATCCCAGCACATGCTGCCGTAGCTCAGTGGTAGAGCACTCCATTGGTAATGGAGAGGTCGACAGTTCAATCCTGTCTGGCAGCACCATTCTCTGGGTCAAATCACGCACAGATCGGCATTCTCGCGGCATGCAGTGCCCGAGTTTTGTTCTCACCTTGACCCTCTTTAGGTGAAGAGGGCGCAGGGAAGGCCGGGTGCCGGCTGGCACCCACGATCCGCTGCGCGAAGAATTTGCACACGCAAATGCGCAGGCGGGACAACAGGTGGGCCGGAAAACACCCGGCCTTCCCTGCGCGATGGGTTGACGGCGTATGCGCGCTCTCCCCGGAGCCGAGTTCCTTCTGGCCTCCGTCACCTTGCGAATTGGCGATGCCCGAGACCCGGTCGAGCCCCGATTCATCTCCGCAAGGCTTGACCGTAGCAACGACGGTCAGGACCACGCGTTTTTGCCGTACGCAGCTTCATCCGGCTTCGCTTTAGTAGCTTCGCCGGACTTCGGCGCCGTCCGTCTGCACGCAGCAGGACCTCACGAGGTTCATCTCGCCCTGGTCCCGCATTCGCGTGCCCGACGCAGCCGCGTCCACCGCACCCCGATCCACGTTCGTTACGACGTACGATCGCCCCTCTCCGAGGACCGGGATGGCGAGAGAATGCCGCAAACCCGAATTTCGGTAAAGTGGAATATTTTTGCAAAGGAGGGTTGACGGATTTTTGCGGGAGGCGGGTGTTTTGCCCGACGGGCAAATTGGCGAGCACGGAGACACAAGCCCGACGACACTCCGCAGACCTGATGCCGAGGTTCTTACCTGTTGGTCCGCGCCAGTAAGGTTAATTGTTCCTTTCGATTGTCGGTAAAGTTTTATCTATTATCGTCTTTGTCATTCATAACGAACCCGAGGCTCCGATAGTGTTTGCGTGTTGCCTGATCGTGACTGGGACTGTGCTGCTTCTGTCCGGCTTGGTTGCCTTCGGCTTTCATAGAAACTCGCTGCACTCAATGGCGCTGCTCTAGCCGCACCAGCGAGCCGGATCGTAGGATGGGTAGAGCGAAGCGAAACCCATCGAGATCTTGTTCAGACGAAGCATGATGGGTTTCGCAAGTGCTCTACCCATCCTACGCATGATCAGCTGTCTTCACCCACCTGATGCCCAGCAAAGCGATCATCCGCACGGCGCAGCCGGCGGCAAAGCTCGCGGTTGATGTTCTGCAGGACGATCACGTAGGCGTGGATATCGGCCTTGTAGCAGGCGTAGAGTTTTTGAGCCGTCAGCTCGTACAGCACCGTCGAGTTCTCCGCGACCACCGTGGCGGAGCGGTTTTGCATTTCGATCAGCGTCATCTCGCCGAAGAAATCCCCTCGCTCCAGAATGGAAATCGGGATGACGCTTCCCGAAGTCGCCCGTTTGCTCACCGCCAGCCGGCCGGATCTGACGATGAACATCGAGCGTCCCGGCTCGCCTTCCGCCACGACTGTCGCGCCGGCTTCGAAGCGGCACTCGACCAGCATCGACATCAGGAGGTCGAGACCTGTGTCCGAAAGACCGCCGAAGAACGGCGTCGCGAGCAGGAACGCTTTCATCTCGGGGGCATTGACAGCCATCGGGCGAGGATACGCCCCGTCGCTATCTCCGACAAGCAGAGCAGATATCGGCGGTGACGGCGCTCAGCGTGTTCGAACAATATGACCAGCAAAGTTTCGTAGGATGGGTGGAGCGAAGCGAAACCCATCGAGGGCTTGTTCGGTGTCGAAGCATGATGGGTTCGCTTCGCTCTACCCATCCTACGCATTAAACCGCTTTGGCTCACTGCCGCGCAGCGTCCTTCGCTTTCGCCAAACCTGAAGGTCGACCATGGCTTTCACGGTTGCCGCGAGGACGAGCGCGCAAAGCGCCGCCTTCGAGATCGTCTCCATCGTTCCCTCGATCAGCAGGCAATGGACCGCGCTGCCTGCGACGATGACGATCGCGAGAGGCATATGAACGAAACGCCACGTTCGCGGCCGCAGTCCCAATCGCCGGCGCAGTAGAGCCAGGAGCGCAACGATGAAGATGGCCCACATGGCGATCACGCCGAAGGGCGAGAACGGCGTCGGCGACGAGAAGGTCAGGGCGTCGATCATGTCGGGGGGACTGGTGATCCAGAGGCCGGCGACATGGATCACGATCGCCAGAGCAAGCGCCCCACCGATCCAGTGATGGGCGCGCCGTCCGCGATAGGCCGACAGTCCCGGCAGATATCCGCCGATCAGCAGGGGCTGCACGAGCACGAGACCCAGCGCGATAATCCCCGCAAACCCGGCAAGGATATAGACCGGACCGCGCCATGCGAGCTGCTCGCTTCCTGCGGCAGCAGCGATCGGCACGCCAATGGCCGAAACCAAGGCGCCCCAGATCAGGATCACCCGGGCCAGTTTCCACCCCGTCATTCGTTGGCCCGGTCAGGCCGGCTGCAGAACGAAGTGCGCCTCGAGGCTGGTTTCCTTTGCGCTGCGCATCACCGGCCGCAGGAAGACGGTCTTGAATTCACCGCTGTCATAGGCGAGGTGACCATGCGGCTGGCCGAAGATCGGAATGATCTGCGGCATCTCGAGCCGGAACTTGCCGTCCTTGTCGGTGAGCGTGGCGCCATGGCTCTGCGGCTCGTGCTCCTGTCCTTCGACCGTGTGCGCCCAGATCTGGATGCGCTGCCCGGCAAGCGGAGCGCCGTCGCCGGCTCGGCGGACGGTGCCGCTCATCCAGAAGCCGCCCTTGCCGATGCGATCCACGATCGCCGCGCCCTTGCGGTAGTTGTTCGCCCCGCCCGACATCGTTTCGGTCGGCGCGAGTCCGTCCGCGCGGGCCGGCAGCAGGAGCCCGGGAACGCCGGCTGTCAAAACCCCGGTTGCGAGAACGGAGCCGCCGGCGACGAGGAGGTTGCGGCGGCTGAGTACGACCATGGTCATGTCGATTCCTCCTGGCGACCGTTCAGTGGCTCTGCCAAGCATACAACAACACGCACGAGACGCCCAGTTGCGACAAAGGGCGCCATAGGTCGCAATAACAGTGTTGTGAACGGAGGCGCAGGCCGCTCAGACAGCCTCGTGGGATGGGTTGAGCGAAGCGAAACCCATCGAGGCTTTGTTCGACGACGAAACATGATGGGGTTTCGCAAGTGCTCTACCCATCCTACGCGCTATTCAGCCACGCTTGCCCTTTTGTCGTTCAAGGCGGAGCCTTTGTGCTCTCATACGTTTTATCTCTTCATTGAGAGCGTCGGTTTTTTCATCAAGGCGTGAATTCTCTGATTTCGGCTCGTCGCGCTGACGTATCTTTTCGAGCGTTTTCTCAACCGAGAGCTTGGTCGGATCGGCCATCGTACCTCTCCAGGAAGGAAATCGAAGCAACCAATGTCGGAAGTGAAAATGAAACCAGGTTTTGAATGTTGACGTAAATCAAACCTGCGCTGGGAGTCCGCTGGGTCAAAAACGCTATCTGGCAGTTCGCCGGTCACCCGCGACAATTCCGAATGGCATCGTTGCGCCGGTGTCCGATCGACACTGCAACGCTAACATTCGGGCTGGCAGGTACTACATATGGAGCCCCGGCGCATATCGCCCTCCACCCGGACCCCCACGCATGATCCCCTTCTCCGTGCTCGACCTCGCTCCCATCCGCCAGGGTGGCGACGCCGCGCAGGCGTTTCGCAATTCGCTTGATCTTGCCCAGCACGCCGAGGCCTGGGGCTACAAGCGGTTCTGGCTGGCCGAGCATCACAACATGACGGGGATTGCGAGCGCGGCGACGTCCGTGGTGATCGGGCATGTCGCGGGCGGGACGAAGACGATCCGTGTCGGCTCCGGCGGCGTCATGCTGCCGAACCATTCGCCGCTGGTCATCGCCGAGCAGTTCGGCACGCTGGAGTCGCTCTATCCGGGACGGATCGATCTCGGGCTCGGGCGGGCGCCGGGCACCGACCAGTTCACAGCAAGGGCGCTGCGGCGTGACCTCGCCACCACGTCCGAGAATTTTCCGCATGACGTGCTGGAATTGCAGGCGTTGCTCGGCGATGTGCAACCGAACCAGACGATCCGCGCCGTGCCCGGCATGGGGACCAAGGTGCCGCTGTGGATCCTGGGATCGAGCACGTTCGGCGCGCAGCTTGCGGCCATGCTCGGCCTGCCCTTCGCCTTCGCCTCGCATTTCGCGCCGCAGATGATGATGCCGGCGCTGCGCGAGTATCGCGCGCGTTTCGAGCCCTCGGCGCAGCTCGACAAGCCCTATGCGATGGTCGGCGTCAACGTGTTCGCGGCGGAGAGCGACGCCGAGGCGCAACGCATGTTCTCCTCGCTGCAGCAGCAGTTCATCAACCTGCGCCGCGGCACGCCCGGCCCGCTGCCGCCGCCGGTCGACGACATGGACGCGCTGTGGTCGCCGGCGGAGAAGGCCATGGTCGGCCAGTCGCTGTCCTGCTCCGCGGTCGGCTCGCCCACCGTGGTCGAAGAGAAGCTGAAGGCGCTGATCGCCGAGACCGGCGCGGACGAATTGATGACCACCGGCCAGATCTACGACCACGCCGCCCGGCTGCGCTCGTTCGAGATCGCGGCCGAGGTGCGCGGCCGGCTGGCGGCGCAACCGGCCCGGTGATCAAGGCATCACACGGCCGAGCCAGGTATGGCCGATCCTCACGCCTCGCGGATCGCGTTCATGAAGCTGGCGAGTTTCGCGCAGGTTGCAGTTACAGCATTGACGTCCTACACTCGGCGCCTGGAAGGGTAGCGTAGCGCCGATCCCTCAAGGACTGATCGTAGGCTGCCGATGGACGTGGTCCGCAGTCGAGCATTCGATTTCGTCGAGACAGTGCGGCAGCTTCCTGATGTCGCGAGCATTCTGGATGCGATGAGCCGCACGCTCGGCCAGCACGGCTTCGACTATTTCTGCAGCTCCTATGTCGCCCCGCTGTCGACCGAATCGCCGCGCGAGGCGGTTCTCGCCGAACGGTTGCCGGCCGGCTTTCTCGATATGTATTCCGAGGCGCAGTATGTGTGGCACGATCCCGCGCTGCGCTATTGCAGGACGACGCTTCAGCCGTTCCGCTGGTTCAGGGAAGCGCCGTACGATCCGGAACGGGAGCCGCGCGCCGTCGAGCTCGTGCGACGCGCCCGCGACTTCGGCATGGTGGATGGCGTGGTGATCCCGGTCATCTCGCCGGCGGGCCGCACCGGCCAGGTGTGGTTCGGCGGCGCCGAGATCGATCTGCCGGAGCGCGATCTCCCGGCGCTCCACCTCATGGCGCTTTACGCCTTCGACCGGGTGCTGAAGCTGCGCGGCCTGCCCGCGGCTCCGCAGCTCGCACTGTCCTTGCGCGAGCGCGAGGTGCTGACGCTGGCGGCCGTCGGGCGATCCAGCGATGAGATCGCCGACGCCCTGGCCATCACGGGACGCACAGTGAAGGCGCACATCAAGAGCTGCTGCAAGAAGCTCGGCGCAGCCACCCGCACGCAGGCCGTGATGATCGCCATGCGCGACCGGATCATCTCGCCCTGAGGTGCCAGGCCCGATCGCGACCGGAGTCGATCAGTCGGCAAAGCCGAACAGCTTTGCCGGATTGTGCACCAGGATCTTTTCCAGCTCCGCCTGGTCCGCCGCGTAGCGGTACATCAGCTCGAGCAGGTCGGCATCGTTGGGCGGCTGCTTGACGGAGACCGGATGCGGCCAGTCGCTGGCCCAGACGCAGCGGTCGCTTGCTGCCTCGATATAGGCGCGCGCGATCGGGATCACGTCGTCGTAGGGCGGGCCGGCCTTCGAGGTCTTCTCGCCGAGCGACAGCATCACCCAGAAATTTCCCTTCTTGAGCAGCTCCAGCATCTTGCGCAGGTTCGGATCGTCCTTGCCGGCTTGCGGATCGGGGCGCGCCATGTGGTCGATCAGCACGGGAACGTCGAGATTCTCGTACTTCGCGACGCTGGAGACGATGCCGTCCTTCTCCGGCTGGATCTTGACATACCAGCCGAGCTCGCGAATGCGGGCGATGGCGCGGGCGAAATCGGCATCCGACAGCACGGCGCCGAGCTCCTGGCGGAAGCTGAAGCGCGCGCCGCGGACGCCGGCGTCATGCAGCTTTGCGAGATAGGAATCGTTCGCCTCGGCAAACACCAGCGCGTTGGCACAGCCGCGGTAGTTCGGACCCATCGCCGCGAGGGCGTCGAGCACGACGGCATGATCCGCGCCATAGGTCGTGGTCTGCACGATGATGCCGCGCCCGATGCCGAGCGCCTTGTGCATACGCAGCGCCGCTTCCCAGGTCGCGGTCGGCATTCGATAGGCCGCGCCGGGGCGCTCCGGATATTTCTCGATGGGCCCCAGCACGTGGAACTGGCTGTCGATGGTCCTCAGTGGCGGCGCCTTGACCGGGCGGCGCGGGTTGGGGTCGAACGGCAGATAGGTCGGCATGTGCAAATCTCCTTCAGTCGATCACGGCGGTGAAGTCGCACTGCACCAGCGCGCCGCCGTCCATGTTGTCCATCGGCAGCGCGTGGCGCGCCGGGCGCGAATGCTCGTCCGGAAACATCTTCAGCCACTCGACATTGACGGGCCCGCGCTGCGAGCGGTCCTTCAGCCACACCGTCATCTTGATGATGTCGTCGGTGGTGCCGCCGGCGGCCTCCACCGTCGCCTTCATGTGCGCGAACATGTTGGCGCATTGCGCGTCGAGACTCACGGGCATCGCGCCGGCCGCATCGCGGCCAAGGATGACGCCCGACATCACGAGATTGCCGATGCGGCAAGCGTTCGGAATCGGATTGGCGTGCTTGAAGCCGCCGATGTGGATGCTCTTGCGCCGTGTCATGGTGCGCTCCCTCTTGTGTGTTGGTTCAGACGAACTGGCACGACACCGAGCCGAACGCGCCGTAGTCGGCGTGGAACGTGTCGCCGCGGCGGATGTCCACCGGCCGCGTGAACGATCCCGCCAGCACCACCTCGCCGGCCCTGAGATATTCGTCATGCGGCGCGAGCCGGTTGGCGAGCCAGGCGATGCCGTTGGCGGGATGATTGAGCACGCCGGCGGCAAGCCCGGTCTCCTCGACCTCGCCGTTGCGGAACAGCAGCGCGCCGATCCAGCGCAGATCCGCATCCATCGGGCGGAACGGCCGGCCACCGAGCACCAGCGCGGCGTTCGCGGCGTTGTCCGAGATCGTGTCCATGACCTTTCGCGTCTTGCCCGTTTCAGGATCGACGCGGTGCATGCGCGTCTCCAAGATCTCCAGCGCCGGCGTCACGTAGTCGGTGGCGTTGAGCACGTCGAAGATGGTGCAGTCGGGCCCGCGCAGCGGCGCCTTCAGCACGAAGGCGAGCTCGACCTCGATCCGTGGCGCGTGAAAGCGATCGAACGGGATGGGCGTGGCGTCGGCATAGAACATGTCGGCGAACAGCACGCCGTAGTCGGGCTCGGAGATGCCGACCGCGTTCTGCATCGCCTTCGAGGTCAGGCCGATCTTGTGGCCCTTGATGACGCGCCCTCGCCCGAGCTGGAGTTTCGTCCAGGCGCGCTGGATGGCGTAGGCGTCCTCGATCGTGAGGCCGGGATATTCTTTCGAGAACATCGGGATCAGCGCCTTGGTGCGCTCGGCCTCGTCCAGGCGCGCGGCAAGACGTTCGATCGTGGCGGCATCCAGCATGGTCTATTGCTCCGCGGCCACGGTGTTGCGCAGCACGCCGATGCGGCTCGACTCGACCTCGACGACGTCGCCGACTTTCAGCCAGCGCGGCGGATCGAAGCGCGCGCCCGCCCCGGTCGGCGTACCCGTCACGATCATGTCGCCGGGCTTCAGGGTGGCGAAGGTGGAGAGATAGGAGATCAGGAAGTCGAACGGGAACATCAGCCGCTCGGTGGTGTCCTGCTGCCGCACCTCGCCGTTGACGCGCGTGGTGATGTCATGAGGCCCGCGCGGGTCGAGCTCGTCCGCCGTGACGATCCACGGGCCGATGCTGCCGGAGCGGTCGAAATTCTTGCCTTGCGTGACGTTGAACTTGCCGTGGCGCAGCCAGTCGCGGATCGTGCCTTCGTTGCACAGCGTCATGCCGAAGATGTGCGACCACGCCTTCTCGCGCGGGATGTGGCGGCCTTCCTGCCCGATCACGATCACGAGCTCGCCTTCATAGTCGAGCTGATCCGAGACTTTGGGCTTCTCCAGCGGCTGGCCGGAGCCTGTCATCGACGACATGCTGCGCACGAACAGGCTCGGATATTTGGGCAGGTCCGAATTGTCTTTATATTCGGCGTTGCGCTCGGCGTAGTTGACGCCGATGCACCAGAGCTTTTCGGGCGCCAGCACCGGCGGCAGCAGGACGAGATCATCGAGCGCGTAGTCCGGTTGCTGATCGGCGATCACTTCCTGCGCGTCCGCCAGCGCATTGGCCGCGATCAGCGCCTTCACGTCGGAGAAGTCGCGGCCGATCCGCCGGGTCAGATCGACCACGCCGCCCGCGACGGCCGCGCCGTAGCGCGCCTCGCCGTCCAAGAGATAGCTCAGGAGTCGCATTGTGGTTTTCTCCAATGGTCTTGGGCACAAGGGCCGCGATGGGCCGCGCGCTCAGTCGGTCGATTTGGGAGTTTGAAAGACGGTGTTCAGCGTCACGATTTCGCCGAGGCGGGCGTAGCGCGGCCCGCCGATGCGCGCGATCGGATCGAGCGCCCGGGTCTCGACCTTGCCGTTTTCCACGAGGCCGTCGCGAATGTGGAACATCACGACCTCGCCGACGATCAGCCGGCTGCGCGCGTCGCCGAATTCGAGGCACTGCCGGAAGCGGCACTCCATCGCGACAGGTGCGGCCGCGAGCCGCGGCACCTTGATGCGCTCGCAGCTAAGCGTCTCCAAGCCAAGCTCCGCGACCTCGCTGACTTCAGGCGGGTGCTCGATCGAGCTGTCGTGCACCGCAGACATCAGCGGGGTATCGGCGATGTGGATGACGTATTCCTCGGTGTCGAGGATGTTGTGCGCGGTGTCCTTGTAGTCCGCGCCCTTGCGGCCGACGCTGATGGCGAGCATCGGCGGCTTCTGCGAGACGAAGGTGAAGGCGCTGAAGGGCGCGAGGTTGAGCACCCCGGAGCGCGACAGGCTCGTCACCCAGGCGATGGGGCGCGGCACCACGATGCCGGTCATCAGCCGGTAGATGCGCTCCGCGCCGAGCTCGGTGGGATCGATCCGCATCACTCAGTCCGCCTTGATGTTGGCCTTGCGCACGACCGGAATCCACTTGGCGTCCTCGCGCTCGAGATAGGCCCTGAACTCGTCCGGCGTCATCGCGACGGCTTCCCCGCCCAGCTTTTCGAACTTGTCCACCACGCCCGGGTCTTTCAGGATCGCAACCAGCGTCTCGTGCAGCTTGTCGACGACAGGCGCCGGCGTGCCCGCGGGCGCGAACAGGCCGGTGAAAGTCTGGCCGTCGAAATCCTTGTAGCCGAGCTCGGTGAAGGTCGGGACGTCAGGCAGCGACTTCAGCCGGTGCGGGCTGGTGACCGCGAGCGCGCGGAACAGGCCGGCCTTGATGTGCTGGAGGCTGACCGTGAGCTGGTCGAACGCGAACTGCACCTGGCCGCCGAGCAGATCGTTGATGGCCGGCGCGTTGCCGCGGTAATGCGCGGTGACCCATTGCAGGTCGAGATTCGACTGCATCAATTCGCTGAGCAGATGATTGGTGGTGCCGGGGCCGGGCGAGGCCATCGTCAGCTTACCGGGCTCGCGCTTGGCGAGGTCGATGAATTCCTTGAAATTGTTGGCCTGGACGGAGGGATGCACCTCGAGCACCAGCGGCGTCATCGAGATGGTCGAGATCGGCAGGAAATCCTTCTTCCAGTTATAGGCATCGCGCTTGTTGATCTCGGTCGCGAACAGCACCGGGCCGTTGGCGCCGACGAACAGCGTATAGCCGTCGGGCGCCGATTTCGCGAAAGCCTCGCCCGCGATCATGCCGCCGGCGCCGGCCTTGTTCTCGATGATGAAGGGCTGACCGAGCTTTTCCTGGAGCTTGTCGGCGACGATGCGCGCGGCGCTGTCGACATTGCCGCCGGCCGGATAGGGCACGATCAGCTTGACGCTGCGCGCCGGCCATTGCTGGGCCGATGCGGGCCCCGCCAGCATCGCCGTGACAGCGGCTATGGCAATCGCGATTAATCTCATGTTAACCTCCCGGCGGCGCTTCCAATTCACTTCGAACGCCTTGACGTTGCGCACGGCGCTCGATCGCCGCGCAATCTCCAGATGCGCGCTTTACCTGTCGAGTGAATTGTGGCGTTCTTGTCCATATTATGGACAAGAGACCTTCTCCCAAAGTCGCCCATAGCGCGCTGGAACCGCGACAGGGCGCGCAGGCGATCCGGCGCGCGCTCGCGGTGCTGCGCATTCTTGCCGCAGGCCGCGAGGACGGCGTGCCGCTGGCCGAGGTCGTGCGGGCGACCGGCCTCACCCGTCCGACCGTGCATCGCATCGTCCACGTGCTGATCGAGGAAGGCATCGTCGAGCGGCACGATCGCACCGGCCGCTACGCGATCGGCAACCAGGTGCCGGAACTGGCGCTGGCACGGGCGCGGCCGTCGCGGCTGCTGGTCGCGGCAAATCCGTCGCTGCGGCGCGCCTCCGCCGAGATCGGCGACACGCTGTTCCTGACGGTGCGGACCGGCAACGACACGCTGTGCGTCGATCGCAGGATCGGCGTCTATCCGATCCAGGTGCTGTCGATCAAGGTCGGCGCGCGCCGGCCGCTCGGCGTCTCCAGCGCCGGCGTCGCCATCCTCGCCGCGATGCCGGCGCAGGACGCGCGAAAAATCGTCGCAGCCAACGAGAAGCGGTTCGAGGCCTACCAGACCGACGTCGCAGCCGTGATGAGCCAGGTCACCGCCGCGCGGAAGCGGGGTTACAATATGAGAGAGATCGGCCTCGTGCAGGGCACCAAGTCGATCTCGACCTGGATCAAGACCCCGGACGGACAGCCCGCCGCGGCGATGACCGTCTCCGCCGTTCGGACGAGGCTCGGCCCGCGCCGCGAGCAGGAGGTCGCGGAGATCCTGCTGCGGGAGGCGCGGATCATCGAGCAGGCGATCCGGGGCAATGTCGGCTAACTGAAGGCGGCGCCGTTCGCCTCTCCCCGCTTACGGGGAGAGGCCGGATTGCATCGAAGATGCAATCCGGGTGAGGGGGACTCTCCGCGAGTCCGACTGTCACCGTGATCTCGGATGGAGCCCCTCACCCCAACCCTCTCCCCGTAAGAACGGGGCGAGGGAGCCCACCGGCGATGCGGACAGAGCTCGCCTCAATCATGTCACCGCTGTGCGCCATCCCACGGCGCTGTCAATGGGCTGACTTGGCACACCGTTTTGTGGCACAAGGGCCGCCATCGCCGACCGAGCAACGAGGCCACGCATGCCCGCGCCAAAACCGCCTGCCTTCGAGACCCTGAGCCTGCATGCGGGCCAGCATCCGGATCCCGCGACCGGCGCCCGCGCGGTGCCGATCTACCAGACCACGTCCTACGTGTTCCAGGATTCCGATCACGCCGCCGCGCTGTTCAACCTGGAGCGCGCCGGCCACATCTACACGCGCATCTCCAATCCGACCACCGGCGTGCTGGAGGAGCGGCTCGCCGCGCTCGAAGGCGGCGTCGGCGCGATCTGCACGGCGAGCGGCATGGCCGCGCTGCATCTGGCCATCGCGACGCTGCTCAACGCCGGCGACCACATCGTGGCGTCGAGCTCGCTCTATGGCGGCACCATCAACCTTTTGGCGCATACGCTGCCGCGCTTCGGCATCACCACGACATTTGTGAAGCCGCGCGATCTCGATGCGTTCCGCAGCGCCATCAAGCCGAACACCAAGCTCGTGATCGGCGAGACCATCGGCAATCCCGGGCTCGAGGTGCTCGACATCCCGAAGGTCGCGGCGATCGCGCATGAGGCAAAAATTCCGCTGCTGATCGACAACACCTTTGCGACGCCCTATCTCAGCCGGCCGATCGAGCTTGGCGCCGACATCGTGATGCACTCGGCGACCAAATGGATCGGCGGCCACGGCATCGCGATCGGCGGCGCCATCATCGACGGTGGCCGCTTTGACTGGCGCGGCTCCGGCAAGTTCGGCGTGCTGACCGAGCCCTATGGCGGCTATCACGGCATCGTCTTCGACGAGCAGTTCGGCACCGCGGCGTTCATCATGCGCGCGCGCACCGAGGGCCTGCGCGATTTCGGCGCCTGCCTGTCGCCGACCAACGCGTTCCAGCTCTTGCAGGGCGTGGAGACGCTGGGCGTCCGCATGGACCGGCATATGCAGAACACGCATTCGGTGCTGGAGGCGCTGAAGTCCAACAAGGCGGTGGACTGGGTCCTGCATCCCTCGCTTGAAGACCACACGGACTACCAGCTTGCAAAGCAGCTGCTGCCGCGCGGCGCCGGCTCGATCGTCTCCTTCGGCATCAAGGGCGGCCGCCCCGCCGGCCGCAAGTTCATCGAGTCATTGCGCATGATCAGCCATCTCGCCAATGTCGGCGACGCCAAGACGCTGGTGATTCACCCCGCCTCGACCACGCATCAGCAGATGGACGCCGAGCAGCTCAAGGCCGCCGGCATCGGCGAGGAGCTGGTGCGGCTGTCGGTCGGCATCGAGACCGCCTCCGACATCATCGACGACCTCAATCAAGCACTGCGCATCTCGCAAAAGGTCTGACACCATGAAGCTTTCCGTCAACGGGGCCGAGGTATTTGTCGCAACCGGCGGCCGCGAATTCGACAAGTCCCTGCCCGCGGTGGTCTTCATCCACGGCGCCGGCTTCGATCATTCGACCTGGGCGCTGCATACGCGCTGGTTCGCCCATCACGGCTACTCCGTGCTGGCACCGGACCTTCCCGGCCACGGCCGCTCGGCCGGCCCTTCGCTTGGCACCATCGCCGAGATGGCCGACTGGACGGCGGCGCTGCTCGATGCGGCAGGAGCTGTGAAGGCGCATCTGATCGGCCACTCCATGGGATCGCTGATCTCGCTGGAGACCGCCGCGCGGCATCCCGACAAGGTTTCCGCGCTGAGCCTGATCGGCACCGCCCCGACCATGACGGTCGGCCCGGATCTCTTGAAGGCGGCCGAGGCCAACTCGCAGGATGCCAACGACATGGTGTCGATCTGGGGCCTCGGCTTCAACGCGGAGCTCGGCGGCAGCCTCGCGCCGGGCCTGTGGATGCATGGCGGCGCGCAGGCGGTGCTGAAGTCTTGCGAGCCGGGCGTGCTGTTCAGGGATCTGTCGGCCTGCAATGCCTACGCGAATGCGCTGACCGCTGCCGCGAGCGTCAAGGTGCCGGCGACGCTCATCCTCGGCGAGCGCGACATGATGACTCCGGCGAAGGCGGGCAAGGCGCTCGCGGCCGCGATCCCGCATGCGAAGACCGTCGTGGTGCCGGGCGCCGGCCACATGATCATGGCCGAGCGCCCGGATGAGTTGCTGGCCGCGCTGAAAGGCTGAGCCCGGCTCAAGACCCCGGCGTCCACTTCCAGACGATGTCGGAGACATTGACCGGCTTCGGGATCAGGCCGAGCTTTGCGAAGCGGTCGGCAACGACCTGCTGGCTCTTGACCACCTCGGCATCGATCGGCACCACACGATAATTGGAGCGGGCGACGAAGCGGCGGATCGCTTCGATGTCGACGCCGGTCGCCTCGGCCTGCGCCTTCGCCACGTCCTCGTGGTGCGAATCCGCCCATACGCCTTCGGACGCGAAGGCCGTGTTGAGCTTCGCAACGAGCGAGGGATACTTCTCCACGAAATCGGCGCCGGCGATGTAGAAGGCGTTCGGCTTGTGCACGTCCTTGTCGAAGGCGATGACGCGCGCATTCTCCTTCAGCTCGGCGAGCGCGAGATAGGGATCCCAGATCGACCAGGCGTCGACCGAGCCCTTCACGAAGGCCGCCGTCGCGTCGGCCGGCGCGAGCGGCGCAGGCGTGATGTCGGACCAGGACAGGCCGGCCTGCTCGAGCGCCGCGACTAGCAGATTATGCGCGCTCGATCCCTTGCCGAAGGCGACGCGCTTGCCCCTGAGATCGGCCAGTGCGTGAATCGGCGAGTCCTTCGGCACGACGATCGCCTGGGTGTTGCCGTCCGATTTCACCGCGGCGACGTAGCGGATCTTTGCGCCGCCCGCCTGCGCGAAGATCGGCGGGGAGTCGCCGACATAGCCGAAATCGACGCTGCCGACATTGATCGCCTCCAGCAGCGGTGGACCGAACTGGAAGTCGATCCACTTGATCTCGATGCCGAGCGGCCTGAAGGCGTTTTCGAGCGTCTGACGCTGACGCACCGCCGGGAAGAAGCCGCCCTTCTGGGTGCCGATGCGGATTTCCGCTGGCTTGTCCTCCGCGTGCACGGGTGCAGCCAGGGCTGTCGCGAGCAGGAGTGTCGTTGCGAGCATGTGTCGTCGAGTAATCATATCGCGGTCCTTTCGGTGGGATCAGTTGGCGAAGAGTTGCAAATTCGCGCGGCGGCTCCGCTCGGAGAACACCGCGCGCGCGGCCCGCTCGGCTTCGCGCGCCGAGCGGAACTGGCGGCCTTCGAGGCTGTCGAACAACCGCTCGGAGGAAAAGAAGCGGAAGCCGCGCGCGTCTCTTGTGATGATGCCGGCGGCGCGGTCGTGGATTTCGATGATGTAGGCGTTGGACTGGGCTTCGAACTGGGCTTCAAACTGACCTTGGGACATGACTGCTCATTCGCCGCGATTGCGACGTTCCTGTCTTGAGATTTGCGATGGGACGTACTGAGAGGGAGGCGCTCAGCAGCAACAACAGGCGCCGGTGGCCGCCGAGAAACAGCGCCGCGTCATGCTCGGGTGCATGTCGTCCGGATTACGCTGGTGATCGGTTCTCATATTGCGGCTTCGGCTCGAGGAGCAGCTTCGATGCCGCAAATATCGAGCGATCGACGCGATTGGTCAATGAAATGGCTATCCATATTTACGAGCGACACGTTCGGCCGCTTCTCCCGCCGCAAGCGCCCGCAGGCAGATTCATCTCGCGACGAGTTCAACACGCGCGAGCGGCGCACATGATAGGCTCCGGCGGGCGCAAAACAGAGGATTGGGAGATCCCGGCATGGCAAATGACCTGAAGGGGCGCACAGCGCTCGTCACCGGCGGCTCACGCGGGATTGGCGCCGCGGTCTGCCGCCTGCTGGCCGAGGCCGGCGCGGCGGTGGCGATCAACTGCCGCGAGCGGATCGGGCAGGCCGAGCAGCTGGCGGGCGAGATCAACAAACGCGGCGGCCGCGCCATCGCCGTTGCCGCCGACGTATCGCAGCGCGAGGCCGTCGCTGCAATGGTCGCACGCGTCACGGCGGAACTCGGGCCCATCGACATTCTCGTCAACAATGCCGGCATCGCCATCACGCGCGGCGTCGACGACCTCACCGAGGACGATTTCGACCGCACCATCCTGGTCAATCTGAAATCCGTCTTCCTGTGCACGCAGGCGGTGCTGCCGGCGATGCGATCGAAGAAATGGGGGCGCATCGTCAACATCTCCTCCGGCGCGGCACGCGGCGCCGGCTCGATCGGCCCGCACTACAACGCATCCAAGGCCGGCATGGAGGGGCTGACGCGCGGCTATGCGGCGCGGCTGGTGAAGGATGGCATCAACGTCAACGCGGTGGCGCCGTCGCTGATCGAGACCGACATGATGAGCGGCCAGCCCCAACTCGTCAGCCGCATCCCGCTCGGCCGCTTCGGCACGGCGGATGAGGTGGCGAAGGCGGTGATGCTGCTGGTCGACAATGCCTACATGACCGGCCAGACTATCGCGCTGAGCGGCGGGATGGCGTTTAACTAGGGGACTTGGCGTCTGCGGCACGCGCCCTCTTCCAGGCTCGATGAACGCCGTAGGGTGGGCAAAGCGGAGCGTGCCCACCATTTCTATCCAGGTGTTGGATATGCGGTGGGCACGGCGCAAGTGCGCCTTTGCCCACCCTACGATTCTGGACTCGCGGAGAGATACCCCTCACCCGTCTCGCCGCTTCGCGGCGAGCCACCCTCTCCCACAAGGGGAGAGGGTAAGAGCATCACCACATCGTCGCTGCGGCACGCGCCGCCCAGCCGCGGTCGTACTCCTCGCCGCCGACCTTGTTCTGGCTCATCTCGGCGAGGATCTCGCCGGGCGTAGGCAGCGTCTTCGGGTCGATGCGCTTGTCCGGATTCCAGAGATCGGAGCGGACGATGGCGCGGGCACACTGGAAATAGATTTCGTCCACATTCATCACCATGACGCTGCGCGGCGCCTTGCCTTCGACCTTGAAGGACGCCAGCAACCCGGGATCGATCGACAGATGCGCACGGCCATTGGCGCGGACCGCATTGCCGGAGCCGGGGACCAGGAACATCAGGGACATGCGCGGGTCGCGCAAGATGTTGCGCAGGGAATCGACCCGGTTGTTGCCGCGGCGATCCGGCAGCATCAGCGTCTTGGGGTCGTGAATGCGGACGAAGCCGGGCAGATCGCCGCGCGGCGAGCAGTCGATGCCCTCGGGCCCGATGGTGGCGAGCGCCGCGAACGGCGCCTTCTCGATGAAGACGCGATAGAGCGGCGTGACATGGTCGGCGACTTTCACGGTCGAGGCATCGTTGGTGGCGCCGTAGATGGCCTCTAGCTGTTCGACCGTTTCGATCACCGACATTCTTCCACTCTCCTTTGCGCCGACGGTTACTCGCGCCAGCTTTCGTTCCTGATCACGCGCACGAGCTGGCGGCTGTGATAATCCGCGCTGCCGGCGTTGAGGATGGTGACATCGGCCTGCGCCGATGCGTCCTCGACGCTGCGGGACAGCCGTTCCGCGATATTGCCGTCGCTGTGCCGGGCGCGGGCGGCAAGCCGCTGCGCCAGCACGTCCGGCGGCGCCGTGATGGCGACCACGACGACATTGGCATAGGCCTGACGCAGCGCGGCAATCACGGTGCGCGAGACGTTGACGACGACGGCGCGGCCGGCGCGGATGTCGTCGTTGATTTCGAGCGGTAGCGCGTAGGAATGCCCATGCGCGTCCCAATGCACGGCGAAATCGCCGTGATCGATCCCGCGCCGGAATTCGTCCGGGCTCATGGCAATATTGTCCTCAGCCGCGGAGGACTCACGCGTCACGACGCGACGCGGAAAGACGACGTCGTGATCGTCGATGCAGGCCGCCTGCGCCAGCTGCAGCAAGGTGTCCTTGCCGGCGCCGCTGGGACCGACCACGAGCACGAGCCGGCCAGGGCCGATCGCACCCGCCTCGCCCTGCGCCATGGTCGCGATCTCGCTCATGCGACCCGGCCTCCCTCGCGCCAGACGCTGCGGACGACGGGAACGCTGCCCGCGATGTGCACCCGGATCAGGTCGGCGCGCTTGCCGACCGCAATCTCGCCGCGGTCGGAGAGACCAACCGCTTCGGCCGGCGCTTTCGTCACGGTGCGCACCGCCGCCGGAAGGCTGATCGCGGGCACATGTTCAGGCAATTGCAGCGCGGCCATCAGAAGGCTCGATGGAATGTAGTCCGACGAGAGAATGTCGAGCAGGCCCTCGCGGGCAAGATCGACCGCGGCGATATTGCCGGAGTGCGAGCCGCCGCGCACGACGTTGGGCGCGCCCATCAGGATGTCGATGCCGGCCTGATGCAGGCCGCGCGCGGCCTCCAGCGTGGTCGGGAATTCCGCCACCGAGACGCGATCGCGCACGGCGTCCGCGACATTCTCCTCGGTGGTGTCGTCATGGCTTGCCAGCGGAATGTTGTATTGATGCGCCAGCGCCACGATCTCGCGCATGTTGGTCGCCGCATAAGCCTTTTGATACTCGAAGCGCTTTGCGAACAGCTCGTCGAGCTGGGCATCGGTCTTGCCGCCGTTCTTGCCGCGGTAATAGTCGCGCAGCTTGCCCTCGTCGCGGAACTGGCGCTGGCCGGGCGTATGGTCCATCAGCGACATCAGCTTCACGTCGGGACGGTCGATCAGCTCCTTGGCCTCCTCGACCACGCTCGGCATCGGGATTTCGCAGCGCAGATGCAAGAAGTGGTCGGCGCGCAACAAATCAGCATCGCGCGCGGTCGTGATCGCGGCGGCGAGCACGCCGGCGCGGCCGTCGACTTCCTCAGCGCCGTCCTCACGCCAGACCCGGAGCGAGTCGAACACGGTCGTGATGCCCGAGGTCGCGAGCTGGCCGTCGTAGGAGACGACGGCGGCGACCGGATTCCAGAACACTTTTGGGCGCGGCACGTAATGCGCCTCGAGATGATCGGTGTGGAGCTCGATCAGGCCGGGCATGATGAGGTCGCCGCCGGCATCCTCCGCACCCGCGGGTGCCCTGCCCTCGCCGATCTCGGCGACGCGCCCATTTGCGAGAGCCAGCCAGCCCTGCTCGATCACCCGGTCTGCCAGCACGATCCTGGCGTTGGCGATCACGGTGTCCTTCGGCTTGGCGTTCATTTCAATTTCCTTCAGGCGGCGGCGGCAAAGCTGGTCACGTCAACAATACGGTCGGCAATCAGATGGCGGATTTCGTCGTCATGGACAATGGCGACCATGGCGACGCCCTGGCGCTTTTTCTCGGCGATCAGCTCGACCACGACGGCGCGGTTGGCGGCATCGAGCGAGGCGGTCGGCTCGTCCAGCAACAGGATCGGCAGGTCGGAGATGAAGCCGCGCGCGATGTTGACGCGCTGCTGTTCGCCGCCGGAGAAGGTCGCGGGCGGAAGCTGCCAGAGCCGCTCAGGGATGTTGAGGCGGTGCAGCAAGGCACCCGCCCTCTGCTGCGCCTCGGTTCGGGCCATGCCGTTCACGATCAGCGGCTCGGCGACGACGTCGATGGTGGCGACCCGTGGCACCGCGCGCAGGAACTGGCTGACATAGCCGATGGTCGCGCGGCGCACGTTGAGGACCTGCCGCGGCTCGGCGGTGGCCAGATCAATCAGCGCGCCGCGATGGCGGATGCCGATGCGGCCGGAATCGCAGCGGTAATTGCCGAAGATCATCTTCAGGATCGACGACTTGCCGGCGCCGGACGGGCCCGACAGCACGACGCATTCGCCGGGGTTCACCTGGAAGGTCACGCCGCTGACGACAGGCAGCTCGATGCCGCCCTGCAGGTGCATCGTAAAGGTCTTCTTGGCATCAGTGACGTCGATCATGGCGGTCATCAGTGGGCTCATGGCGGCAGAATCGAGGAAACGAGGAGCTGAGTATAAGGCTCACGGGGATCGTCGAGCACCTGGTCGGTGAGACCGGTCTCGATCACGCGGCCGCCCTTCATCACCATCACGCGGTGCGACAAAAGCCGCGCGACCGCGAGATCGTGGGTGACGATGACGACGGCGAGGTTGAGCTCGGCGACGAGGCTGCGGAGCAGATCGAGCAGGCGCGCCTGCACGGACACATCAAGGCCGCCGGTGGGTTCGTCCATGAACACCAGCCGCGGCTCGGTGACGAGGTTGCGGGCAATCTGGAGGCGCTGGCGCATGCCGCCGGAATAGGTCCGCGGTGCGTCGTCGATGCGCGCCGTGTCGATCTCGACACGGGTGAGCCAGTCGGACGCGGTGTCGCGGATGCGGCCGTAGTGATTCCATCCCACCGCCATCAGCCGCTCGCCGACATTGGCGCCGGCCGAGACCGCCATGCGCAGGCCCTGCGCGGGATCCTGGTGCACGAAGCCCCAGTCGGTGCGGAACAGGAAGCGCCGCTCGGCTTCGCCGAGCGTGGCGAGATCGCGGGTGACGCCGTCGCGCATCCGGTAGGTGACGTGCCCGCCGCTGGCCGCGAGCTGGCCCGACAGCAGTTGCAGCAGCGTCGACTTGCCCGAGCCGGATTCGCCGACGATCGCCAGTACCTCGCCGGAATAGAGCGAGAACGACACGTCGCGGCACGCGGCGATGCGGCCGTAGGACTTGCTGAGCGAATTCGCAACCAGCAGCGGCTCATCGTTGTCCAGCATGTCGTGATCAGCCATTTGATGTCTCCTGCGCCTTCTCCTTGTACGGCGCAGCGCTCAGGCTGCCGTGATGGCCGGCGGCCTGACGGCCCTCGCAATAATCGGTGTCGGAGCAGACGAACATGCGGCCGCCCTTGTCGTCGGTGACGATCTCGTCGAGATAGGAGTTATCCGCGCCGCACAGCGCGCAAGGCGCGTTGAAGCGATACGGCTCAAAGGGGTGATCCTCGAAATCGAGCGACACAACTTGCGTATAGGGCGGGATCGCGTAGATGCGCTTCTCGCGGCCGGCGCCGAACAATTGCAGCGCCGGGCAATTGTCCATCTTGGGATTGTCGAACTTCGGCGTCGGCGACGGGTCCATCACATAGCGCGCGTTGACCTTGACCGGATAGGCGTAGGCGGTCGCGATGTGGCCGAAGCGGGCGATGTCCTCATAGAGCTTCACATGCATCAGGCCGTATTCGGCGAGCGCATGCATGCGCCGCGTCTCGGTCTCGCGTGGCTCGAGGAACCGCAGCGGTTCCGGGATCGGCACCTGATAGACCAGCACCTGGTTCTCGTTCAGCGCGGCCTCGGGGATGCGGTGACGGGTCTGGATCACGGTCGCCGCGTCGGTCGCCGTCGTGGTGGCGACGCCGGCAGTCTTGGCGAAGAACTTGCGGATCGAAATCGCGTTGGTGGTGTCGTCGGAACCCTGGTCGATCACCTTCAGCACGTCCTCAGGACCGAGGATCGCGGCGGTGACCTGCACGCCGCCGGTGCCCCAGCCATAGGGCATCGGCATTTCGCGGCTGGCGAACGGCACCTGATAGCCGGGGATCGCGATCGCCTTCAGGATGGCGCGGCGGATCATCCGCTTGGTCTGTTCGTCGAGATAGGCGAAATTGTAGGCGGGCGCGTTCATTCCGCGGCCTCCTTCATGGCATCGGGCGCATTGGCCTCGGCAAACTCCTGACGCAGCTTGCGCAGCAGGCCGAGCTCGGACTGGAAGTCGACATAGTGCGGCAGCTTCAGATGCTCGACGAAGCCGGTCGCCTGGACATTGTCCGAATGCGACATCACGAATTCTTCATCCTGCGCCGGCGCGAGCGCCTCTTCGCCGAGCTCGCGGGCACGCAGCGCGCGATCGACCAGCGCCATCGACATGGTCTTGCGCTCGCTCTGGCCGAAGGCGAGGCCATAGCCGCGGGTGAAGCAGGGTGCTTCCGTGGCAGAACCCTTGAACTGGTTGACCATCTGGCACTCGGTGAGCTCGATCGAGCCGAGCGGCACGGCGAAACCGACGTCCTCGGCGAGGAATTCGACCTCGACCTCGCCGAAGCGGATCTCGCCGGCGAAGGGATGGTTGCGGCCGTAGCCGCGCTGGGTGGAATAGCCCATCGCCAGCAGGAAGCCTTCGTCGCCGCGCGCGAGATTTTGCAGGCGCACGTCGCGGTCGGCCGGGAAGTTCAGCGGCTCGCGCGTGAGATCGCCGACGCTGGCGCCGGCCTCGGCCTGCGGCGAGGATTCGATCAGCCCATCGCGGCCCAGGATATCGGTCACGCGCGGCGTCGGCGCGGTCGAGGCTTCGGCCGTCGCCGGCGCGTCCGGCACAAATCCCTCCGCGAGCGAGGGATCGAGCAGGCGGTGCGTATAGTCGAAGGTCGGCCCGAGGATCTGGCCGCCGGGAATGTCCTTGAAGGTCGAGGACACCCGCCGCTGCACCCGCATGGCGCCGGTGTCGACCGGCTCACTCGCGCCGAAGCGCGGCAGGGTGGCCCGGAAGGCGCGAACGAGGAAAATCGCCTCGATCAGATCGCCCCGCGCTTGCTTGATCGCGAGCGCCGCGAGCTCACGGTCATAAAGCGAGCCTTCGCTCATAACGCGGTCCACGGCCAGACCAAGCTGCTCCGAGATCTGGTCGAGCGTGACTTCCGGCACGCTTTGATCGCCGCGCCGCGCATTGGCGAGCAGGCGATGGGCGTTCTCGATGGCGCGTTCGCCGCCTTTGACTGCGACATACATGCTATTCACTTCCCTTGTTCGCGACGCGCGTGGTGCGCGGGATCGCAACCACGGCATCATCGGCGACCAGCACCACGTCGATGCCGCGCGGAAACAGCGCCTCGTTGACGCGCAGCCGCTCGAACAAGTCGGCGGGCTTGATCGAGGCCCGGAGCGTCGCGACGCCATCGATGCCGGGGCCGCGCAGCTCGAAGCCCCGCCCCGCGTCAAGGCTATCGACCTGGAGGATCAACGTGGTCGACCGGTCCGGGTATTCGCTGGTGCCAAGCGCGAAGCGCTCGAGCGCCGGAAGCAAGGCGCCATCGCTGATCAGGGCAAAGCTCGCGATCGAGGAGTCCTGAATCACCGGCGCGCCGGTGTGGAACTTGAGCCATTTCACGACTTCCGAGCTTTCCGACATCCGCGCATCGAGCCAGAGCGGCGTGTCGTGATCGAACAGCGTCAGCGCGATCGCGGCGGCGCCGCGCATCATCGGCCCGGGTGTGCCCGCCATCGGCACGATGCGCTGGACCGAACCCGGCCGCGCCATCGCGTCCATGACCGAGCGAAAGGTCGATTGCGCCGACAGCACCTTGTCGGCGAACCCCGGCGGCAGTTCCGCAATCGTGGTCATGATCTCACCCCTCACCGCGCACCATGGTGTAGAAATCAACCTTCGTCGCGGCGGTCTCGGCCGCCGCCTGCTTGCGCCGGATCGTAAGCTGCTCGCGCAACGGTGCGATAACGTCCCGCTCGACCGATGCGGAAAAATCCCGCGACTGCACCAGCGCATCGCACAGAGCGATCAGCCGCGCCTTCTCACCGTCGCGTCCGAGCGTGTAGCCGAAGCCGACCTCGCCGCTCGCGAGCCGCACCGCGGCACGCGACACCGTGGCTTCGCCGAGGTTGAACGGGGCGCCGTCGCCGCCGACCCGGCCGCGCAGCATGACGAGGCCGTTTTCCGGCGCGCGCAGATCCTGATGGGCCGGGAGGGCGAAAGCGCGGAGGCGAACGGCGATCTCGCCCGCCTCCGCGTGCGCCAGCACGGCCATCGCGGCCTTGCGCTGGGCTTGCTGATTGTTGTGCTGCGTCACCCGATCCACCGAACTTGCCGAACTCAAGTTGTCTATGATAGTAGACAACTTCATACGGAAGCGCCATGACTGTTTCGTGACAAGCGTGTGATTTTCGGGCTAGGCTGACCGGCGATATGAGCATGCAGGACACCGCCTCCACGGGCGTCGCGCTATGGCGCCTCGTTGCCGACGGCATCGAGCGCGGCATCGCCGACGGCCGCTTCGCCGCCGGCGACAAGCTGCCGGG
Organism: Bradyrhizobium diazoefficiens USDA 110; assembly: GCF_000011365.1. GTDB lineage: Bacteria > Pseudomonadota > Alphaproteobacteria > Rhizobiales > Xanthobacteraceae > Bradyrhizobium > Bradyrhizobium diazoefficiens. The sequence goes on along the minus strand of NC_004463.1, from coordinate 1,339,919 downwards.
CGAGATGGAGATCGCCGAGACCTATCGCGTGAATCGCCACACCGTGCGGCGGGCGCTGGCAGCCCTTGCCGAGCGCGGACTGGTGCGTGCCGAACGTGGCAGCGGCACCTATGTCGAGGCGCAGCGCATCGCCTATCCGCTGCGCTCGCGCACGCGCTTCTCGGAGATCGTCGGCGCCGGCGGCCGTGAGCCGCGCGGGCAGTTGATCGAGGCGTCCGACGACGTCGCGACGCGCGAGCTGGCGCGCGAGCTGGGCCTGAAGGTCGGCGCCCCGCTGGTGCGGATCGAGGCGATACGCCTCGCCGACCGCACCCCGATCTGCGTCTCCACGACGTGGCTGTCGGCGGAGTTGTTTCCGGGCGCGGGCAGCGTGTTTGCCGCAACGCGCTCGATGACGAAACTGCTCGAACACTTCGGCGTCCGCGACTATCGCCGCGGCGCGACCCGGATCACCGCCGGCATCGTCGACGCGACCGACGCTGCACGGCTCGATCTGCCGCTGGGACGGCCGATCCTCGTGGTCGATGCCACCGACCACGGTCTCGACGGCAAGCCGCTGGTGACGAAGCATTCGCGCTTTGCCGCCGAGCGGGTGGAGTTTCTGGTGGAGAACGGCTGAGATGCAGCCTGCTCTTCCCCCCGCAAGAGGAGGAGGAAGAGCAGCGCCTGCTACTCCTGCATCATCTCGCCGCTGCCGCCGAACTCGGCGGGGAAGTCCTTCAGCTTGGGCAGGCCGTCGCGCATCGGCAGCACCGCCTCGGCGTAGTTGACGTGGACGCCGGGCGTGAACGCCAGGGTGGGGATGGTGGCGGTGAAGACGTCGGTCAGGCCGAGCGGCGGGTGATTGGTCATGAGATGGCCGCCGCACTTCCTGCAATATTTGCGTTGGCTGAGCGGCGTCTTGGCGAAGGTCTCGACGTGCTGCGCGCCCTCGGTGATGCGCACCGCGTCAGGCTTCCACAGGCTGAAGGCGTTCACCGGCCCGCCGGACCAGGACCGGCAGGAGCCACAATGGCAATAGCCCATCGCCTCCGGCGCACCCGTGACCTCGACCGTAACCGCGCCGCAGAAGCAGTGTCCGACATGTTTCATTGGGTCGTCTCCGTTGATGAAGGTTGGAAATCCTCTCCCCGCTCCGGTTCACCGAGATTTCGGCGAAGGCGGATGCGGGGTCGCGACGAGCTTCGCTCGCGTTGGTAGCCTCGAAGGGGAATCACTCCGAGGGACGTTGAAGGCTAGAGTCCGGCAAGGTCCGATACGCGCCTCGGCGCCGCCGCGCGTCCTCCTTTCGGCGGACGCGCGTGCAGAGCGCGAAAACTAAACTGACCGGCGCCAGGGAATAAGCATCGACACGCGTTGTTTGTACTGCCGGTATTCGTCGCCGAAGAGATCAATGAGGTCGCGCTCCTCCAGCGCGATGCCGACGAAGATGTAGATCGTGGTCACGGCCGCAAACAGCAGATGTCCCGCGGTCATGACCGGAGCCGCCCAGAACGCGACGATGAAGCCGAGATAGATCGGATGACGGACAAACTTGTAGAGCAGCGGCGTCTTGAAACGCGGCGGCGTCGCTTCCTTGCCGACGAGATGGTTGGTCACCTGATGCAATCCGAACAATTCGAAATGGTTGATGATGAAGGTCGAGGTGAACACCAGCACCCAGCCAGCGAAGGACACCGTGACCAGCGTCACGGCGAGATCCGGGTCCTCGACCTCCCATATGACGGTCGGCAGCGGACGCCACTGCCAGAACAGGAGCAGCAATGACAGACTCGCGAACAACACATAGGTGCTGCGCTCGATCGGTTTGGAGACGAACTGCGTCCACCACGTCTTGAAGCGCTGGCGCGCCATCACGCTGTGCTGGACGGCGAACAGCGCCATCAGGAGCAGGTTGATGATGACGGCCTCAGCCGTCGACGTGTCGGTTCCGGTGTCGATGGTCTTCGGCACCACCAGCCCCATCACGAAGCCGATAGCGTAGAGAATGGTGACGAAAAACACGAGATACGCCGCAATTCCGTACAGAAAGGCGATGAACTTGAAAATGCGAGAGCCCGTAACCTCCGGGCCGATCGAATGAACCTGGTGATCAATTTGGGACATGGAAAGCTCCGTTGTGCCGAGGCATCGGCACTGTTTGGTCTTCGCACCATGCCGGATCGGACGTTCCATGGCTTTTGCGGACGGTTGATTTTCGCCTGAGACGACTTTGATTTTTGCTTGAGACGACAGAAACGTGCGATTTTGCTTTGAAAACAACGTGCTCGACGGCGACCTGCGCGAACTGACCTGCGCCGGGGTCGCCGTGCCGTTGCAGCCCCAGGTGTTCGATCTGCTGCTCTACCTCGTCGCGCAGCGGGCCCGAGTGGTCAGCAAGGATGACCTGATCAGCCAGATCTGGAGTGACCGGATCGTCTCGGATTCCGCCCTGAACAGCCGGATCAATGCCGCGCGCAAGGCGCTCGGCGACGACGGCGCGACTCAGCGGCTGATCAAGACGATCCCGCGCAAGGGCTTTCGGTTCATTGGCGAGGTCCGGGAAGATGTGGCAGTCACACTGGCGCCTGCGGAACCCGCCGCGGCCCCAGCACGCACTGTTGCGGACCGCCCGGCGATCGCGGTGCTCGCCTTCGAGAACATGAGCGGCGATCCCGAGCAGGACTATTTCGGTGACGGGATCAGCGAGGACATTCTCACTGCCCTGTCGAAGCAGCGCTGGTTCATGGTGATCGCCCGCAACTCGTCCTTCATCTACAAGGGACGCGCGGTCCACATCAGGCAGATCGCCGAGGAGCTCGGCGTCCGCTACATCGTCGAAGGCAGCGTGCGCAAGGCGGACAAGCGGGTGCGCATCACCGCCCAGCTCAACGACGCGGCGTCAGGCAGCCATCTCTGGGCCGAGCGCTATGACCGCGAGCTCGTCAACGTCTTCGCCGTGCAGGACGAGATCACCAACGCGATCGTCGCGGCGATCGAGCCGCAGATCCACGCAGCGGAGAATTTTCGCAGCCATCGCAAGCCGCCCGCGAGCCTCGACGCCTGGGATCTGTTGATGCGCGCGCTGTCGCACTACTGGCGCGTGACGCGGCAGGATCACGAGGCCGCACAGGCGCTGCTCGAGCGCGCGATCGGGATCGATCCGAATTACGGCCAGGCGCTGTCGGTGCTGGCGGCGAACCACATGTTCGGCGCGCATCTCGGCTGGGTCGAACTGGCCAGGGTGGCGCCAATAGCGGAAGCCGCCGCGCTGGCCGCGGTGCGCTGCGATCATGAGGACGCCTGGGCGCATACCGGGCTCGGCAGCGTCTACTTCTCGACGCGCAGGCTTGCGGACGCGCTGTCCGAGTTCGAGCAGGCGCTCGCGCTCAATCCGAACTTCTCGCTGGCGCAGGGCTATTACGCGCTGGCGCTGTCCTATGCCGGGCGATCGAAGGACTCGTTCGAGGCGGCGCAGAGGGCGATCCGGCTCTCACCGCGCGACCCGTCGCTGGCGATCTATCACGGTATCGCCGGCTATGCGCGCTTCACCGAGCGGCGCTATGACGAGGCCATCGCGCTCGCGCGCGAGGCGATCCGCCATCGCGGCGACCTCACCGGCGCCTATCGCGTGCTCGCCGTCTCCGCCGGCATGACCGGCGACGGGATGCTTGCCGAGATGGCGCTGGGCGAGCTCCGCCGCACCCAGCCGGGCATCTCGCTGCACTGGATCGCGACGCAACTGCCATGGGCCAGTGACGCCGATCGCGAGCACTATCTGGAAGGATTCCGCCGGGCGGGGTTGCGGTGACACCTCTTGCCTTCCCTTGAACGGCAGGGGAATAGCATTTGAGAGCGGTTCCTGCGGCCATCCTTCGAGACGCCCGCCTGGCGGGCTCCCCAGGATGAGGACGGAATTCGCGGCAGCAGTTCCAACGGGCACGGTGCTGCCTAGCCTCATCCTGAGGAGGCCGCTGGAAGCGGTCGTATCGAAGGACGAGGCGTGCGGTGAGGCCCCTCCAGGGGAAGGTAAGAGCGCGGCGGCGCTACACGCGCTTCCGGCGCAGATGGACGATGACGTCGAGCCGCGCGATCTCGTGGCCGGGAAGCGCCTCGGGAATCCTGGTGAAGGCGAGGCCATCGGCGACGTCGACCAGCACATCCTCGCCTTCGAGGTAGAAGTGCGGATGCACGGATGTGTCGGTATCGAAGAAAGACTTGATGCCGTCGGCCGCGATCCGGCGCAACAGGCCGGCTTCGGTGAACTGATTCAACGTATTGTAGACGGTCGCGAGCGACAGGTATGCGTTCGCCGCCAGCGCCTCTTCATAAAGCCCCTCGGCGGTCACATGACGATGGCTGCGCAGGAACAGCAACTGGCCGAGCGCCAGGCGCTGGCGCGTTGGCCGGAGGCCCGCATCAACAAGCAATTGCAGACAGCGCTGCACGCCCTGATCCGGCTCCGGTAGGGCGACATCAGGTCCGCTGTCGTCGCGCGCGGGGGTATTCGTGGCCTGCATGTCCATCGATCGTCTCACGGCTGAAAGAACCAGGGCACGCAACGCGGCGTCCGGCCAGTTGCCATTCGATCGCAGAAGCGGCGGCTTGGCTTTGATCCGGATCAAATCCGGAAGCGGTCGCCTCTGACCTATCGCAAGGCGGCCCGGTCTATTCCCGGTCACAATGCAGCGATATCGATGAGGCTCACATGTCCAGGCCGGTTCCCGACAAGGCAGAGGTCGCGCTCGAATTATCCCGACAAGTTCTATGTCGGCACCTTCGAGCATTCATCGCGCTTCGAGGCGCGGCTCGACGGGAGCGGCGTTGCGCTCGTGCTGCAACATCCGGGCGCGGCCGATGAGCGCAAATCGGTGCATCTGCACATCAATTTCGGGCTGCTCGCCGGCATCCTGCGGGAGCTCGCCGGCAACGTCGCCGCACTCCCCAAGGACGACATCGCGCACCGCGAACAGCTCGCAGACGCGCTCGACGAGTTGCGACGGGCGCTGCGGACGCCCTGAAGGCTATTTCGTTTTCACCTGGATCGGCTTCGGTGCCGGCACGGCCGCCCATTCCTTGTCGGCGCGCGGGCCGTTGAGATCGCCGGTCAGGCCGACGAGCTGGCCGGGCAGCACGTCGAGGGTCTGCTGCCAGGTCTGGGTCTGGCACAGGAATTTTATGAGGCAGCCTTTCAGCTTCAGGCGATCGGCGGATTCGCGCCACAGCGAGACCGAATAGAACTTGCCGTCCTCCGCATTGTAGATGTCGCCGGCAAACCGTCCCTCGGGCGTCGCCTGCAAGCCCATGATGAGCTGGTGGCCGAGCAGCGCGCGGGCGCGCTTGTCCGCATCAGGATTCTCCTTGTCGCGATAGGGCTGGCCGCGCTTGTCGGCCGGCTCCTTCATCCAGACGATGAAGCCGCAGATGCGCTCGCGCGACGGACCGCAGCGTTCGAGCCGGATGCGGGCGCGGCCGTCCTCGACCAACCAGGTGCCGCTGGGATCGGTGGGCGCGGCAGCACCGGCGCGGCCGCCGATGATCATCATCACGACGGTGATCGCGACGCGCAGCACGAAGCGAAGAAGAATGTCCATCTGCGATGCCTTTCGTTGCGCGGGTTGCCGCGTCAGTTCAGTTGCGCCATCAGCGCGTCGGCGCCCTTGTCGAGGCCGGCGGTGGCGGCCGCGAGCGCGCCGACGCTGGCCTTGATGTCGTAGGCGCCCGGGTATTGCTTGGTGACGTAGGCAGAGAGCAGGCGCGAGGTGGCGGCGTCGAAGATCTCGACGCCATAGACGACCGAGCCGGTCATCGTCCCCTCGCCGTCGCGCGCGGCCTGCACGCCGTTGTAGACGGCACCGGCGAGGTCGAAGCGCGAGAGCGTGCCGAGCACCGGCGTGTTGGTGACGGCGCCGGTGAGCGTCAGCCTGATCCGCAACGTGTTCGGTCCGCGCTCGCGCACCAGCGCGAAACGGCCGCGCAGCCGCTCGGCGAAGGAGTTCTGCATGTAGGCGGCGAGCGTTGCCTTGTCCTTGTCGGACATGTCGCCGAACTGATGATCCTTGCCGCGGTAGAGCACGACGGGATCCAGGATCACTTTATTATATGCGCGCCAGTCGACCGGCGTGGAATAGCGGTAGGGCACGCGGCCGGAGGCGTCCGACTTGTCCGGGGCCATGTAGGCCGACGACGCCATCTCCGAATAGGGCACGGGCGCGACCGAGGCGCAGCCGGCCGCGGCCGCGCAAAGCACCAGCGTTCCCAGACCGCGCAGGGCGATCGAGCGATCCATTCCAGACTCCTCTAGCGGCTTTCAGCAAAGGCGATGGGGACCGCAGCCGCGTTTTGGGACCAGACGCGGCTGCGGCGCTCACCATTGCCGGCCCAAGGCATCGTCCGGGGCCATTTCAGACGCCTTGGGCCGTCTCAGTGCTTCCGTTTATAAAACCGACCAGTTGGTTTGTAAAGCACGGAAATGACGCGGTGGCACATTTGGCCGCAGGCGCGGATTTGGGCAGGCGCCGGTCGGAATTCGTTAACGGTGAATCAGGCGCGCTTGCGCGGGGTCGGGGCCTTTGCCGCCGATGGCGTTCCGGACTTGGCCGTGGACTTGGCCGCGGACTTGGTGCGTGTCGTGGCGGGCTGTCCGAGGCCGGTCCACTGTGCGTCGTCGAGCAGGCGCGCGAACAGTCGCTGGTGCTCGTCCTTGCTGAGCGGAGACATGCCGAATAGCGAGCTCAGCAGCAGCCCGAGCGCCCCGGCCCAGCGCAGCATCGCGAGGTCGGGATCGGCGGCTTCTTCCTTGATCGCCGCCATCCTCTTCATTTCGAGTTCGCGCGGCAGCGCCATCAGGTCGGGATTTTCGACCATGGCCGCAACCAGGGCCAGCGCGGCAGAATTCGGCGAGGTCGCCGCTTCCCGGATCGTGGCGAGCTGGGTCGCCAGATTGGGATTTGCCGAGGTCCCGCTCACCTTTGCCATATAGCGGATCGAGAACTCTTCGAAATGCGCCATCTGCCGCTCGAGCAACGCCTTCAGCACCGCCTCCTTGGTGCGGAACTGATGCATCACGCCGCCCTTGCTGAGGCCGCTCTCGCGGGCGATGGCATCGAGCGTCAACCGGCCCGGCCCGTCGCGCGCGATGATGGCGATGGCCGCTTCGAGCGCAGCGTTGCGGGACCGTTCGGAGCGCGTGGCATTGTCCATGGCCGACTTGTCTCCACGACAGGATAATGAATCAAGTGAAAACAGGACGCGCTGTACATTTTTTGTGCGAACACTGTCGAGACTTTCATCTTGCGGCGCCGAATGGGACTATGTGAGCCTCGATACCGGATGGGGACTGGGATGGGCCGGCCGTAGCTTTGCGCGCCATGACGTGCGAAGCGTCTACGGCTGGCCTCGCTTGAGAAAGATACGACATGCCAAAACGAGTGTTGCTTGGTCTCCTCCTGGCTTGCGGCCTCACGGCCTCGGCACTGGCGCAAGAGCCGAAAACGGGGGGTGTGATCAATGCCGTGATCCAGCCCGAGCCGCCCGGCCTGATGCTTGCGATGGTCCAGAACGGCCCGGTCCAGATGGTGTCCGGCAACATCTTCGAGGGCCTGCTGCGCTACAGCCCCAAGCTCGAGCCGCAGCCGGAACTCGCCGAGAGCTGGACCGTGAGCGAGGACGCCAAGACCTACACCTTCAAGCTCAAGAAGGGCGTCACCTGGCATGACGGCAAGCCCTTCACCGCCGCCGACGTGCTGTTCTCGATCGAGATGCTGAAGCAGACCCACGCGCGCGCCCGCAACAACCTCGGGCAGGTCGACAAGGTCGAGGCGCCCGACGATTACACGGTGGTGTTCACGCTGAAGCAGCCGTTCGGCCCGTTCCTCGGTATCTTCGAGGTCGGCTCGATGCCGATGGTGCCGAAGCATCTCTATGACGGCACCGACTGGAAGACCAACCCCTACAACAACGCCCCGGTCGGCACCGGCCCCTTCATGTTCAAGGAGTGGCAGAAGGGCTCGTTCATCCGCCTGGTCAAGAACCCGAACTACCACGAAAAGGGCAAACCCTATCTCGACGAGATCTACTGGCAGGTCATTCCCGACGCCGCCGCGCGCTCGGTGGCGTACGAGACCGGCAAGGTCGACGTGCTGCCCGGCGGCTCGGTCGAGAATTTCGACGTGCCGCGGCTGTCCAAGCTGAAGGACACCTGCGTCACCGGCGCCGGCTGGGAGTTCTTCTCGCCGCTGGCCTGGCTGTGGCTGAACAACCGCCAGGGCCCGCTCGCGGACAAGCGGGTGCGGCAGGCGATCATGTTTGCGATCGACCGCGATTTCGCCAAGGACGTGATCTGGAACGGGCTCGGCAAGGTCGCGACCGGCCCGTCCGCCTCGACCATCAAATACTACACCGACGACGTGCCGAAATATCCGTACGATCCGGCCAAGGCCAAGGCGCTGCTGAAGGAAGCCGGCTACAAGGGCGAGAAGATCCGCCTGTTGCCGCTCGCCTATGGCGAGACCTGGCAGCGCTGGGGTGAAGCCGTGAAGCAGAACCTCCAGGACGTCGGCATGAACATCGAGACCATCGCCACCGACGTTGCCGGCGGCAACCAGAAGATCGGCGACTGGGACTACGACATCGCCTTCACCTATCTCTACCAGTACGGCGATCCGGCCCTCGGCGTCGGGCGCAACTACGTCTCCAGCGCCATCGCCAAGGGCCAGGTGTTCAACAATGTCGAGGGCTACTCCAACCCGGAGATCGACAAGCTGTTCGCCGATGGCGCCGTCGCGACCCCGGATTCCAAGCGCAAGGAGATCTACGAGAAGGCGCAGAAGATCCTGGTCGAGGACGTGCCGGTGGCCTGGATGCTCGAGCTGCAATTCCCGACCATCATGCGCTGCAAGGTCAAGAACCTGATCACCACCGGCATCGGCGTCAATGACGGCTTCAAGGACGCATGGCTCGACAAGTGATGGCAGGCGCTCCGAACTCCCCTTACCTCTCCCGCTTGCGGGAGAGGTCGCTACGCTCGAAGAGCGTAGCGGGTGAGGGTTCTCTCCTCTTGGCAATCCCTCCGCGGAAGCACCCCCTCCCCTGCCCTCCCCCGCAAGCGGGAGAGGGAGTGCACCGTGATCGCGGTGACACGCACCTCAATCTCACTGCGTTATAGATATGCTCTCCTTCGTCGCTCAGCGTGTCGTGAAGGGCGTGATCGTCCTGCTCGCGATCGTCGTCCTCAATTTCTTCCTGATCCGGCTTGCGCCCGGCGATCCCGCGGTCGTGATGGCGGGCGAGGCCGGCGCCAGCGACCAGATCTTCGTCAAGCAGCTCCGGGAAAAGTTCGGCCTCGACAAGCCGCTGCCCGAGCAGCTGTTCATCTACGTCAAGGGCGTCGTCACCCTCGACCTCGGCTTCTCCTTCCGCCAGCAGGCGCCGGTGTCGAAGCTGATCCTCGAACGGCTGCCGGCGACCCTGTTGCTGACGCTGACCGCCTTCGCGATCTCGCTGATGCTCGGCGTCCTGTTCGGCAGCTTTGCGGCGCGCTTTGCCGGAACCTTTCTCGACACCGGCATCACCGTGTTCGCCCTGATCTTCTACGCCATGCCGATCTTCTGGGTGGCGCTGATGGGTATCCTCCTGTTCTCGGTCACCTTCGATTGGCTGCCGAGCTTCGGCTACGAGACGGTCGGCGCCAACCTCACCGGCCTTGCCCACGCGGTCGACGTCGCAAAACACCTGATCATGCCGGCGATGACGCTCGGCCTGTTCTTCATGGCGACTTATACCCGCATGACACGCGCCTCGATGTTGGAGGTGAAGCGCCTCGACTTCGTCAAGACTGCACGCGCCAAGGGCCTCTCCGACGCCGTGATCCAGCGCCGCCACGTGCTGCGCAACGCGCTGCTGCCCGTCGTGACGCTCGCCGGCGTGCATTCCGGCACGCTGATCGGCGGCGCCGTCATCACCGAGACCGTGTTCGCCTGGCCCGGCATCGGGCGCCTGATGTACGACGCGCTGCTGCAGCGGGACTACAACCTCCTGCTCGGCGTGTTCGTGATCTGCTCCGCCATGGTCCTGATCTTCAACCTCATCACCGACCTGGTCTATCGGCTGGTCGATCCGCGCATCGAATTCGCCTCATGAAACAGTTCTGGAAATCGATGCTGAAGAGCCCGAGCGGCGTCATCGGCCTCATCATCCTGTTGCTTGCGATCGGAATCGCGGTGTTCGGACCGATGCTGTTCCCGAACTCGCCCTGGCGCATGGTACAGCGGCCGTTCCTGCCGCCGTTCACGCTCGGGGCCGTGCCGCTCGGCACCGACGCGCTCGGCCGCGACGTGTTCGCCGGCATGATCTTTGGCGCACGCGTGTCGCTGCTGGTCGGCCTCGTCTCGACGCTGGTGGCGCTGGTCGTCGGCGTGCCGATCGGCGCCATGGCCGGCTATTTCGGCGGCAAGGTCGACGACGCCCTGATGCGCTTCACCGAATTCTTCCAGACCATTCCGAGCTTCGCGCTGGCGATCGTGCTGGTCGCGATCCTGCAGCCCTCGATCTATTCGATCGTGGCCTCGATCGCGGTGGTGAGCTGGCCGCCGGTCGCCCGCCTCGTGCGCGGCGAGGTGCTGTCGCTGCGCACGCGCGAATATGTCCAGGCCGCGGTGGTCACCGGCCAGAGCAACACCTGGATCATCCTGCGCGAGATCCTGCCCAATGCGCTGTCGCCGGTGATCGTGCTGGCCTCGCTGATGGTGGCGACCGCGATCCTGCTGGAGTCCTCGCTGGCCTTCCTCGGCCTCGGCGATCCCAATCTGATCTCCTGGGGCTACATGGTCGGCGCCGGCCGAACCGTGATCCGCCAGGCCTGGTGGATCACGGTGTTTCCCGGCGTCGCCATCCTGATCTCGGTGCTTGGGCTGAACCTGATCGGCGAAGGTCTCAACGACGCGCTCAATCCGCGCCTGTCGCGGGAGGGACGCTGATGATGACCGCCCCGCCCGCCGTCTCCATCAAGAACCTGCAGATCGCACTGCCCAAGGGTGCCGAGCGTGCCTTCGCCGTCGACGGCGTCTCGCTCGACCTTCGGCCCGGCAAGATCGTCTGCGTCGTCGGCGAATCCGGCTCCGGCAAGTCGATGTGCGCGCATGCGCTGATGGGCCTGCTGCCGGATACGGTCAATGTCACTTCCGGCGAGATCCAGTTCGAGGGCCGCGACCTGCTCAAGCTGGATGACGACGGCTGGCGCGATCTGCGCGGCCGCCGCTTCGCGATGATCTTCCAGGAGCCGATGACCGCGCTCAATCCCTTGATGCGGATCGGCGACCAGATGGCCGAGATGTTCGAGGCCCACGGCCTGCTCACGCCGAAGGAGCGGCGCGCAAGAGCGCTGGCGCTGGCACGCGAGGTCGGCCTGCCCGACCCCGAGCGCATCGTGCGCGCCTATCCGCACCAGCTCTCCGGCGGCCAGCGCCAGCGCGCCATGATCGCGATGGCGCTCGCGCTCGAGCCGGCGGTGCTGGTCGCGGACGAGCCGACCACCGCGCTCGACGTCACCACGCAGGCGCAGATCCTGAAACTGATCCGCAACCTCCAGCGCAATCGCAACATGGCGGTGATGTTCATCACCCATGATTTCGGCGTGGTCGCCGACATTGCCGACCAGGTCGTGGTGCTCCGGCATGGCAAGGTGGTCGAGGAAGGCCCGGCGGCGACCGTCTTCAACGAGCCGCAGCACGACTACACCAAGGCGCTGCTCGCGGCCGTGCCGTCGATGGATCCGCCGGCGCGCGAGCCCCTCGACGACCAGGCCAGGGCCGTCGAGGTGATCGGGCTGGACAAGACCTACGTCACATCAGGCGGCTGGTTTCGCGAGGACCGCCGCGTCGACGCAGCGCGCGCGGTCAACTTCAACATCCTCAAGGGCGAGACGCTCGGCCTCGTCGGCGAATCCGGCTCGGGCAAATCGTCGGTGGCGCGCCTCGTGATGCGGCTGATCGAAGCCGACCGCGGCACGGTGCGGATCGGCGAGACCGATCTCACCTCGCTCACGGGCAAGGCGCTGCGCACCGAGCGCCATCGCATCCAGATGATCTTCCAGGATCCGTTCGCTTCGCTCAATCCGCGCCGCAAGATCGGCCACATCATCGCCGACGGCCCGATCGCGGCCGGCATCGATCCGAAGGTCGCCTTCGAGCGCGCCCGCGATCTCCTGAAGATGGTGGGCCTGGATGCCGGCGCGCTCGAACGCTATCCGCACGAATTCTCCGGCGGCCAGCGCCAGCGCATCGGCATCGCGCGCGCGCTCGCGCTCGAGCCCGAGATCATCGTTGCCGACGAGGCTGTCTCCGCGCTCGACGTCTCTGTGCAGGCGCAAGTCCTGCGGCTGCTCGAAGACCTCAAGACGCGCCTTGGCCTCTCGATGCTGTTCATCACCCACGACCTGCGCGTCGCCGCCCAGATCTGCGACCGCATCGCGGTGATGCAGCGCGGCGCGATCGTCGAGCTGAAACCAACCGCGCAGCTGTTCGCCGCGCCCGAGCACGCCTATACGCGCGAGCTGCTCGCGGCAGTGCCGGGGCGGAAGGAGCGCGCGCCGGCGGCGTGAGGCGAACGGTATCCGGTTCGGCCCCGGACGATTGGACCGAATCGAAGCGCATCTGCCGCAACGCCGCGGTCACGCGCTTTTTATTCCCCGTGACCGCCCGCACAGCTTCAAAGCGCCGGGCCGCACCCCACATCGGTTTGGAATGATTTCCATCATCTGATGATGGTCGCCAAACTCTTCGGAGCCAAACATGGGCCAGGTTATTCAATTTGTCTCAAGATCCGAGCGCGAACGATTGCGCCTCATCCAGGAGGCACGCGCGATCTATGACAGTATCTTCCCGCCCGCTGATCCGGTCAGCGAGCGGCACGACACGACCACGATCGGGCGCGCCGTCGGCGGCAACGTGGAAAATCTGTCGTGATCAAGATCATTGCCGTGCTTTGCAGCCTCTCCTCTCCCGCCAATTGTCACGAGCAGATCGTCACCACGTCGGACTTCGCTGACGTTTCGATGCAGTCCTGCATGATGGGCGCGCCGCAGCTCGCCGAATGGATGAACCAGCATCCGGCCGAGCGCCTCGCGGGATGGCGCTGCGTGATCGGGCAACAGGGCGGCCGGGGCGCCTGAGCCGCCTTCTGGCTCTTTTCCATCCCTTATTATATGATATATATCATTTCATAAGGTCTGGAGGCGCTCGATGGTGGACGACAAAGTCGGCAAACCGGCCATCGAATACGGTGTCGTGCCCATCGACGTGATGGCATCGATGTCTGGGCTTGATTTTGTCCGCGCGATCTTCTCCGGGGAATTGCCCGAACCGCCGATCATGCAGACGGTCGAGCCGTTCGACTGCAGGGCCGAACCTGGAATTGTCGTGATCCACAGCGTGCCGGGCCTGCGTCACTACAACCCGATCGGCTCGGTCCATGGCGGCTACGCCGCGATATTGCTGGATTCCGCAATGGGGCTGGCGGTGCAGACCACCCTGCCCGGCGGGACCGGCTACACGACGCTGGAATTCAAGATTTCGTTCGTGCGCGGCATGAGCGAGGCCAGCGGCGTGATCCGCACCGAAGGCCGCGTACTGAACGCCGGCCGCCGCGTCGCGACCGCCGAAGCGCGCATCACCGATACGAAGGGCCGGCTGCTCGCGCACGCGACGACGACCTGCCTTGTGTTCGGCATTGAGAAGGGCGGCGCGGAGAGCTGACGGGCGATGCAATCGCTCATCACCGCGGGTTGGTATTGCTCCAGGTCGGGACCGAATTGGTCACGCCGACCGACGGCCAGTTGTACGTTCCGATCGACGGCGCCGTGACCGTGCCGACCGTCTGTCCGGACGATCCGTAAGCGGGCCTGCCCTGCGTCGCCGGCAATCCGGCGCTGCCATAGGCCGGGGCCACCACACTGGTGCTGTAATATCGGCTCGACCGGTGCTTCTTCGCCTCAGCCGCGAACGGCACGGCAAGCAGTCCGGTCGTGATGAGCGCGGCAATGGCGAGTTTGACGGTTGTCATGGCTGATCCCTTCATCGCTAGGGCCCCGCTGTGTCATCTGTTCATTCGCCGGAAGATTTCCATGGGCACTCCGTTCATAACTCCGTGCGCACACAAAGGTACCGGAGCGCGGGGCGTGCGCTCGCTGCCTTCGGATGGACCCGAATCAGCGCTAGTGCATTGCCATAAGCAGCTCCCCTGAACGCGATTGACATGACCGGCCCCGAACTGAAGCAACTCCGCGCCGACCTTTCCGATGCCCTCGAGCGCAAGCTCACCGCGGCCGACATGGCCAGGCTGTGCGGATTGCCGGAGAACGGCGGCGCCGACACCATCCGGCGCTGGGAGGTCAGCGGCCCGACGCCGTCGGCGACCAAGGTGCTGCGCGTGCTCGCGATGGCGAGCGAGCGCTATCCGATCCTGGAGAAGTTCGACATCTTCGATCGCCACGACGTACGCGAGGAAGACCGGCCGGCAAAGCGCGCGGCATTCCGCGCGCAGATGCGCGATGAAGCGCGGCGGCGTCTTGGTTAACAAGAGCCGCACGCAAGTTACCGGAAAGACGCCAAGTTAAACCTTCCTTCAGCATTTCTTAAGTCGCCATTAAGCACGAAAATCATTTGCAGCCCAATACGTTAGGTTGGCTGCCGCTGTGCCACGGATGTGACAGCATTTTCGTCAAAAGCGAGCTATCTGCAAAACCAACGACGGCGCGGAAAGCGCGCCTGCCGGGGACCTAAGTGTTGGAGTTTGGACTATGAAGAAGATTCTGTTTGCGACCGTCGCGCTGCTCGTGGTGGGCGCCGCTGCGCCGGCCGTCGGCGCCGATCTCGGCAACCGCAACTACTACAAGGCGCCCGCGCCGGCCTATGTCGCGCCGATCTACAACTGGACGGGATTCTATCTCGGCGCCCATGTCGGCGGCGCGTTCTCCAGCGACAACAATTTCAACGGCCTCTCCACCGGCAACAACGGCAACGGCCGTTTCCTCGGCGGCGTGCAGGTCGGTGCTGACTGGCAGTTCAACCCGAACTTCGTGGTCGGCGTCGAAGGCCAGTATTCCTGGCTCTCCGGCAGCGTCGGCGCGGTGTTTCCGGGCGGCGTCGCCTACACCAACGACCAGCGCGGCCTCGGCTCGATCACCGGCCGCGTCGGCTACACCTGGGGTCCGGGCCTCCTCTACGTGAAGGGCGGCTACGCCTATTCGGACAACAACGAGAAGGTCACCGTCGGCGGCGTGCCGACCGGCTTCATCATCGATGGCGATCATCGCAACGGCTACACCGTCGGCGCCGGCCTCGAATACATGTTCGCGCCGAACTGGTCGGCCAAGGCCGAGTACCAGTACTACAATTTCGGCGACGCGCACTTCACCGCGGGCCCGCTGGCGGGCACCGGCAACTTCACCACCGACGACCACACCTTCAAGGCGGGCGTCAACTATCGCTTCAACTGGGCCAATTCGACGGTCGCGCGCTACTGATCGGTTAGCAAAACCTTATCCTGACGAAGGGCCGGCCCCGTTGCCGGCCCTTCTTTTTTCGCCCTGCGGAACCAGCGCAAGCAATTGCACCAATTGCGATTTTTTTAACCGGCCCCGCCGATACTGCCCGCCACAAAACAGAAGCAAGAGCGTGGGGGAAGTTCGATGGCGATCCGTCTGGGCGTTGGCCGTTTGCTTGGCCGTTTGAGACCTCGTTTCAAGATGCCGACATGGGGCGTGCGCGGCAGCCTGTTCACCGCCTTCGCGGTGATCGCGGGCATGGGCCTCGTGATCGCGGCCGGCGCCGGCCTGGCGCTGCAAAATCTCGGCGGACGCATGACAGAACTGAGCGGGCGGGACATTCCGCGCCTCGCCGCCAGCCTGCAATTGTCGGCCCTGAGCGCGAGCCTTGCGGCACAGGGACCCGCCCTGCTTGCGGCTCAAAGCGAGGACGCCCTGAACGAGCGCACCAAGAAGCTCAGGGAATTGCAGGAGCAGACGCAGCAGAAACTCAACGAGATCATCGAGCTCGGCGGCGACAAGGCCGTCGTCTCCGGACTCAGCGAGACGATGAAGAGCATCAACGAGGCGGCCCAGAGCCTGGCCAAGGCCGCCCGCGAACGGCTGGACATTGCCGCCCTGCACGACAAGCAATATGACGCGCTGCGCAGCGCCCAGGGCGCCTTCGTGGGCGCGGCCAGTCCGGCAATGCTGGACGCGCAGACCCGGGTCAACGCCATTCTCGGCTCGGCCAACCTGTCGGCCGAAGATGCCACCGAAGCCGCGCAGACCGTCGGCCAGCTCGGCAACGTCGTCGCCAGCGGCAATCTCGCAGCCGCCGACATGAGCGCGGCGCTGTCGGCGAACACGAGCGACAAGCTCGATGACATCCAGAAGGAATTCAAGACGGCACAAGGACGCCTGCGGTCGAACCTCGATCTGCTGTCGGACAATCAGGGCAACAAGATGCTGCGCGCGACGGCGGAAAAGCTGCTCGCGCTCGGCACCGGCAAGACCGGCGTGTTCAATCTGCGCGAGAAAGAGCTCGACTCCATCGACTACGGCCAGACCATCCTGGACGAGACGCGTAAGCTCAACGTCGGCCTCGGCATCAGCGTGCAGCAGCTCGTCGACGGCGTGCAGAAGGAGACCAACGCGTCGACCTTCCAGGCGCGGCAGGAGATCTCGCTCGCGACGTCGGTCATGCTGGCGCTGGGCGCGCTGATGCTGGTCGGCTCGGCGCTGTTCGTCTGGCTCTATGTCGGCCGCAACATCCTGCGCCGGATCACTGGCCTCCAGCGCGCCATGCAGTCACTCTCGGCCGGCGATCTCGACACCGAGATCGCGCGTACCAAGCACAATGACGAGATCGGCACGATGACCGACACGCTGACCGTGTTCCGCGATAGCATGGTCGAGGCCCGCGCGCTCGCGAGCGAACAGGACAAGGACCGCGTCGCCAAGGCCGAGCGTGCCGCGCGCATCGAGGCGAAGATCGCCGAATTCGAAAGCACGGTGCGCTCCGCGCTGGACAATCTGGCGCAGTCCGCCAATTCGATGCAATCGACCGCGCAGAGCATGTCGACCACCGCCGACCAGTCCAACGCGCTGGTCAACGCGGTCGCCTCCGCGGCCGAAGAGACCTCGGTCAACGTGCAGACCGTGTCGTCAGGCACCGAGCAGCTGTCGTCCTCGATCGCCGAAATCAGCCGCCAGGTGGTCACCTCGGCCGGGATCGCCAAGAAGGCCGTGGACGAAGCCGGCGCGACCGACGCCACGGTGCAGAGCCTCGCCGACAGCGCGAGCCGTATCAGCGTCGTGGTCGATTTGATCCAGACCATCGCCTCGCAGACCAATCTGCTCGCGCTCAACGCCACCATCGAGGCGGCACGCGCGGGCGAGGCCGGCCGCGGCTTCGCGGTGGTCGCCTCCGAGGTGAAGAGCCTCGCGAGCCAGACCGCGAAGGCGACCGAGGAGATCCGCACCCAGATCGCCAGCATGCAGGACGTGACGACTTCGGCGGTCGGCGCCATCCAGGGCATCGGCCGGATCATCGGCGAGATCAACGACGTCACCACGACGATCGCTGCGGCTGTCGAGGAACAGGGCGCGGCGACCCGCGAGATCGCGCGCAACATCCAGCATGCCGCCGGCGGCACCAGCGAGGTTTCCAGCAACATCGTCGGCGTCTCCACCGCCTCCGCCGAAGCCGGCGCTGCGGCGAGCGAGGTGCTGGGCGCCTCCGACGCACTGCGCCGCGAGGCCGACCTGCTGCGCGGGGAGATCGACGCGTTCCTCAACAGCATGCGAGCGGCCTGATTGTCATTCCGGGGCGGCGCTAAGCGCCGAACCCGGAATCTCGCGCGACGACCTCCAGATTCCGGGTTCGCGCTCACGCGCACCCCGGAATGACCGGCATTTTTGGGCTGCGCTCCATCCGGGTCACGGAAAAATCCGGCGCGGAATGACCGCTATGCGAGCCACCCCCGCGTCCTTTTTCGGCTGGCGCGGCGCGCCCGGCGGGTTTAAGTCGGTAGCATGAACGCGAAGACCGACACCGTGCAGTCCTCCGCGGAGGCCCTGCGTTATCCCTGGGACCAGCATCCCGGCCCCGACGAGGTCGTGGAGGTGAAGCCCGGCGTGTTGTGGGCGCGGCTGAAGCTGCCGTTCCGCCTCAACCATGTGAACATCTACCTGCTCGCCGACGGCGACGGTTACGCCATGGTCGACGCCGGCTTCGGCAACGAGGAGACGATCGAGGCCTGGACGAAGCTGTTCGACGGCCCGCTCAAGGGCGTCAACATCACGCGCCTGATCGTCACTCACTCCCACCCCGATCATGTCGGGCTTGCGGGGTGGATCGTCGAGCGGTTCAACTGCCCGCTGGTGATGTCGCAGGTCGAATATCTGCAATCGGTCTATCACCAGAATCGCGGCACCGAGGAGCGACGCGAAGCGCAGCGGCTGTTCTTCCGCCGCCACGGCATGGACGAGTCGCTCACCGAAAAGCTGCTCGGCCGCGGCCAGGACTATCTCAAGCGCGTCTCGGTGCTGCCGCCGTCCTACCGCCGCATCTCGCATGGCGACGACGTCGTGATTGGCACGCGCCGCTTCAAGGTGATCACCGGCGGCGGCCATGCGCTCGACCAGGTGATGCTGTATTGCGCCGACGACAAGCTGTTCCTCTCCGCCGACCAGGTGCTGAGCAAGATCTCGCCGAATGTGAGCGTCTGGGCGGTCGAGCCCGACCAGAACTCGCTCGGCGAATATCTGGCTTCGCTCGCCAGCCTCACCACGACGCTGCCCTATGATTTGCTGGTGCTGCCCGGCCACGGCGTGCCGTTCTACGGGCTCAAGACCCGCATCAAGCAGCTCGCCGACCACCACGAGGAGCGCTGCCGCCTGATCGCGGAAGCCTGCCGCGAGGTGCCGCAGACTTCGCGCGCCTTGGTGCCCGTGGTGTTCAACAAGCACGTGCTGGACGAACACCAGATGGGTTTTGCCGCCGGCGAACTGGTCGCCCACGTCAACTACATGATCGTCGAGGGCCGGCTGACGGCGGAGACCAAGGACGGCGTGCTGCAGTTTCGGACGACGTGATTTTTTTCGCCTCTCCCCGCAAGCGGAGCGAGGGAGCAGACCGTCGCTGCGGCAGCATTTCACTTCATATTCGCAATCGCGTGCAGCGCCGCGATGTAGCCGAACGGCCCCAGCCCGCAGATCACGCCGGTCGCCACGAACGAGATCTTCGAGTGCCGGTGATATTCGTCACGGGCGTGGATGTTGGAGATGTGGACTTCCAGCACCGGGCCTTCGAATGTCTTGATCGCGTCCATGATCGAGACCGAGGTGAAGGACAGGCCGGCCGGGTTGATGACGATCGCATCGGCGTCCTGCCGCGCCGACTGGATCAGGTCGACCAGCACGCCTTCATGGTTGGACTGGTGGAAGGCGAGCTTGAGCCCGAGCTTCGCGGCGGCTTCCTCGCAGCTCGCATTGACCTCTGCGAGCGTCGTGGTGCCGTAGATGTGCGGCTCGCGGATGCCGAGCATGTTGAGGTTGGGACCGTTGAGGATCATCACGCGCTTCATGGGAGGGTCCTTTCGAATGATAATCTGCTGAATTGTGTTGCCGAGCCCAGGCAGCCCCAGGCTGCCATGTCGGCCCCTCCCGGTACTTACCGCAAAGCAGCATTACACAAGCCGGTGAGTTCTTTGATCGGGATCAAGTTTCAAATCGCACGATAGGGCATTTTGCCCAAATGCCCTCCAGGGCCAAATGTGGGATAGCGCATAGACATTGGAGCTGGAAAAGCTCTAAGAAGATGCGCCCCTTGGTCAGGTTCCGTTGCAGGTTTGCCGATGGATTACAGCCAGTTCTTTAATTCCGCCCTCGATCGCCTCCACACTGAACGGCGTTACCGCGTGTTCGCCGATCTGGAACGCATGGCGGGCCGATTTCCGCATGCGATCTGGCACTCGCCCAAGGGCAAGCGCGACGTCGTGATCTGGTGCTCCAACGACTATCTCGGCATGGGTCAGCATCCGAAGGTCGTCGGCGCCATGGTCGAGACCGCAACGCGCGTCGGCACCGGCGCGGGCGGCACCCGCAACATCGCCGGCACGCATCATCCGCTGGTGCAGCTCGAGGCCGAGCTCGCCGATCTCCACGGCAAGGAAGCCGCGCTGCTGTTCACCTCGGGCTATGTCTCGAACCAGACCGGCATCGCGACCATCGCAAAGCTCATTCCGAACTGCCTGATCCTGTCGGACGAGCTCAACCACAATTCAATGATCGAGGGCATCCGCCAGTCCGGCTGCGAGCGGCAAGTGTTCCGCCACAACGATCTCGCCGACCTCGAAGCGCTGTTGAAGGCGGCGGGTGCGAACCGGCCGAAGCTGATCGCCTGCGAGAGCCTCTATTCCATGGACGGCGACGTCGCTCCGCTCGCCAAGATCTGCGATCTCGCCGAGAAATATAACGCGATGACCTATGTCGACGAAGTCCACGCGGTCGGCATGTACGGCCCGCGCGGCGGCGGCATCGCCGAGCGTGACGGCGTCATGCATCGCATCGACATTCTCGAAGGCACGCTGGCCAAGGCGTTCGGCTGCCTCGGCGGCTACATCGCCGCCAACGGCCAGATCATCGACGCCGTGCGCTCCTATGCGCCGGGCTTCATCTTCACCACCGCGCTGCCGCCGGCGATCTGCTCGGCCGCGACCGCCGCGATCAAGCACCTGAAGACCTCGAGCTGGGAGCGCGAGCGCCACCAGGACCGCGCCGCCCGCGTCAAGGCGATCCTCAACGCCGCCGGTCTCCCGGTGATGTCGAGCGACACCCACATCGTGCCGCTGTTCATCGGCGATGCCGAGAAGTGCAAGCAGGCCTCCGACCTGCTGCTCGAAGAGCACGGCATCTACATCCAGCCGATCAACTATCCGACCGTCGCCAAGGGCTCCGAGCGCCTGCGCATCACGCCCTCGCCCTATCACGATGACGGCCTGATCGATCAGCTCGCCGAAGCCCTGTTGCAAGTGTGGGACCGCCTCGGCCTGCCGCTCAAGCAAAAGTCGCTGGCGGCGGAGTAGGTTTTTCTTCGCCTCTCCCCGCTTGCGGGAGAGGCCGGATCGCATCGCCAGATGCGATCCGGGTGAGGGGGAGTCTCCGCGAGTCCAGCTGCCACCGTCCCCGCGGAGAGCCCCCCTCACCCCACCCTCTCCCCGCAAGCGGGGCGAGGGAGAGCAGGCAGCTCGCCCTACGGCTTAACGACGACGCCAGTTCCCGCCCCTTCCGGGCATTTCGCTGTCGCCTCGCCTCGTCCAACGCGCTAGATTTGCAGGGAAAATGAGACCGGGCGCCGTCGCGCCCAGGGAGAAGCACGCTCGCCATGCTGCACGACTGGGGCGTGATTGCCGCCGCCTTTGGCTATATCGGCTTCCTGTTCCTGGTGGCGAGCCACGGCGACCGCCGCTCGCCGGCCGGGCCAGGCCGCGCCTCCGGCCTGATCTATCCGCTGTCGCTGGCGATCTACTGCACCTCCTGGACCTTCTTCGGCTCGGTTGGCTTCGCCACCCGCACCTCGACCGACTTCCTCGCCATCTATGTCGGCCCGATCCTGATGATCGGCCTCGGTGCCGGCGTGCTGCGCCGCGTGATCCAGCTCGCCAAGGCCCACAACATCACCTCGATCGCCGACTTCATCGGCGCCCGCTACGGCAAGAGCCAGGCGGTGGCGGCGACCGTGGCGCTGATCGCCATCATCGGCTCGGTGCCCTACATCGCGCTCCAGCTCAAGGCGGTCGCCTCCTCGCTGGAGACGATCCTGAGCGAGGATCAGGCCTTCTCCCACATCCCGATCCTTGGCGACATGGCGTTGATGGTGACGCTGGCGATGGCGGCCTTCGCCGTGCTGTTCGGCACGCGGCAGACCGACGCCACCGAGCACCAGCACGGCCTGATGCTGGCGGTCGCGACCGAATCCATCGTCAAGCTGGTCGCCTTTCTCGCCGCCGGCATCTTCGTCACATTCTGGATGTTCTCGCCGCATGAATTGATCGAGCGCGCGATGAAGACGCCGGAGGCGGTGCGCGCCATCAACTACTCGCCGTCGATCGGCAACTTCCTGACCATGACGCTGCTGTCGCTGTGCGCGGTCATGCTGCTGCCGCGCCAGTTCCATGTCAGCGTGGTGGAGAATTCCTCCGATGCCGAGGTCGGCCGCGCGCGCTGGCTGTTCCCGCTCTATCTCGTCGCCATCAATCTGTTCGTGATCCCGATCGCGATCGCCGGCCTCGTCAGCTTTCCGTTCGGCACGGCCGATCCTGATATGTACGTGCTGGCGCTGCCGATGGCGGGCGGCGCGGATCTGCTCAGCGTCGCCATCTTCGTCGGCGGCCTGTCAGCGGCGACCGCGATGGTGATCGTCGAATGCGTCGCGCTTTCCATCATGGTCTCCAACGACCTCGTGGTGCCGCTGGTGCTGCAACGGCGGCCGGAGGGGCGCACCGGCGGCGCCGATTTCAGCGACTTCCTGCTGCGCTCGCGGCGGCTCGCGATCTTCGCCATCATGGTGATGGCCTATTTCTACTACCGCGCGCTCGGCAATACCCAGCTCGCAGCGATCGGCCTCTTGTCCTTTGCCGCCATCGCCCAGCTCGCGCCGAGCTTCTTCGGTGGGCTGCTGTGGCGGCGGGCGACCGCGCGCGGCGCGATCGGCGGCATGCTGGTCGGCTTCGCGGTGTGGCTCTACACGCTGTTCATTCCGAGCTTCATGGATTCCTCGACCGCAGGCATCCTGCTGCTCCAGCACGGCCCGTTCGGGATCGAGGTGCTGCGGCCGCAGGCGCTGTTCGGCGCCGACCTGCCGCCGCTGATGCATGGCGTCATCTGGTCGCTGTCGCTCAACATCCTCACCTATGTGCTGCTGTCGTTGGCACGGCGGCCTTCGTCCATCGAGCTGGTGCAGGCCGATCTGTTCGTGCCCAACACGCTCGCGCCGATCTCCCCGAATTTCCGCCGCTGGCGCACCACCGTCACCGTGCAGGACATCCAGACCACGGTCGCGCAATATCTCGGGCCCGACCGCGCCCGGCATTCGTTCGAGGCCTTCTCGGCCCGTCGCAATGTGCGGCTCGAGCCGGCGGCGCCCGCCGATTTCGAGCTGCTCCAGCACGCCGAGCACCTGATCGCCTCCTCGATCGGAGCTGCTTCCTCGCGCCTCGTGATGTCGCTGCTGCTGCGCAAGCGGACGGTCTCCGCCAAAGCCGCGCTGAAGCTGCTCGACGATTCCCATGCGGCGCTGCATTTCAACCGCGAGATCCTGCAGACCGCGCTCAACCATGTGCGCCAGGGCATCGCAGTGTTCGACGCCGACCTGCAGCTGATCTGCTCCAACCGGCAGTTCGGCGATCTCCTCAACGTTCCCCCGCATTTCATCCAGTTCGGCACGCCGCTTCGCGAAATCCTGGAATTCATGGACGTGAGCAATCCGGCCGACCCGATCGAGCGCGAGGCCATGCTGGAGCGGCGGCTTGCCGCCTATACCATCGACAGCGAGCCCTATCTCGAGCGCCTGCCGGACCGCCATATGGTGATCGAGGTGCTCACCAACCGCATGCCCGGCAGCGGCTTCGTCATCACCTTCACCGACGTCACGCCCACATTCGAGGCCGCGGAAGCGCTGGAGCGCGCCAACGCGACGCTGGAAAAGCGCGTACGCGACCGCACGGAAGAGCTGACCCGGCTGAACTCCGAGCTGGCGCTGGCCAAGAGCACGGCGGAAGACGCCAGCATCTCCAAGACACGCTTCCTCGCCGCCGCCAGTCACGACATTCTCCAGCCGCTCAACGCGGCGCGGCTCTACGTCACCAGCCTGGTCGAACGCCAGCACAGCGGCGAGGAAACCCGGCTGGTCGAGAACATCGACGAATCCCTGCAAGCCATCGAGGAGATCCTCGGCGCGCTGCTCGACATCTCCAGGCTCGACGCCGGCGCGATGGCGACCTCGATCTCGAGCTTCAAGATGGCCGATCTGATGCGCTCGCTGGAGATCGAGTTCGCACCGATCGCGCGCGCCAAGGGCCTCGATCTCACCTTCGTGCCCTGCTCGCTGCCGGTCGAGTCGGACCGGCTCCTGCTGCGGCGCCTGCTCCAGAACCTGATCTCCAACGCGATCAAATACACCCCGCGCGGCCGCGTGCTGGTCGGCTGCCGCCGCCGCGGCGCCTCGCTCAAGATCTGCGTCTACGACACCGGCGTCGGCATCCCCACGGTCAAGCGCGGCGAGATCTTCAAGGAGTTCCACCGCCTCGAGCAGGGCGCGCGGATCGCACGCGGCCTCGGCCTTGGCCTGTCGATCGTCGAACGGCTGGCGCGCGTGCTCAACCACGGCATCGCCATCGACGCCAATGCGAGCGGCGGCTCGGTATTCTCGGTGACGGTGCCGACGGCGAAGGCGATCACCCTCACCGCCGCGGTGACCAGCGCGACGCCGCTGGCGCGTACGCCGATCGCGGGTGCGCTGATCGTCTGCATCGAGAACGATGCGGCGATCCTCGACGGCATGCGCACGCTGTTGAAGGCCTGGGACGCCGAGGTGATCGCGGTCGCCGATCCCGAAGGCGCGATCGCGGCGATCGAAGGTGCGGGCAAGCGCGTCACCGGGCTGCTGGTCGACTATCACCTCGATCGCGGCAACGGCATCGCCGCGATCCGCGACATCCGCCGCCGCTTCGGCGACGCCATTCCTGCGATCCTGATCACCGCCGATCGCAGCCCCGCCGTGCAGCTGGCGGCGCGCGACGAGAAGATCGCGGTGCTGAACAAGCCGGTGAAGCCGGCCTCGCTGCGCGCCCTGCTCGGCCAGTGGCGCACGCAGCAGATGGTGGCGGCGGAGTGAGAGAAGCCCGTTGGCGAATGCCAGGCACGCCGTCGCAACTTACGGCGCAAGCCGCGTGAAGACATAATCGCGGCTCTTGGCGCGAGCCTCGTGGCAGGCGAAGCAGGTGCGGTGCTGGGCCTCGTCGACCGGCTTGCCGTTGACGAAGCGGCCAAAGCCCCAGCCGCCGGTTGAGGCATATTTCCTGGGATCCTTGACCATCACCTGGATCGTGGTAGCAGCGCCGGGAATCGTCGCGGATGCGAATTCCGGTGACTGTTTCCGCTTCCAGGCGCGCTTGACCAGAATGGTGCCATCCGGGAACGGAAGCTTTCCGGCTTGATAGGCGTCGACTGCCACCTGGTTGCCGACGACCGCGCGAAGCTCGTCGAGCGGCGCGGCCTCTTCGGCCGGCGCGACCAGCTCCCATTGCCTGTAGCCCGCGGGAATCGTGACCCCGAAGATCGGCGAGGCATCTGCCGTCGCGGGGCCCTCCGCGAGCGCGATCGAGACGAGGTACGGCACACAGGTCAGGAGAACGACCAGAAGAAGCGCGGCAAGCACGATCACCGTGGGGAAGGAGAATCTTTTCTTTGCAGGTTCAGTTGGCGTCATGACGTTTCATCAAGCTGGGATCAACGGATGAACCTCGGTCCGGCCCGGCCGGACCGAGGTGCTGGCGGATCCTCAGGCGCCGTCGGCATCGATGACGGCCTTGGCAAAGGCCTGCGGTGCCTCCTGCGGCAGATTGTGGCCGACGCCGCCGGTGATCAGGCGATAGTCGTACCGGCCGGAGAATTTCTTGGCATAGATGCTGGGGTCGGGGTGCGGCGCACCGTTGGCGTCGCCTTCCATCGTGATCGTCGGCACGCTGATCAGCGGGGCCGCCGCGAGCTTCTTTTCAAGCTCCTCGTATTTCGCTTCGCCCTTGGCGAGCCCGAGCCGCCAGCGGTAATTGTGGATCGTGATCGCGACGTGATCCTTGTTGTCGAGCGCCGCGGCGCTGCGGTCGAAGGTGGCGTCGTCGAACTTCCACTGCGGCGAGGCGAGCTTCCAGATCAGCTTTGCGAAATCGTGCGTGTACTTCTCGTATCCGGCGCGGCCGCGCTCGGTCGCGAAATAGAACTGATACCACCATTGCAGCTCGGCCGACGGCGGCAGCGGCGCGCTGCCGGCAGCCTGGCTGGAGATCAGATAGCCGCTGACCGACACCAGCGCGCGGCAGCGCTCCGGCCACAGCGCGGCGATGATGTCGGCGGTGCGCGCACCCCAGTCGAAGCCGGCGACGACCGCCTTCTTGATGTCGAGCTTGTCCATCAGCGCGATGATGTCGACGGCCATTGCGGCCGGCTCGCCATTGCGCGGCGTCTCGCTGGAGAGGAAGTGCGTCGTGCCGTAGCCGCGCAGATAAGGAATGATCACGCGATAGCCGGCCTTTGCCAGGATCGGCGCGACATCGACGAAGGCATGAATGTCGTAGGGCCAGCCGTGCAGCAGGATCGCGACGGGACCGTTCGACGGGCCAGCCTCGGCATAGCCGACATTGAGGACGCCGGCATCGATCTGCTTGATCGTGCCAAAGGACGCATTCGATGCGAGGGATCGCGGCGCTTCCGTTTCAGCGCGGGCGAGTTCGATTACGCCAAGACCGGCGGCAACGGTTCCGGCGGCGACGCCAAAAAACTTGCGGCGATGCTGGTCGATGAGCTGCTTCATGATGGTGCTACCTTGTTGATGGTCGGAGATGGTTCGTCAGGTCAGCGCGACCGCGACATCGATGTTGCCGCGGACGGCCTTGGAATAGGGGCAGGTCTGGTGTGCCTCATCGACGATGTCGCGTGCGACCTCGCGATCGAGGCCCGGCAGGCTGACATTGAGGCGCGCCCGGAGGGAGTAAGCGCCCTCATCGAGAAGGAGGTCGATCTCCGCATCGATTGCGCATTTCCTGGGAAGCGTGATCTTCCGCTTGCGCGCCGCGATCTCCATGGCGCCTTCGAAGCAGGCCGACCAGCCGGCCGCGAACAACTGTTCGGGGTTGGTGCCGATGCCGGCGCCGCCCGGCGGAGAGAGCCGCACATCGAGGCGGCCGTCCGAACTGCGGGACATGCCGTCCTGCCGCCCACCGCCGGTGTGGGTTCGGGCCGTGTAGAGCAGTTTCGCCGCTTGCGTCATGAAAGGTCTCCTTGCCGTCGCGCAACTGACTAGCAGCGGCTGTCGCAGGACACCCGTTTGGACTTGTGAGAAATTGTGAGATCTCCGCCTGCGTGCCTCATGAGGCCTGCATGCGCGGTCTGACGCCGATGCGGGAGCGGCCTTGCCGGATCGCAATCATCTGGCTATCCGGTCCATTCGCAAGGACCAAGATCTCGCCATGACTGAGCCGGCTGCGCCTACGGCAGGACCCCTGTCGTTCGGGCCATTCACCGTGATACCGCATGAAAGGCTCGTGACGCGCGACGGCGTCGCCCTGCCGCTCGGCACGAAAGCCTTCGACACGCTGATCGCGCTGATGTCGCGGCCGAACGAGGTCGTCAGCAAGTGGGACCTGATGGCGCTGGTGTGGCCCGGCATGGCCGTCGAGGAGGCCAATCTGCGCTTTCATGTCGCAGCGCTTCGCAAGGTCCTCGGCGACGGCAAGGACGGCGCCCGCTACATCACCACGCTCTCCGGCCGCGGCTATTGCTTCGTGGCGCCGATCTCGCAAACGGATGTTCCGGCAGAGCGGCGCCCCGCGCCGCGGATGGAACTGCCGCCCGTGAAACTGCCGAACCGGCTGCAGCGGATGGTCGGACGCGACGAAGTGGTCGCGGCCATCTCGGACAAGCTCATTACCTCGCATTTCGTCACGATCGTCGGCCCGGGCGGCGTCGGCAAGACCGCCGTTGCGGTGGCGGTCGCTCACGACCTGCTCGAGACCTTCGCCGACGCCGCGCACTTTGTTGATCTTGCTGCGCTCAGCGATCCCGATCTCGTGATCACCTCGATCCTGCTGATGCTGGGTCTGCCAGCCCAGACTGACGACCCGCTGCCCGCGCTGCTCGCGCATCTCCGGGACAAGAGGATGCTGCTGATCCTCGACAATTGCGAGCACGTCATCGCCGCCGCAGCGCCGCTGGCGGCGGAGATCTTCCACGCCGCGCCGCATGTCCATATCCTGGCCACGAGCCGCGAAGCCCTGCGCGTCGAGGGCGAGCAGGTCTATCGATTGGCGCCGCTTGCCGTTCCGCCTGACGATGCCGGACTGACGGCGGCCGTCGCACAGACCTATCCCGCGCTTCAGCTGTTCCTCGAACGGGCGACCGCCGGCGGCGCGCAGATCGCGCTCGACGATGGCAATGCAGCGATCGTCGCGGGCATCTGCCGCAGGCTCGACGGCATGGCCCTGGCGATCGAGCTCGCTGCCGGCCGGGTCGAAGCCTACGGCCTGGAGCAGACGGCGGCGCTGCTCGACGAACGCCTCAATCTGCTGTGGCAGGGGCAGCGCACCGCGCCGCCGCGGCAGAAGACATTGCAGGCGACGCTGGACTGGAGCTACGGGCTGCTGTCCGGCACCGAGCGCCTCGTGCTGCGCAGGCTCGCGGTCTTCGCCGGCCATTTCACCATCGACGCGGCGCTCGAGGTCGTGCCGGACGACCGTGTCGACCGCGCCCGCCTGTTCGACGCCATCGACAGCCTCGTCGCCAAGTCGATGGTCGCTCCGCGACCGATCGGCGCCATGATGCGCTACCGGCTGCTCGACACGACGCGCGCCTATCTGCTCGAAATCGAGCCTGACGACGCGGCGCTCGCCGCCCGCCACGCGACCTACTACCGGCGATGGCTGGAACAGGCCGGCACGACATGGGCAACGGTGCCGAGCGCCGACGAACGCGCAGTCCACTTCTCCGCGCTCCACAACGTGCGCGCCGCGCTGGACTGGTGTTTTGGCGCGAACGGCGATGCATGCATCGGCATTGCGCTCGCCGCTGCGGCAGCTCCCATCTTTCTCGCAATGTCACTGCTGATCGAATGCCGGCGCTGGTCGGAACGGGCGCTGCTTGCGATCGATCCGTCCACGCGCGGCGGCGCCGAGGAAATGCACATCCAGGCCGCCCTGGGACTGACCCTGATGTTCACGCGCGGCGGCAGCGAAGCGGCGCGCGGCGCATTGAGCAGAAGCCTTGCGATCGCGGAGGCGCGCGGCGACGCGCCGAACCAGCTTCAGCTGCTCGGCCGCATGCACATCTTCCACGAGCGGATGGGGCAGTTCGATGCCGCGCTTGGTTACGCACGGCAGAGCCTCACAGTCGCCGAAACGCTGGGCGATGCCGCGTCCCTCGGACTGGCCCATTCGCTCCTGGGTGTCTCGCTGCATCTGGCCGGCGAGCACCGCGACGCACTGAACATGCTGGAGGCTGCCTGGCAGGGTCCGGGTACCGAACGGACCAGCACGGTCCATGGCTTCGATCACCGCAACCGGGCCGGCATCTCGCTCGCGCGAGAGCTTTGGCTGCAGGGCCGGCCCGGGGATGCGCGGCAGCTTGCGCGACAGACGGTCACCGAAGCCGCCCAGATGGACCATCCGATCACGCTCTGCATCGCGCTGATATGGCTGGTCTCGATCGATCTCTGGAGCGGCGAGCTCGACGATGCGGAAGAGAGCATCGACCACTTCATCGCGCATGCCACCTCGCGTTCGATGGGCCCTTATCTCTCGGTCGGCCGCGGCGTCAAAGGCGAACTGGCGATCCGGCGCGGCGATGCCGCCGGCGGTGTCGAGACGATACGGGCCTGCTTGCGCGAGCTTCACGATGCCGGTTACGAGCTGCTTACCACGACATTCAACATCGCACTGGTTCATGGCCTTCTGGCGCTCGGGCAGGTCGCGCAAAGTGCGCGCCTGATCGACGACGCAATCCGCCTCGTCGAGCAAGGCGGCGATCATCTCTATATGCCCGAATTGCTGCGCATGAGGGCCAAGGTGTTGCTGTCGCTCCCGGAGCCGAAAACCGGGGAAGCGGAGACCTGCCTCATGCAGTCGCTGGAGCTCAGCCGGGGCAAGGCTGCGAAAGCCTGGGAGCTGCGAGCGGCGATTGATCTTGTGCAGCTGCTTGCCGAACGGCACGGCCGCGAGAACGCAAAGCTATTGCTCCAGGCGGCGCTCGAAGGCTTCGTCGAAGGTTCCGAGACGGTGGATATCAGGGCGGCCAGCGCACTCCTGGCCACACTGTAGCGGGCTCACCCCGTCGACGTGCCCTGCTTCCACTGGCCGCCGGCGATCCTCGCCGCCGCAATCACGGCCTGGGTCCGGCTCTCGACCCCGAGCTTTTGCAGGATCGCCGAGACATGCGCCTTGATGGTCGCCTCGGAGACGCCGAGCTCGTAGGCGATCTGCTTGTTGAGCAGTCCCTCCGACAGCATCATCAGGACCCGGACCTGCTGCGGCGTCAGCGTCACCAGGCGGTCGCGCAGGCGCGTCATGTCGGGGTCCGTGGCGGCCGACAAGTCGGTGTCGGCGGGAACCCAGACGTCCCCCTCCATCACCTTGAGGATGGCGTCGCGCAGCGTCTCGACGCCGAAACGCTTCGGGATGAAACCGGAAGCGCCGAAATCGAGCGAGCGGCGGATCGTGGCGCTGTCGTCGGAGGCCGAGACGATCACCACCGGGATCGCCGGATATTGCGCGCGCAGATAGATCAGGCCGGAAAAGCCGGAGATCCCGGGCATCGACAGATCGAGCAGGATCAGGTCGACGTCGGAGGTCTGCTCCAGCAGCTTGGTCAGATCCTCGAACGATCCGGCCTCGTCGATCCTGGCCGAGGTCAGGACGCTCGCCACCGCCTGCCGCAGCGCATCGCGGAACAGGGGATGATCATCGGCAATGACGAGATGGGTCGAGGGAGCGTTCATCGTTCTCTTGCTGTCATTCGCTACCGGCTGGCGAGTCGATGCCGCGGCTGGCCAATTCTTCCCTGACCGGCCGTGGCATGCAAGTGCACATTATCCCTTTGCTGCAAAGGGGTTAATCCGGAAGTCTTCGCGGCTGCGCAGCGGCGCCCGATACCGCGCCGTCAGGCGCGCGTCAGCGCGCAAGGCCGAAAGTCGTATTGGGGCGGGTTTCACGCCGATGTTACCTTGGAGCCAAGACCTGGGTTGATCCGGCATGACCGGGCGTCTGGGGCGCGAGGAAACGCATTTTTCGGGGAGCGACTCAACATGTCGACAATGGCTGTGTCTCAAGCTGGCGTGGGAGGGATGACGAAGGACGAACGGTTCGTCATTCTCGCCTCCTCGCTGGGTACCGTCTTCGAGTGGTACGATTTTTACCTTTACGGCTCGCTGGCCAGCATTATCGGCGCGCAGTTCTTCTCGGCCTACCCGCCGGCAACCCGCGATATCTTCGCGCTGCTGGCATTCGCCGCGGGCTTCCTGGTGCGCCCGTTCGGCGCGATCGTGTTCGGCCGCATCGGCGACATCGTCGGCCGGAAATACACCTTCCTCGTCACCATCCTGATCATGGGTCTGTCGACCTTCATCGTCGGCCTGCTGCCGAATGCGGCGACGATCGGCATCGCGGCCCCGATCATCCTGATCGCGCTGCGCCTTGCCCAGGGTCTCGCGCTCGGCGGTGAATATGGCGGTGCGGCGACCTATGTCGCGGAGCATGCCCCCAACGGCAAGCGCGGCTACTACACCTCCTTCATCCAGACCACGGCAACGCTCGGCCTGTTCCTGTCGCTGCTGGTGATCCTGTTCACCCGCTCCGCGATCGGCGAAGCCGACTTCGCGGCCTGGGGCTGGCGCATCCCGTTCCTGGTCTCGGTGCTGCTGCTCGGCATCTCGGTCTGGATCCGGCTCCGCCTCAACGAATCGCCGATCTTCCAGAAGATGAAGGACGAGGGGAAGAGTTCGAAGGCGCCGCTGACGGAAGCCTTCGGCAACTGGCAGAACGGCAAGCTGGTGCTGCTCGCGCTGCTCGGCGGCGTGATGGGCCAGGGCGTGGTCTGGTACACCGGCCAGTTCTACGCGCTGTTCTTCCTGCAATCGATCCTGAAGGTCGACGGCTACACCGCCAACCTCCTGATCGCCTGGTCGCTGCTGCTCGGCACCGGCTTCTTCATCGTGTTCGGCATGCTCTCCGACAAGATCGGCCGCAAGCCGATCATCCTCGGCGGCTGCCTGATCGCGGCACTGACCTTCTTCCCGATCTTCAAGATGATCACCTCCAACGCCAACCCGGCGCTGGAAAAGGCCATCGAGCAGGCCAAGGTCGAGGTGGTGGCCGATCCCGCGGGTTGCGGCGACCTGTTCAACCCGGTCGGTACCCGCGTCTTCACCGCGCCTTGCGACACCGCACGCGCCTTCCTCGCCCAGTCGTCGGTCAAGTATTCGACGACATCGGGTGCGGCCGGTTCCGGCGTGAAGGTGATGGTCAACGGCAAGGAAGTTGCCTACGCGAACGCCAAGGACAGCAATCCTGCGGTTCTCGCCGCCGTGCAGGCCGCCGGCTATCCGAAGACCGGCGACGCCGGCATCGTGAAGATGGCGCATCCGTTCGACATCTTCCGTCCGCAGGTGGCCGCGACCATCGGACTGCTGTTCATCCTCGTGATCTTCGTCACCATGGTGTACGGCCCGATCGCCGCGATGCTGGTCGAATTGTTCCCGACCCGCATCCGCTACACCTCGATGTCACTGCCCTACCACATCGGCAACGGCTGGTTCGGCGGCCTGCTGCCGGCGACCGCCTTCGCCATCGTGGCCTCGACCGGCGATATCTACGCGGGTCTCTGGTATCCGGTCATCTTCGCGTCCATCACCGTCGTGATCGGCTTCCTGTTCCTGCCCGAGACCAAGGACGTGGACATCAAGGCGACCTGATCGCAAGCAACGATCAACCAACACCAACCGGCCGCGGTCTCCGCGGCCGGTTTTGCTTTGGGCCGAGAGCTTCGGTTCTGATTGGAAACAGAACCGAAGTTCTCGATTCTTGTTTTGACGCGTTTTCTTTACGCGAACCGGGATCCACTTCGCTCGAAAACGCTCTACTGATTGGCGCCGATGAATTGCAGCACCACCTCGCGCCGGTGCGGGCGGGCGCGATGCTCGATCAGATAGATCGCCTGCCAGGTGCCAAGCGCGAGCCTGCCGTTCAGGACCGGGACCTGAAGCGAGGTCTGCGTCAGCATGGTCTTGATATGTCCGGGCATGTCGTCCGGCCCCTCGGTGTCGTGGGTCCAGCCGGCGTTCTCCGGCGCGAGCCTGGACAGCGCGGTGGTGAGATCAACCAGCACGGAGGGATCGGCGTTTTCCTGGATCGTCAGCGAGGCCGAGGTGTGACGGATGAACAGCGTCAGCGCGCCCTCGCGCGCGCGGGCCTCGGCAATGAACGCCGCTGCTTCGCGGGTCAGGTCCGTGAAGCCGCGCCCCTGCGTCTCCACGGTGAGCAGCGACGATGAGATAATGGTGGCTTGCACCGAGGATGGCGCCGAGCGGGTTACGGATCTGGCTGATGTCATGGAGGTTCTCTCGTAACGTCGTCCTGGCCTAGTGCGCAATTGCGCACGGGAGCCAGGACCCATTACCCCGAATGCGCGTGACGGCAAAAGGTGGCAACGCGCTTCGAGAATGAACCGAGAGGCCGCGCCGTATGTGTCCTGGCTTTCGCCAGGACGACAAACTCAGATCCTCCCCGACACGTCCTTCTGCACGCGGTTGGCCATGTCGATCAGCCGACGCCAGGCCTTTTCCAGGAACGACATCACACGATCGACGTCCTGGTCGCTCGGCAGCGGGATCTCGATCTTGCGGTCGCCCTCGGCGACCTTCGGATCGGCTTTCTTGAGCGGGTCGGATTTCGGCAGCGCCTCGTCGATCTTGCCCGACACGGTCGGTCCCGCCGCGAGCTGTCCCTTCAGCTTCTCGACTTCGGTCTGGAGCCGGCCGATCTCGGCGTCGAGCGCGGCACGCTCGTCGGGCACCGCGTAGCAGGCCCAGCCGGCGCCGTTCTTGGTGCAGGTCGACACCGTGCCGGTGCGGGTGTCGAGCCGCAGCACGCCCTCGGGGATCGGCGTCATGCTGTAGCGGCCGTTTTCGCCGTCGGGCGCGGATTGCGCGGCAACGAGACCGCCGCTGCTGGCCATCACCGCGGCCAGCGCCGCTGCCGAAAGCCATGATGTTGTGGACGACGTCGCTGGTCTCATCGCACTCTCCGCCACGCCGCGCAGGTGGCACATCTGCAATTCTACACCCCGGCAAGGCCATCCGCCGCCAAAAACACTCGCCCGGAATCAACGATTACGGCCGCCCGTTTGATCCCGGCAGCACGGCGAAATGGCGACCGCATCCACCGATCATGAGACGAGCTGCTGCGGTGCGGCGTCACGCTGTGTGCAGCGCTGCCGCGTGCGCCGATATCGTCAAATAAATCAGACACATAACGGAAAGCGACGCAATCGTGACTTGGCTTGACTTGATTATGGGCCATCAGTATGGTCCGCGCGGCTTTTGAGGGTGGCGGGCGTAATTTCCATTCAGCCGCGGCGTTTCGGGTCTTCGTTGCATGACACAGGGCACGGGACACGGCGAGAATGGAGATCGCGATAGATCGCCCGAGGAAGCTGCGCTTTCCGAACGGCTCGGAAATCTTGATCAGCGGTTGTCCGAACTTCGCGGCCGCCACGTCAAGACCGAGCAACCCGCAGGTGACGATGGAGACAGAGCGGCCAGAGCCTCGGCGATGGCGCTTGGTTTCCGGTTATCTTCGGAGTTGGTCGCCGGGGTCGTCGTCGGAGCGGGGATTGGCTGGGGTTTCGACCGCTTGCTGTCGACGTCGCCTTTCGGATTTATCGTGTTCCTGCTGCTGGGCTTCGTCGCCGGCGTGGTGAATGTGGTGAGAACGGCAGGGGCAGGTCAAAACAGGCGCGGCGGTTCTTAAGCGATCCGCTCAGGAGAGGAATGATCGTGCCGGCTTTGCCGGTACGGGCCGGCCCGGCCGGCAGACCGAGACCCGCCGGCATTGCCCGGCAGACCAAGAGATGCCGCGCTGATGAAAATCGACCCGATCCACCAGTTCAACATCGAGCCTCTCTTCACGATCGGCCATATCGGCCATCAGACGATCGCCTTCACCAATTCATCGCTCTACATGCTGATCGCCGTGGCGATCATCTCGCTGCTGATGCTTGCCAGCGGTGCGCAGCTGGTTCCCGGGCGCCTTCAGTCGGTCGCCGAGATCTCCTACGAGTTCGTCGCGTCGACCATCCGTTCGACCGCCGGCTCGGAAGGCATGAAGTTCTTCCCGCTGATCTTCTCGTTGTTCATGTTCATCTGCGTCTCGAACCTGATCGGCATCATTCCCTATACCTTCACGATCTCGAGCCATCTGATTGTGACGGCAGCCCTGGCGCTGCTGGTCTTCTTCACGGTCCTGATCTACGGCGTTGCCAAGAACGGCCTGAAATTCTTCTCGATCTTCGTGCCCCACGGCGTCCCCGGTTATATCCTGCCGCTGGTGATGTTCATCGAGATCCTGTCGTTCTTCCTGCGGCCGGTCTCCCACAGCGTCCGTCTCTTCGCCAACATGCTGGCCGGCCACATCGCGCTGAAGGTGTTCGCGGGCTTCGTCGCCATGCTCGGCTTCTCGCTCGGCGCCCTCGGCTGGGTCGGCGGCGTGCTGCCGCTGGCGCTCACGGTCGCGCTGTACGCCCTCGAGATTCTGGTCGCGTTCCTGCAAGCCTATGTGTTTGCGATCCTGACCTGCATCTACCTCAACGACGCCATTCATCCGGGACACTGAGCGGTCCGGGGAATTTCCACCCACAACCCAATCTTTCTTCCAAGGAGTCTAAAATGGATCCGGCAGCAGCAAAACTTATCGGCGCGGGCATCGCATGCATCGGCATGGGCGGTGCGGGCGTCGGCGTGGGCGTGATCTTCGGCAACTACCTCGCCGCGGCCGTTCGCAACCCCTCGGCCGCTCAGGGCCAGTTCGGCAACCTGATCTTCGGCTTCGCCGTGACCGAAGCGCTCGGCATTTTCTCGCTGCTGATCGCGCTGCTGCTGCTGTTCGTTCCGCTCTGAGGACGACGTTCTTCGCGCCGCTTCGACCGAAGCGGCGCGCATGACAGCAACAGGAGTACTCCATGGCTGAGAGTCATGGCGGGGCGAAGGGTCCAGCGGCGGGCGCCCACACCGGGGCCGAAGGCGGTCACGGTGGCGGCTTTCCGCCGTTCGAGAGCAGCACTTATGCTTCGCAGCTGGTGTCGCTCGCGATCTTCTTCGTCGTGCTTTACGTGATCGTGTCCAAGCTCGCTCTGCCGAAGGTCGGCGGGGCGATCGAAGCGCGTCAGAACAAGATCGAGGGTGACCTCGCCGAGGCGCAGACGCTGAGGGACCAGTCCGACGCGGCGCTGAAGGCCTATGAAAGCGAACTCGCTTCGGCGCGTTCGCGGGCGCAGGCGATCGGCAATGAATCCCGCGACAAGGCGAATGCGCAGGCGGAAACCGAGCGCAAGGCCCTGGAAGAGCAGCTGGCGGCCAAGCTCGCCGGGGCGGAGAAGACCATCGCCTCGACCCGCACAGCCGCCATGAGCAACGTCCGCGGCATCGCGGCCGATGCGGCAGGCCAGATCGTGCAGCAGCTCACCGGCGTCGTTCCCGATGCCGCGTCAGTGAATGCCGCGGTCGATGCGTCCCTGAAAGGTTAATCGAGATGTTCTTCGATCCTGAAACCTGGGTCGCCATCGCCTTCGTGATCCTGATGGTCGTGTTCGGCTATCTCGGGGTCTTCAAGTCTGCGATGACCGCGCTCGACCATCGCGCCGCGCGCATCAAGGCCGAGCTCGACGACGCGACGCGCCTCAAGCAGGAGGCGGCCAAGGTGCTCGCCGACTACAAGGCGCGCAGTGCCACGGCCGAGCGCGAGGCTGCCGACATCATCGCCAACGCCAAGGTCGAAGCCGAGCGCATCGCGACCGAGGCCAAGGCGAAGATGGAAGACTTCGTGGCCCGCAGAACCAAGACCGCGGAGAGCAAGATCGCGCTCGCCGAGGCCCAGGCGGTGGCCGATGTCCGTGCCGCAGCCGCGGAAGCCGCCGTCCAGGCCGCCTCCACGATCCTGTCGCAGTCGGTCAAGGGCCAGGTCGCCGACGACCTGCTCGCCAAGAGCATCAGCGAAGTTCGGCAGAAGCTGAACTGAGCGCGAACGCCTCATCAATCAAAAAGCCGGCGCGATGAGCGCCGGCTTTTTTGTTTGTCGGGCGCCGTGGCCGCAAATTGGATGTCATGCCCCGCGAAGGCGGGGCATCCAGTACGCCGCGGCCCTTCCGTAGACCGCTGACGTCTCTGGAATACTGGATCACCCGCTTTCGCGGGTGATGACAGCTGAAATTGCGGTGCCAGCCGAGATCGAGACCCTACTTCTTCTTCGGCTTTGCCTTCGGCTCGGGCGACAGCGCCTGCGGGTCGAAGCCGACGTAGAAGACGTAGGAATCGGCGGTCGCGGCCGACGGGATCGGATAGGACAGATCTTCGGCGACAAAGGTGAAGGGCACGCTGCCGCCTTCCGACATCCCGACCGTGGTCCGATAGGCCTTCGAGGCGATTACCTTCTCGCCGACGCCGCCCTGCACCACCGCGACGCGCAGCGGAACCTCGACGCTAGCAGGCGCGCCGGCGGGACCGGCGATGACGCGGCCCTGGACGCCGATCCGGGCTGTGATGTCGCCGCCGTTGCGCACGCATTCACGCGCCATCTTGGTGATGGTGGCCTGGAAGCGGACCTCATTGCCGACGGCCGGCTTGCCGGTGGCTCCGACCGCATAGGTAGAGGCGCCGGCGCGCACCGTGACCTGCGGGCAATCGACATCGTCGTCGGCCGGCTGTCCGGGCGCAGGCGCCGGCTTGGGCTGGGCCGGCTCGTCGGACTTGCCGCCGAACAGGCTCTTGAAGCGGTCGCTCAACGACTGGGCCGCCACCGGCGAGACGGACGCGAACGCAACCGACAACGCCAGCGCGACCGCTGTCCCCCGCCGCAACGCATTCCGCGATGACCGAAGCTCGTGCACCATCAACGCCCATACTCCATGACAACAATCCGGCCGATCGCCAGCCTTCCCGCCGCGTTATATCGCCAAAATCGGCGAACCCAAGGCAGCAAAAGGCAGGACGCCGGAGACTTTGGCCGTACGAACCGACCGGCTCAGCCGCGGAAATCCTCGTGCAGCAGACCGAACAGCAAATGGTCCTGCCAGACCCCGTTGATGCAGAGATAGCGGCGCGCCAGCCCTTCCCGGGAGAAGCCGCACTTCTCCAGCACCCGGATCGACGGTGCATTGGTGGGGATGCAGGCAGCCTCGACCCGGTGCAGGTTGAGTTCGCCGAACAGCGTCGGCAGCAGCACCCGCAGCGCAGCCGTCATGTAGCCGCGATGGGCGTGGGGCTGGCCGACCCAATAGCCGATGGTGCCGGCCTGGACGATGCCGCGCCGGACATTGGCGAGCGTTATGCCGCCGACCATGGCGCCGTCGAGCTCACGGAAGATCAGAAAGGGGTAGGAGCGGTCCGCGGCGATATCCTCGGAATAGCGGCGCAGGCGGCGGCGAAAGCCGGAGCGCGTCAGATCGTCCGACGGCCAGATCGGCTCCCAGGGCGTCAGGTAGTCGCGGCTGGACTCGCGCAAGTGAGCCCATTGCAGGAAGTCCGACATCTGCGGTGCGCGCAGCAAAAGCCCGTTGCCGCGCGGCGCGAGGGCGGCGGGTCCACTGGATGGCAGGCGAAAGAGGGCCATGGTGATGCTTCCCGGGGCGGATCAGCCCACGCGCGGCTCCTAATGCAGTCGCGCCTTGGCACGTGCCCGGGTCAATCCTTCCGCAAAAGACACCGCCGTGTCCAGACCCCTGCCACTGCCTAATGCGACAACCGCAGGGCGGCTGCGCGAAAGCAGTGCACGCGCCGCGTCCCGGGTCGATTCGACGCTGACGGCGTCGATCCGGGCCACCAGCTCCTGCACCGTCTGCGGCCGGCCATAGGCCAGGACGTGGCGGGCGAGCTGCTCGGCACGGGAGGAGCAGCTCTCCAGCGCCATCAGGAGGCCCGCCTTCATCTGCGCCTTGGCCCGTGCAATCTCGGCCTCGGTCAGGGTCTCCACCGAATCATTCATGACGTCGACCACGACTTCCATCATCTCCGGCGCATCGGCCGGATCGGTACCGGTGTAGAGGCCGAAGAAGCCGGTATCGGTATAGGGCGCGTGGAAGCTGTAGATCGAGTAGCAGAGGCCGCGCTTCTCGCGCACCTCCTGGAACAGCCGCGACGACATTCCGCCGCCGAGGATGTTGGTGAAGACCTGGAGCGAGAACAGCGACAGATCGTTCTGCGGCACACCTTCCAGCGCCAGCGTCAGATGCGCCTGCTCGAGCTCGCGATGCACGACCTTAGCGCCGCCCTTGCCGAACTGGGCGGCCTGCGGCTTCGGGCCCGGCGTTCCTTCAAAGCTTGCAAAGCGCTTCTCGGCCTCGGCGACCACCTGGCTGTGATCGACCGCGCCGGCGGCCGCCACCACCATGTCGGGCCCGCGATAATGCGTCGACAGATAGCCGCGCAGCATGTCGCGGTTGAAGGCGCGCAGCGTCTTGGCGGTGCCGAGCAGCGAGCGGCCCATCGGCTGGTCGGGATAGCAGAGCTCGTTGAGATGCTCGAACACGACGTCGTCGGGCGTGTCCTGCGCGGCACCGATCTCCTGCACGATGACGTTCTTCTCGCGCTCCAGCTCGTCGGGCTCGAAGGCGGGATTGGCCAGGATGTCGGCGAGCACGTCGAGCGCCAGCGGCACGTCGGCCTTCAGCACCCGCGCATAATAGGACGTGGTCTCGGTCGAGGTGCCGGCATTGAGGTCGCCGCCGACAGCCTCGATCTCCTCGACGATCTCGCGCGACGAGCGCTTGGTCGTGCCCTTGAACGCCATGTGCTCGAGGAGATGCGAGATACCGTGCTCGTTGGGCTTCTCGTCGCGTCCGCCGACGCCGGCCCAGACCCCGAGCGCCGCAGTCTCGAGATGGGGCATCTTGTCGGTGACGACGGTGAGGCCGGACGCAAGCTTGGAGATCTCGACGCTCATCCGGCAACTCCCTGTTTTGCGGCACGGCTGACCGACAGCACGAACCGCTCGACCTCGGCCTGATCGTTCTTCATCACCTTCATGTGTTCGGATTTGGTCATGAGGCCGTCGAGCCAGGCCGGCAGTTGCGGCCGCTGGCCGCAGGCCGCTTCGACCGCGTCGGGGAATTTGGCCGGATGCGCGGTGGAGAGCACGATGCTGGGCACCGTGGTGTCGGTGGTGTCGCGATCGGCGACCGCGAGCGCGACCGCAGTATGGGGATCGACCAGCTCGCCCGCCTCACGCCAGGCGGCGCGGATCGCGGCCGCGGTTTCGGTCTCGTCGGCGCGCCCGGCGTCGAACTCCTCGCGGATCGCGGCGAGCGTCGCATCGGGCAGCACGAAGCGCCCGGACTGCTTCAGCGAATCCATGAGACGGCGCACACCGGCCGCATCGCGCCGGCCGGCTTCGAACAGCAGCCGCTCGAAGTTCGAGGAGATCTGGATGTCCATCGACGGCGACGCCGTGGCGTGCACCTCGCGCACCTCGTAGATGCCGGTCTTCAGCGTCCGCGCCAGGATGTCGTTGACGTTGGCGGCGATGCGCAGGGTCCGCACCGGCAGACCCATGCGCTTGGCGACGTAGCCGGCAAAGATGTCGCCGAAATTGCCGGTCGGCACGACGAAGTCCACCGCGCGCGCCGGCGCGCCGGCGGCAACGGCGGAGGTGAAGTAATAGACCACCTGGGCAACGATACGCGCCCAGTTGATGGAATTGACGCCGGACAGCGAGGTCGCATCGCGGAAGCGATGGTTGTTGAACATTCCCTTCACGAGGGCCTGGCAGTCGTCGAACGTGCCTTCGATGGCGAGCGCATGCACGTTGGCCGCGCCCGTCGTCGTCATCATCCGCCGCTGCACCTCGGAGATGCGGCCGTGCGGGAACAGTACGATGAGATCGACGTTCTCCAGCCCCGCGAAGGCTTCGACCGCAGCGCCGCCGGTGTCGCCGGAGGTTGCGACCACGATGGTGGTGCGCTGGTCGCGCTTGGCGAGCACATGGTCCATCAGCCGCGAGATGAGCTGCATCGCCACGTCCTTGAAGGCGAGCGTCGGGCCGTGGAACAGCTCCAGCACGAACTGGTGCGGCGACATCTGGCGCAGCGGCACCACCGCGGGATGGCGGAAGGTGGCGTAGGCCTCGTTCGCCATCCGGCCGAGCTCAGCGTCCGTGATCTCGCCTCCGGCGAAGGGACGGATCACGTCGACGGCGACCTCCCAATACGGGCGGCCGAAGAAGCCGGCGATCGTGTCAGCCGAGAGCTGCGGCCATGTCGCCGGCACATACAGGCCACCGTCGCGGGCAAGCCCGGTCAGCATCACGTCGCAGAAGCCGAGTTCGGGGGCCTCGCCCCG
Source organism: Bradyrhizobium diazoefficiens USDA 110 (assembly GCF_000011365.1). Taxonomy (GTDB): domain Bacteria; phylum Pseudomonadota; class Alphaproteobacteria; order Rhizobiales; family Xanthobacteraceae; genus Bradyrhizobium; species Bradyrhizobium diazoefficiens. The sequence continues at coordinate 1,298,550 of NC_004463.1, read as the reverse complement.
GGTCGAGATATAACGAGTCAAACTGCCCTCCAAAGGCCGGCCAAGCCGAAGCTTGATCCGTAAGCCTTTGATTTCACGATATTCCTGATTAACAGCCAGAGGCTTTGGGCCACCATAAAGTGTTTTGCGGCATCGGGAAACCGCTTCCCGCCCGCACCCTTTGCAACGAAAAGGGCTGCGGCAATGCCGCAGCCCTCTCTTGGAAGGTCTGTCGTTGATATGTGCAGACCAGTTTGGCTCGTCCGGGGCGCCTGCCCGCTAAAACTGCTCGCGCAAGCTTTCGTCGCCTGTCCTCAGACCGTCAAGGGCGAAAACCGGGCGCGACGACAAATGTTCCTGTTTTTCCCGACGCGTATGAACGCCGCATACCCGTCCGCATACTGGCCACAAGGCCGGCTTTGCCATTTCTTCCTGAACCCTTGATCGCGGCAGGAACGAACGCAGCCGCAGTCCATTGTGTCGGCGGATAGCGTCCGCCGTCGGCCACGCATTGCCCGGCCGGCGGAGTCGCCGATCCGTCGGCCGAACCGCTGCATCCTGGAGCAGCCGGTTCGGTCGCTGGCGGGACGTCAGTTCATGCCGATTTCCACCGCAATCCGGATCAGGTCGGAATGGTTCTTGGCCCCCAACTTCTGCTTGAGCAGGGAGGTGGTGTTGGCGACCGTCTTGTAGGAGATCCCAAGCGCCTCGGCGACCTCGACGATCTTGTCGCCGCGCCCGAGCAGGCGGAGGATCTCGAGCTCCCGCGGCGTCATCTGCGAGGCCGGATTGGCCTTGATCGCCGCACCGGAGAACGTCACGGCCTCCGCCAGCTGCGGCGAGATGAAATTGTCGCCCGCGACCACCTTGCGCACCGCCTTCAGCAGGATCCTGGGATCATCTCCCTTGGAGACATAGCCCTGCGCCCCCAGCTCGACCGCCCGCACCACGAAAGCCGGATCGTCGTTCATGCTGAACATGATGATCTTGGCATCAGGATCGTCCTTGCGGATCCGCCGCATCAGCTCGAACCCGGAGACATCCGGCAGGCTGATGTCGATCACGGTGACGTCGGGCCGCTTGCTGATATAGGCGCGATGGCCGGATTTGGCGTCCATCGCCTCGTCGATGCGGATCGAATGGTCGGATGCGAACAGGGTTCGGCAACCCGACAGCACCACAGGATGGTCGTCGACGATCAGGACCCTGGTCGCCGGCTTGGCGGTATCTTGCATCGCGCGCTCTCTGGTTTTTCAACTCATAGACCGGCGGGAACAAATGGAAAGAGAGAAATCCGCCGGGACGCGTTAGAATTGAACTAATGTGGCAACACCTGTCGTTCAGAACCCAACTGTTTCTTCCGCTCGGCGTGAGCTTCCTCGCCGCGCTGGTCATGGGCGGCGTGCTGCTCCAGAGCTTTGCGACCGGCCAGCTGGCCGACGAGAACGAATTGGGGCGACATTCGGCCCGAGCGGTCGCCGCGGCGCTCAACAACACCCTGCGTGCCTCGGACAATCCGCGGCAGACGCTCGACGCCTTTGTCCATTCTTTGGGCACCTCCTCCGATATCCAATTCCGTCCTGTCGAAGCGGGTCCCGAGCCCTCGCCAACGGCCGGTCCGCGCAAGCCGCATAGCGTGCCGCAATGGTTCATCGACCTGCTCACCATCCCGGACATGGACGCGGCGTCCCCGCTGATCATCGACGGCAAGCGGGTCGGCGATCTCGTGTTCCTGCCCGACCTGTCGGTCGACCTGTTCGAGAAATGGATCGGTTTTCTGGCGCTGACGAGCCTCATCGCCGTGCTGACGGTGCTGACCGGAACGATCGCCTATCTCTTCGCGGAATCGGCACTGCGCCCCCTGCAAAATCTGGGCGCAGGCCTCACACGAATACGGCGCGGCGATTATGCGACGCCGATCCCGGTGGCAGGGCCGCCGGAGATCCGGCAGAGCTGCGAGGAGGCCAATGCGCTGGCGGCGACGCTCGCGCGACTAAGCCAGGACAATCGCGACCTGCTGCACCGCCTGGTGTCGCTCCAGGACGACGAGCGGCGCGATCTCGCCCGCGAGCTGCACGACGAGCTCGGCCCGCTGCTGTTCAGCATCCGCGCCGGCACGATCGCCCTGATCGAGGCTTCGCCGCCGGTGGGACATCTCGGCAATACGGCACAGGAGGTGCTGCAATCGGTCGAAGCGCTCCAGCAGACCAACCGCCGCATCCTCGACCGGCTGCGGCCGCTCTATATCGAGGAATTGGGGCTGGAAACCAGCGTGCAGACGCTGCTCCGGAACTTTCGCAAGCAGGCCCCGCATATCGGCCTGACCGCCACGGTCGATCCTGGTCTCAACGGGCTCGACGGGCCGCTGGCCCAGACCGTCTATCGCGTGATCCAGGAGGCGCTGACCAATGTGCTGCGCCATGCCGCAGCACGCAATGCCCATGTGCAGGCGGCCATTTCAGGCGACGCGCTCGCCATCGAGATCTCCGACGACGGCGGGGGATTTCTCGAGGGCAACGTGTTCGGCCGGGGTCTGACCGGCATGCATGAGCGCGTGCGCGCGCTCAGCGGATCGCTGTCATTGCTGCGCGCGGATGAACGAACCTATGTGCGCTGCCGTCTGCCCGTGCAGAGGACGCGCGACGAGCCGGCGCAAAGCTAGCACGCGCAGCCGTGATGCGCGTTCTGTCGCGCCGGCGCGCACAGCGTGCTGTCGATTTTGCCTTCCGCACTGAAGCGAAACGAGGCGTGAATGCGCAGCGCGCCCGCGACGGAATATTCGAGATCGACGCCATCAGGCACGGGATGGATCTCCTCGAGACCGAAGCCGGCCGACGAAAATGCGCTGAGCCGCGGCCCCCAGTAGACTTCGAGCTCGTCTCGGCCGCGATAACGCTGCGTGCCGTTGCACGTGCATTCGATCTGGGCGTCGTCCGCATAGAGGTCGAGCAGCGTCGCGAGGTCGCCTTTCCGGCAGGCATCCACCCAATCGACGACAATTCCCATCTGATCGAAATCGCTCACGCCGCAATCCTGTCTGCCGCGAAATTTTGCATGCGGCTTAGGACCACACTCGTGAATACGCGCTGAATGGTAAACCCCGGGTGATACCGGGTTCCTCCCGGGAACCTCCGGAAGATTCAGCTCGAGCGACGTCCCCTCACCCAGACGCCGAACGCGATCAGCACCGCGCCTGCAAGCGCGAACCAGGTGACGGCGTATTGCAGGTGATCGTCCTTCAGATGCACGTCGAGCGGACCCGGACGCGGAATGCCATTCGCGGGCGCGGGCTGCTCCAGATCGATGTAGAACGGCGCAACCGTGCCCCAGCCGAGCGCGCTCGCGATCGCCACATGATCGCGCACGAACCAGAGCCGCTTGTCGCGGCTCTCCGCCGGCGTCAGCCAGCCCGGCGGTTCGGGAAAGCGCAGATAGCCGGTGAGCGCGACCGGCTGCCCGGTCACGAGCTTCTTCACCGCGCGATCCTCGACGCTGCGATCCTGCATCGTGTTCTCGACGAAGCCGGCATCGATCACGACCATCTCGCCGCTCGGAAGCCGCGCCGGCAGGAAGGCCCAGGTGCCGGGACCGGAGGCGTCCTTGCGTACGGCCGAGCCGGACGAATAGACCATCGCATCGGGCGAGGCGGCGAAGGTCGCAGTGAAGCTGACACGGCGGAATTCATCGCGCGCGGGATTGAGCGCAGCCCATTGTGCGGGCGGCGGCAGCGCGATGGGTGCCGCCGCCAGACGCTCGGTGAGTGCTGCGATCAGCTCGTGCTTGGCGGTCCGGCGCTGCAATTGCCAGACGCCGAGGGCAACGAAGGCGGCCGTCAGGAGAAGCGTGAACAGCGCAAAGCCGGCCACGCGAGGCTTGCGCGCAGTCTCGTTCATTTCGCGCGGTCGACCAGCCGGCCCGGCGCTGCCTTGTGGTGGAATTGCAGCGCGATCAGCAGCGACTTCATCGCGCGCAGTGGCAAGAGCGTGGTGGCGAGGATCAGCGGCAGCCACAGCACGGCATGCAGCCAGTACGGCGGCTGGTACTTGACCTCGACGATCAGCGCGCACGCAACGACGATCCCACCGGCGAGCATGATGATGAAGATCGCCGGGCCATCGCCGGTGTCGATGAAGGCATAGTCGAGGCCGCAGCGGTCGCAGGAGGGTGCGAGCGTCAGGAAGCCCGCATAGAGCTTGCCCTGGCCGCAGCGCGGACATTTGCAGGCCAGCCCGCGCATCGCGCTTTGCAGGACGGTGGTTTCGGACTTGGGTGGACCGGCGGTGTCATTCATGATGGCGGACTCTATCACAGTTTCCGCCGAAACTTCCGGCGGCGCAAAAGCGAAAGGGCGGCCCTGCGGCCGCCCTTTCTGATCGATCCAAAGCTGCTCAGTGCGCGCCGTGGGCCATGGTCTCGGCGCCGTGTCCCCACACATAGATGCAGAGGAAAAGGAACAGCCAGACCACGTCGACGAAGTGCCAGTACCAGGCGGCGAACTCGAAGCCGAGATGCTGCTTCGGCGTGAAGTGGCCGGCATAGGCACGGAACAGGCAGACCAGCAGGAAGATGGTGCCGACCAGCACGTGGAAGCCATGGAAACCGGTCGCCATGAAGAAGGTCGCGCCATAGACGTTGCCGGCGAACGAGAACGCCGCATGGCTGTACTCATAGGCCTGCACGCAGGTGAAGAGCGCGCCGAGCACGACGGTGAGGATCAGGCCGTATTTCAGGCCCTGACGATCGTTCTCGAGCAACGCATGGTGCGCCCAGGTCACCGTGGTGCCCGAGGTGAGCAGGATCAGCGTGTTCAGGAGCGGCAGATGCCAGGGATCGAAGGTCTCGATGCCGTGGGGCGGCCAGGTGCCGGGGACCGCGCAGGCTCCGGCCGCGGTGCCGAGGCCGCAGCCGAACACGGCATCGCGGGTGGCGTGGACAGCGTCGGCCGGAAACAGCGCCGCGTTGAAATAGGCCCAGAACCAGGCGACGAAGAACATCACCTCGGAGGCGATGAACAGGATCATGCCGTAGCGGTGATGGAGCTGCACGACGCGGGTATGGTCGCCCTTGTACTGGGCTTCCTTGATCACGTCGCCCCACCAGCTCGCCATGGTGTAGAGCACGCCGACGGTGCCGACGCCGAACACGATCGGCGCGGCCGAGAACATGTGGTGCATCCAGGCGATCGCGCCGACCGCCATGATGAAGGCCGAGAGCGAACCGACCGCCGGCCAGGGAGAGGGATCGACCAGATGATAGTCGTGATGCTTGCCTTGCGCGGTAGCCATTTGCGGTCTCTCTCCTCAATCCCGTGCCTGTCCGGCACTTATCCCCTTGTGTCCAACCCCCAGAGCGTGAGCCCGGCGGTCAGAGATTTCCCTTGCGTTTGTCGCCTTCCCCGGACGCGAGCGGCTTCACCACCGGATCCTTCACCGGGTAGAACGTGTAGGACAGCGTGATCGTGCTGAGCCCGTCGTTCTCGTGGTCGTCGGCGATCGACGGATCGACGTAGAACACGACCGGCATCTCGCGCTTCTCACCGGGCGCCATGGTCTGCTCGGTGAAGCAGAAGCAGTTGATCTTCTGGAAGTAGGACCCGACCGTCAGCGGCGCGACGTTGTAGGCGGCCTGGCCGGCAGTGGTGCGCGCGGCCTGGTTGGTCACGGTGTAGAAGACGGTCGTGACCTGGCCGATATTGACCTCGATCTCGCTCTGCTCCGGCTCGAACTTCCAGGGCAGACCGGGCGCGACGTTGGAATCGAAGCGCACCGCGATCTTCCGCGCGATCGGACCGGTGGCCGGCGCGGCGGTCGCGACCTGGGTCGTGCCGTTGAAACCGGTAGCGCGGCAGAACCAGTTGTAGAACGGCACCGCCGCATAGGAGGCGCCGACCATCAGCGCCACCACGCCGCCGCAGATCGAGGCGACCAGCACGTCACGACCGAGGCCCTTACCGACGCCTTTCCTGGCCGTCCGGCTCTGATCCCGCGATATGGTCGGCTCGTGATCCATTTTCCCTACATCGGCCGGACTAGAACTGCCGGTCCCTTGACCATGGTGACGGCGAAGAACAGCACCACGAGCACGCCGAGCGCGAGCGCGATCGCGATCGAGCGCTGACGGCGGCTCTTCTTCTGCGCCTCGGTGAGAACGATTCCATCTGGCTCGGGTTTGTCCGCCACCGCGATCATGCGCCCCCTGCCATCGGAGCAAGCGCCCGGAACACGACCTCGGCCAGCAGGGTCGCGAACAGCGCGAACAGGTAAAGGATGGAGAAGGCGAACAGTTTTCGCGTGGCGCGCAACGACTGGCTGCGCTCGCGGCGCATATAGACGTTGATCGCGAGCACCAGCATGCCGGCGCCGAGGATCAGCGAGACGACACCGTAGACGGCGTCGAAATAGCCGAGCGCCCAGGGCGCGGCGGCCACCGCGATCAGCACGATCGTGTAGAGCAGGATCTGGAGGCGGGTCGCATCGGGACCGGCGACATTGGGCAGCATCGGAATGCCGGCGCGCGCGTAATCGTCCGAGCGGAACAGCGCCAGCGCCCAGAAATGCGGCGGGGTCCAGAAGAAGATGATGGCGAAGAGAAGCAGCGGCTCGACGTCGACCGTGCCAGTCACCGCGGCCCAGGCCACCACCGGCGGCAACGCACCGGCGGCGCCGCCGATCACGATGTTCTGCGCGGTCCAGCGCTTCAGCCACATCGTGTAGATCACGACGTAGAAGAAGATGGTGAAGGCGAGCAGCGCGCCCGCGATCCAGTTGACGAGGATGCCGAGCGTCATCACCGAGAAGAAGGCGAGCGTCATGCCGAACGTCATCGCCTCGGGACGGGTGATGCGGCCACGCGGAATCGGCCGGTTCGCCGTGCGCGACATCTTGGCGTCGATATCGCCTTCGAGCGCCATGTTGAGCGCCCCGGAGGCGCCGGCGCCGACGGCGATGCAGAGCAGCGAGGTGATCGCCAGCACCGGGTGGAAATGCCCGGGCGCCATCGCCATTCCGACCAGCGCGGTGAAGATCACCAGCGACATCACCCGCGGCTTGAGCAGCGCAATGTAGTCGCCCACCTCCGCTTCGGAGATGCGGGGATTGATGTCGACGGCGTTCTGGTCGAGGACGGACACTAAATCAACTCGCTTCGTTATGGAGCCGCGGCGCCCGTCATGGGCGCCGCGGGTGATCGCTCACTGCACGCGGGGCAGCACTTCGAACTGATGGAAGGGCGGCGGCGAGGGCAGCGTCCACTCCAGCGTGGTCGCGCCGGCACCCCACGGATTGTCGCCAGCCGGCACCTTTTTCGCAAAGGCATCGATCACGCAATAGAGGAAGATCAGGACGCCGAAGCCGGAAATGTAGGAGCCGACCGACGAGACCAGGTTCCAGCCGGCGAACGCGTCGGGATAGTCGACGTAGCGGCGCGGCATGCCCGACAGGCCGAGGAAGTGCTGCGGGAAGAACACCAGGTTCACGCCGATGAAGGTGACCCAGAAGTGCGCCTTCGCCAGCGTCTCGTTGTACATGTAGCCCGTCATCTTCGGGAACCAGTAGTACCAGCCGGCGAAGATCGCGAACACTGCACCGAGCGACAGCACGTAGTGGAAGTGCGCGACGACGTAGTAGGTCTCCTGGAGCACGCGGTCGACGCCGGCGTTCGCCAGCACGACGCCGGTGACGCCACCGACCGTGAACAGGAAGATGAAGCCCACGGCCCAGATCATCGGCGCGCGGAATTCGATCGAGCCGCCCCACATCGTGGCGATCCACGAGAAGATCTTCACGCCGGTCGGAACCGCGATCACCATCGTCGCCGCGACGAAATAGGCCTGCGTCGCCGACGACATGCCGACCGTGTACATGTGGTGCGCCCACACCACGAAGCCGATGCCGCCGATCGCGACCATGGCGTAGGCCATGCCGAGATAGCCGAACACGGGCTTGCGCGAGAAGGTGGAGACGATCTGGCTGATCATGCCGAAGCCGGGCAGGATCAGGATGTACACCTCGGGATGGCCGAAGAACCAGAACAGGTGCTGGAACAGCACGGGGTCGCCGCCGCCGTCGGGCGCGAAGAAGGTCGTGCCGAAATTGCGGTCGGTGAGCAGCATGGTGATCGCACCGGCGAGCACCGGCAGCGACAACAGCAGCAGGAACACGGTCACCAGGATCGACCACACGAACAGCGGCATCTTGTGCAGGGTCATGCCCGGCGCGCGCATGTTGAAGATCGTGGTGATGAAGTTGATGGCGCCGAGGATCGACGAGGCACCCGCCAGATGCAGCGACAGGATCGCGAAGTCGACTGCCGGGCCGGGATGGCCGGAGCTCGACAGCGGCACGTACATGGTCCAGCCGGCGCCGACGCCGTTGGCGCCCGGCTCGCCCTCGACGAAGGTCGACATCAGCAGCAGCCCGAAGGAGGCCGGCAGCAGCCAGAACGAGATGTTGTTCATGCGCGGGAACGCCATGTCGGGCGCGCCGATCATCAGCGGCACGAACCAGTTGCCGAAGCCGCCGATCATCGCCGGCATGACCATGAAGAAGATCATGATCAGGCCGTGGGAGGTCACGAAGACGTTGTAGGTGTGCGTCTCGTGGAAGATCTGCACGCCCGGATACATCAGCTCGGCACGGATCGCGATCGACATCGCGGCACCGATGACGCCGGCGATGACCGCGAAGATCAGGTACATCGTGCCGATGTCCTTGTGGTTGGTCGAATAGACGTAGCGTCGCCATCCGGTCGGATGGGCGTGCTCGTCATGTCCGTGGTCTTGCGCGTGATCGCCGTGTGCCGCTGCGCTGGTTGCCATTTTCAAATCCTGCCTTGCGTCCCAATCGGACCTTTGGAGGTCCCGCCCTTTATGTCGCTTTCAGTCCCCTCGAGCCTTTACCCGACGCCTACTGCGTCGGGCCGGCCGCGGAGGCGTAGGTGCCGGTGCCACCGCTCGCAAACTTCTTCTTCGCCGTTTCGACCCAGGAGGCGAATTCCTTGTCTTCCACGACGCGAATCGCGATCGGCATGAAGGCGTGATCCTTGCCGCAGAGCTCCGAGCATTGGCCGTAGAACATGCCGGTCTTGGCGGCCTTGAACCAGGTTTCGTTCAGTCGCCCCGGAATGGCGTCGATCTTCACGCCGAACGCCGGCAGCGCGAAGGCGTGGATGACGTCCGCACCGGTCACCTGAACACGAATCACCTTGTTGACCGGCACCACCATCTCGTTGTCGACGCCGAGCAGGCGGGGCTGCTTGTCCTGGGCCATCAGCGAGTCGAACTCGAACTTGCCGTTGTCGGGATAGGCGTAGGACCAGTACCACTGCTTGCCGGTCGCCTTGATGGTCAGGTCCGCCTTCGGCACGTCGAGCTCCAGGAACAGCAGGCGGAACGACGGCACCGAGATGCCGACCAGGATCAGCACCGGAACCAGCGTCCAGGCCACCTCGATCAGCGTGTTGTGGGTGGTCCGCGACGGCACCGGATTGGCCCTCGCGTTGAACTTGATGACCACGACCACCAGCAGCGCCAGAACGAACAGCGTAATCAGCGCGATGAGCACGAACAGGAAGTTGTGGAACCAGACGATATTGTCCATCACCGGCGAGCCGGACTGCTGGAGCGTCCACTCCCATGGCGCCGGCTGCCCAAGCTCGGCAAATGCCGCGCTGCCCGTCGCCAGTGTCAGACCAGCTACGGCCAATCCCAGCAAATGCCGGCCTACCCGGCCCTTCGACATCCTCATGCCGTTCGCGCTCCCCTTACGAAATCACCCCAGGTGCGTCCCCCTATTTCCGGGAAACGCTTATTCGATCCGTCCGTCTGACAAACCGCCACTCAAGAATACCTCTAAGAGGAATTGGGGCCAGATCGCTAGAACGCCGAAATCAAGCTTCTCAAACCATAATTCTTGATCTATCGCAATGCAGTCTTGAACCCCATCTGCCAGCGATCACCCGCAAGATATTTCCTAGTAACATCAGACAAAAATACCGTTTCCCGGGATGCTGCGGCTTGACAGCGGAATTGCCCGTTGTAGGCACTGGCGAACGGCCGCACAGGAACCTGATTCGTGCCGGCGGCGGCGGCCTCGGCGGCGCGGAATTTGCTTGGGAATTGCCTTCAAGACGCCGTCATTTCCGTATCAGTCCACCCGCGCAAGCGACCCAAGCGAGCAGAGGGACCGACCCCGATGGGGCTTTCGAGATGCATGGCAAGGCCGGATAGCAGCCTCAACGCGCTGATCGGCCTTCTGGCCGCCGCCCTTCTCCTTGCTTTACCCAGCCTCGCCCATGCGCAGGGCGCGGTGCGCTCCGTCCATGGCGACTGGCAGATTCGCTGCGACACCCCGCCGGGCGCCCAGGCCGAGCAATGCGCCCTGATCCAGAGCGTCGTGGCCGAAGACCGCTCCAATGCCGGCCTGACCGTGATCGTGCTCAAGACCGCCGACCAGAAGAGCCGCCTGATGCGCGTGGTCGCCCCCCTCGGCGTCCTGCTGCCCTCCGGCCTCGGGCTGAAGCTCGACAATCAGGACGTCGGCCGCGCCGGCTTCGTCCGCTGCCTGCCCAATGGCTGCGTCGCCGAGGTCGTCATGGACGACAAGCTGCTCGGCCAGCTCCGCACCGCCAAGACCGCGACCTTCATCATCTTCGAGACGCCGGAAGAAGGCATCGGCTTCCCGCTCAGCCTGAACGGACTGGGTGAGGGGTACGACAAGCTGCCGTAGGCAGCTGGACCTATTGTTTCCGTAATGTGAGGCTTCGCGCCCTCGCGGAACTGGTCTGAAACCATTATCTTGCCCCACATCTCCAGATAATGGACGGACACATGACCAATCCCGACACAACCTCCCTGCTCGACCGCGCCAATCTCGACCGCGACCAGGTTCGCCACGAGGTCGCGCGCGGGCTTGCCGGCGCCGACGACGGCGAGCTGTTCCTGGAGTACAGCCAGACCGAAGCGCTGATGTTCGACAATGGGCGGCTGAAGCAGGCGACCTACGACACCTCCCAGGGTTTTGGCCTGCGCGCCGTCAAGGACGACGCGGTCGGCTACGCCCATTCCTCCGACGTGTCGCTGCCGGCCCTGATTCGCGCCGCCGACGCGGTTGCCGCCGTGCGCGGCGGCTACTCCGGCAGCTTTTCGGCCCCTCCCCCGCATACCAATGTGCGCCTCTATGGCGACGACAACCCGCTCGATGCGCCGGGCTTCGAGACCAAGGTCAAGCTGCTCGCCGAGATCGACGCCTATCTGCGCGACAAGGATCCGCGGGTGCGGCAGGTCAGCGTCAGCCTGGGCGCAACCTGGCAGGTGGTCGAGATCCTGCGGCCCGACGGCGAGAGCTATCGCGACATCCGCCCGCTGGTGCGCGTCAACATCTCCGTCGTCGCCGGCCAGGGCGACCGCCAGGAGAGCGGCAGCAAGGGCTATGGCGGCCGCGCCGGCTATGCCGAATTCATCGAGAGCAAGAACTGGCGCGACGCCGCCGACGGCGCGCTGCGCGAGGCGCTGGTCAACCTGGAGTCCATTCCCGCCCCTGCCGGCGAGATGGACGTCGTGCTTGGCGCAGGCTGGCCCGGCGTGATGCTGCATGAAGCGGTCGGCCACGGGCTCGAAGGCGACTTCAACCGCAAGAGGACCTCGGCCTTTGCCGGCCTGATGGGCCGGCAGGTCGCGGCCAAGGGCGTCACCGTGGTCGACGACGGCACTATTGCCTCGCGCCGCGGCTCGCTCTCGATCGACGACGAGGGCACGCCGACCAATCGCACCGTGCTGATCGAGGACGGCATCCTGGTCGGCTACATGCAGGACCGCCAGAACGCGCGGCTGATGAACATGAAGCCGACCGGCAACGGCCGCCGCCAGGGCTATGCCCATGTGCCGATGCCGCGCATGACCAACACCTACATGCTCGCGGGCGATCGCGATCCGGCCGAGATCCTGGCGTCGGTGAAGAACGGCGTCTTCGCCGCGAATTTCGGCGGCGGCCAGGTCGACATCACCTCGGGCAAATACGTGTTTCAGTGCACCGAGGCCTACAAGATCGAGAACGGCAAGATCGGCGCCCCGCTGAAGGGCGCCATGCTGATCGGCAACGGGCCAACCGACCTGCATCGCATCCGCATGATCGGCAACGATCTCGCGCTCGATACCGGCATCGGCACCTGCGGCAAGAACGGCCAGGGCGTGCCGGTTGGCGTCGGCCAGCCGTCGCTTCTGATGGAACGCATTACGGTGGGTGGAACAGGCGCATGAGTGTTGAGAAGATGACTGCGACCACCACCAAGCGGAAGAGCAGCGGTTGGGGCGGGCAACTGGTGCAACTCGCCGGCATCGTCGCCGCGGTGTTCATCGCCAAGGGCGCGCTCGCCGAGCCGTTCTACGTGCCGTCGGGCTCGATGGAGCCGACGCTGCTGATCGGCGACGCCCTGCTCGCCTCGAAATTCCCCTACGGCTACGGCACCTCGTCGCTGCCGATCCAGATCAACCTGCCCGAGAGCGGCCGCGTGTTCGCGGAGACGCCGAAGCAGGGCGACGTCGTGGTGTTCCGCTGGCCCGGCGATCGCTCGCAGGCCTGGGTCAAGCGCGTGGTGGGTCTGCCCGGCGACCGCATCCAGATGCGGCAGGGCCAGCTCTTCATCAATGACCGGCCCGCCGAGCTCAAGCCCGACGGCATCGGCGCCGCCGAGGACGACAATGGCGGCAGCGAGCCTGCCTACCGCTATGTCGAGACGCTGCCGAACGGCGTCTCGCACCTGATCTTCAAGATGCGCGACAATGGCCCGCTCGACAACACGCCGGAGGTGACGGTGCCGGCCGGACATCTCTTCGTGCTCGGCGATAACAGAGACAACTCCGCCGACAGCCGCGTGCCGCTGCGCTCCGGCGGCGTCGGTCTGCTGCCGATCGACAATCTGGTCGGACGCGCGGATGCCGTGCTCGGCTCCTGGGACCTCGGCATGCGCGGCCAGCCGGTGTGGACCTGGCTGTCCGGTTTCCGCCTCGCGCGGTTCTTCACCGCCGTGCATTGACCGGAAGTCTCCTCACCTCACGATGAACCGCGACGAATTCCTCGCGCTCGCGCTGAGAAATCCCGTCAACGTTACGATCATCGACGAACTCGCGCGGCTCGCCCTTCCGGATGCGTGGCTGGTCGCAGGTTGCCTGGTGCAGACGGTGTGGAACGTGCTCACGGGCCGCGCCGTCGATCACGGCATCGCCGACTACGACGTGTTCTATTTCGATCCCGATACGTCGTGGGAGGCGGAAGACGCGGTGATCCGCAAGCTGCAGGCACGGCTGGCGCATCTCGGCGTCAAGGTCGAGATCCGCAATCAGGCGCGCGTGCATCTGTGGTACCCCGACAAGCACGGCCTGCCCTATCCGCCGTTGACGCGTTCAACCGACGGCATCGACCGCTTCCTGACGGAGAATACCCAGCTCGGTATCCAACCCGCGGGCGGGAGCTTCGACGTCTATGCGCCGCACGGGTTCGACGACGTCGCGCGATTGATCGTGCGGCCCAATCGGGCACAGAATTTTTCCATTGCCAATTACGCGGCGAAGGCCGCGCGATGGAAGGCGCTGTGGCCGGAGCTCACGGTCATTGCGGCGGAGTGAGATGCCTCGCCACGTCATGGCCGGGCTTGACCCGGCCATCCACGCGCAGCCGCGATGGAGAAACGACGTGGATGCCCGGGACAAGCCCGGGCATGACGACCGTGTATTCGACGCTAGCTAAATCCTACCGCACCACGCCCGACGTGAACCCCGCCTTGCGGCGCGGCGGCTTGATTTCCTTTTTCAGGAAGCACCGCGCTTCGCGGCCGGTGTAGCCGGGACGGGCATAGGTGAAGGCGCGGCATTTGTTGTCGGCGGTGCAGGCGGCCTTGCACGCCTCCTCGCCTTCGCCGTCCTTGAGTTCAAAATTGCGCAGGTCGCCACCGGGGCGGTCGATCGAGGTCTCCACGCCTTCGACGCGCGGCTCGATCACGCCGGCGCCGCGCACACCGGAGATGCAGCAATTGCCCGGCACGCGCGGCGGCACCGTGTTCTTGAGCCAGCACACCGCCCCGGCGCCGTCGATGTCGGGATAGCTGAAGCTCCACGAGCGGCAACGGCGGTCGCGCTCGCACAGCAGCGCGCAATCCTCGGGGTCGCCCGATGTGACCGGCGTGCTGAAATAGTCACCGCCGGGCCGGTCGAATGCCGTCTGGGCGCGCGCAGGCCAGCTCGCAAGCACGAGCGAGAGCAGCGCGGCGCATGCCACGACGCTTGCCAAGACCCTTGCCATGACGGACAGGCGGCCCTTCCCCATCAGAACAGCTTTCGAGTTATTGACGACGCTCAGGTTTTTTCAGCCGGTCATTTGATCGCCGCAAACCTGTATGGGCGATGAACGGCTTAAGTCCCGGTCGTTGGCCTGTTGGTCTAGAACGCGTACTCCGCGTAGGCCGGTTCCACGGAGCCCTTCCAGGGGCCGTTGAACTTCTCGAGCATTTCCTCGGCCGGCGTGCGGCCGGAATCGATAATGCGGTCGAGCGGCTCCAAATGCCGCGTTTCGTCGCGGCCGAGCTGGTCGATCCGGCCGCGCCGGCGCAGGCCGGCATGTGCCAGAACGAGGCATTCCTTGGCGATCTCGAACAGATAGCGGTCCTTGATCCGCGCCTTGAAGCCGAAGCGCGGCACGTCGTCGCGCAGGGCCTGACGCTCATGCGCGCTCCAGTGCTTCACCATGTCCCAGGCGGCATCGAGCGACACATCGTCATAGAGCAGCCCGACCCAGAACGCCGGCAGCGCCGGCAGACGGCCCCACGGTCCGCCGTCGGAGCCGCGCATCTCGAGATAGCGCTTCAGCCGCACTTCCGGGAAGATCGTCGAGAGATGGTTGGCCCAGTCCGACAATGTCGGCCGCTCGCCGGGAAGATTGTTGTTGCGGCCGTCGAAGAAGGCGCGGAACGAGGAGCCCGAGACGTCGATGTAGTCTTCGCCGCGCTTGACGAAATACATGGGCACGTCGAGCGCGTAGTCGACATAGCGCTCGAAGCCCATGCCGTCCTCGAACGCCCAGGGCATCATGCCCGCGCGCGCATTGTCCGTGTCGCGCCAGATCTCGGAGCGGAAGGAGAGGAAGCCGTTCGGCTTGCCTTCGGTGAACGGCGAATTTGCGAACAGCGCGGTTGCGACCGGCTGGAGCGCGAGCGACACACGCAGCTTCTTGACCATGTCGGCTTCGGAGGAGAAGTCGAGATTGGTCTGCACCGTACAGGTCCGGTACATCATGTCGAGGCCGTACTGGCCGACCTTCGGCATGTAGTTGGTCATGATCTTGTAGCGGCCCTTGGGCATCACCGGGATGTCGGCGCGCGACCAGGACGGCGTCATGCCGAGCCCGAGGAAGCCGATGCCGAGCGGCGCTGCGATCTCGCGCACCTGCGCCAGATGCGCCATCAGCTCGCTCTGGGTCTGGTGCACGTTTTCGACCGGCGCACCGGAAAGCTCGAACTGTCCGCCCGGCTCGAGCGAGATCGCGCCGCCGCCGGTGACGTCGTAGAGGCCGATGATGTTGCCCTTCTCCATGATCGGCTCCCAGCCGAGCAGGAGCTTCATGCCCTCGAGCAGCGCGCCGATGCCGCGTGCGCCTTCGTAAGGCACCGGGCGGTACCCTTCGAGCGTGAAAGGCGTCTTCTCGTGCTCGGTGCCCATGCGGAATTCGGACGGATCCTTGCAGCCTTCCTCGAACCACGCAACGAGCTCGTCGCGCGATTGCAACGGCGTCATATCGATCTGGTCTCGCGCCATATCAAACTCTAATCAAAAGCGCTTCGACCGAATGCGCGGGTGACAGGGATGGTCCGCGAACCGACGGGCGCGCGGACGTGCTGGTTTGCCGCGCGATCATCGCGGCGGCGTGCTTTCGTTGACGTTGGCGACGGGCGGAAGCTTCATCTCGCCGCACGAGCAGCCCAGCCGGTCGAGCAGGCCGCTGAGCTTGACGGCATCGGCATCGGACAGTTTCGAGCCGACATATTTCTCGATCGCAGCGGAATAGGCACTCCACATCCGCTTCTGCAACTCGCGGCCGGCTTCCGTGATCTCGACGAACTGTCCGCGCTTGTCGATCTTGCATTCGCGCCGCGAGGCAAGGCCCTCATCGACCAGGCGGTCGATCAGGCGCGAGGTGGAGTATTGCGGGATCAGCATCTGCCTTTCGAGTTCCACCGGCCGCAACTCGCCGGAGGGCGCGCGGGACAGTTCGAGCAGCGCGTCATACCAGGCCAGCGGCGGGAACCCCGCCTTCTTCAGGTCCTGCTCGACGCAGTCGAGCACGCGGCTCTGCACCCGCATCAGGCGGATCCAGGCGGCGGTTGCCTCGGTCGATGGCTTGCGTTTCATGGTCCCGCTCAAACTCGTCGCCCGTCTCTTACCCTACTCGATGCACCTGCATCAATCTTGACTATTGCATGCAGCTGCATGTAGGCGTTCATTCGCCCAAGCCAAGCAACAAGAGGAGGAAATTCCATGAAACTCTATTACTCGCCCGGCGCCTGCTCCCTGTCCCCCCACATCGCACTCCTCGAAGCCGGCCTGCCCTACGAGCTGGTCAAGGTCGATATCCGGGCCAAGAAGCTCGAAAATGGTGAGGATTATCTGAAGCTGAACCCCAAGGGGCAGGTCCCTGCGCTGGGGCTCGACAGCGGTGAGATCGTGACCGAAGGCCCGGTGATTGTCCAGATGATCGCCGACCAGGCTTCTGCCAAGGCGCTGGCGCCGGCCCATGGCAGCGCCGAGCGCTACAAGCTGCTCGAATGGCTGAACTTCCTCACCTCGGAGGTGCACAAGAGCTTCGGCCCGATGTTCGCGCCGGCGCTGAACGACGAGGCCAAGGCGTTCTTCAAGGATCGCGTCATGGGCAAGCTGAAATACATCGACAGCCAGCTCGCCGGCCGCGACTACCTGATGGGCAAGCAGTTCACGGTTGCCGACGGCTATCTCTTCACGATGCTGACCTGGGCCGACCGGATGAAGTTTGATCTTTCGGCGATGCCCAACCTCACCGCCTACAAGACCCGCGTCGCGGCACGGCCACAGGTGCAGGAGGCGCTGAGGAAGGAAGGCCTCGCGCAGGCAAAGTAAGCGCTCGCAAGACGCAGGCAGCGAAAGGCCGGACCGACGATTCGGCCTTTCTTTTTATGCTGCCGGGCGGCGCGGGAGCGGACCCGTTGCGCCGGATCATCGTACCTTAGTTTGACTTATGAACTACTGTTCGCCAAACGTAAGTAGTGCTGTCTTGTCAGCACTCGCAAAGCGGGCGAGCTTGGCTGAATTGCTTGAAGATTTTTTGGGCTCTCATCGGAGTTGAACTTGACGATTGCCTTCGTCCTGATCGTCGCAAGTGCGTTGGTGGGAATCGCGACAGGTTGCGTTTTCAAGATCTGGGCGCTGGTTGTGATCTCACCGTTGATCGCAGTGTTCTCGGCGATAATTCTGCGCGCTTACGAATTCGGGATGATGGCGGGCGTGATCGTCATTGCCATCTGTCTTGCCGTCTGCCAGCTCGCCTATTTCGCGGCAGCCTATGTGCTGCACGCGCGCCACGTCTCATCCCATGACGAAATCGACGGCGAGCCAGGCGAGACAGGCGAGCAGAAAATCCACCGCGAGCACAAGTAACGCCAAGGCTGCCCAAAGCACCGGGCCCTTGCGGCGCAGGCGCACCGGCTTTTGTTGCGGCGACAGGCGGCCATTCGCGGGCGCAACAGTGTATTTCGCGGTGAGATCGCGGCCAAGCGCGGTCTTCCGCAGCACCAAGGAGTTCATCAAGGACACTTTCTTATTTTCTCTTCAACTCGCCGATGGATCGGCAAGCGTCCCAACCGGGTTCGTGACCCTGACCCGCAGCAAGACTAGTGCCAGGGCCGAGCAAAAGAACGGCGCCGCTTTGGCGCGCCTATGACAATTGCGCGACACCGCGGCAGCGGGGACTCTGGCAGGGTTCCTACGCGAATTCTGTGACCGGTTCCACAGATCGGGAACCTCCTGACGCAACCGTGATGACGTCTCCCCAAACAAAAAGGCCGGATCGACGATCCGGCCTTTGTTCTCAAATGGCCTTGGGTGATCAGGCCGCCGCCTTCTTCGGCGCGAAGCGGCCGTAGAAGGTTTCGCCCTTCGCCGCCATCTCCTCAAGAAGCTTCGGCGGCGTGAAGCGCGAGCCGTATTTCGCTTCCAGCTTGTGGCAGAGCTCGACGAACTTCTTCGTGCCCATGAAGTCGATGTAGGACAGCGTGCCGCCGGTGAACGGCGCGAAGCCGAAGCCGAGGATCGAGCCGACATCCGCTTCGCGCGGATCGGTGATGACGTGGTCCTCCACCGTGCGCGCGGCTTCCACCGCCTGCACCACCAGGAAGCGCTGCTTCAGCTCCTCGACGTCGAGCGTGTCGGGGTCGAGCTGCTTCGGCTGGAGCGCCGAGAGGCCCGGCCACAGGCTCTTCTGACCCTTGCCCTTCTCGGGATAGTCGTAAAAGCCCTTGCTGTTCTTGCGGCCGAGTCGGCCCTGCTTCTCGACCATCTCCACCATCAGCTTCTTCTGATCGGGGTTGATGGCGTTCGGACCGAGATCGGCTTCGGTCGCCTTCATGATCTTGAGGCCGAGGTCGAGCGCCACTTCGTCCGACAGCGAGAGCGGGCCGACCGGCATGCCGGCCATCTTGGCGCAGTTCTCGATCATCGCCGGCGGCACGCCTTCGAGGAACATCTCGTTGCCTTCGGCGACGTAGCGGCCGACGCAACGGTTGGCGAAGAAGCCACGGCTGTCGTTGACCACGATCGGCGTCTTGCCGATCTGCCGGACATAGTCGAGCGCGGTCGCGAGCGCGACATCGCCAGTGTTCTTGCCGAGGATGATCTCGACCAGCATCATCTTCTCGACCGGCGAGAAGAAATGGATGCCGACGAACTTGCCCTGGTCCTTGAAGGCTTCCGCGAGCGAGGTGATCGGCAGCGTCGAGGTGTTCGACGCGAAGACTACGTCCGGCTTCAGATAT
Organism: Bradyrhizobium diazoefficiens USDA 110; assembly: GCF_000011365.1. Taxonomy (GTDB): domain Bacteria; phylum Pseudomonadota; class Alphaproteobacteria; order Rhizobiales; family Xanthobacteraceae; genus Bradyrhizobium; species Bradyrhizobium diazoefficiens. The sequence continues at coordinate 1,279,527 of NC_004463.1, read as the reverse complement.
TCCTGCGCCTTGGCAAACGTCTCCGCCTTGACCTTGCGGTCCTCGAACACGGCCTCGAGGACGAGGTCGACGTCCTTCAGAGCTGCATAGTCGGCCGTCGGCGTGATGCGCGCGAGCAGCGCTTCGGCATCATTGGGCTTGGCGCGGCCCTTCTTGATCTGCTCCTCGATCACCTTCTGCGCATGCGCCTTGCCCTTGTCGGCGCTGTCCTGGTCGCGATCGATCAGGACGACGTCGAGGCCGGCACGCGCGGAGACGTAGCCGACGCTCGCGCCCATGAAGCCGGCGCCGATCACGGCGATCTTCTTCACCTTGGTTGCGGGCACGTCCTTCGGACGGCGCGCGCCCTTGTTGAGCTCCTGCATCGACAGGAACAGGCTGCGGATCATCGCGGCCGCTTCCTTGGAGCGCAGCACCGAGGTGAAGTAGCGCGACTCGACCCGCAGCGCGGCGTCGATCGGCAGCTGCAGGCCTTCATAGACGCAGCTCATGATCGCGCGCGCGGCGGGATAGTTGTCGTAGGTCTCGCGGCGATAGATCGCGTTGCCGGCCGGGAACATCATCATGCCGGCCTTGGAGAACACCGGACCGCCGGGCAGCTTGAAGCCCTTCTCGTCCCAGGGCGCGACGGCCTTGCCGCCGCCCTTGATCCAGTCTTTCGCGGCCTTGATAAGGTCAGCGGCCGGAACGATGGCGTGGATCAGATTGAGTGCCTTGGCCTTCTCGACCGTGACCGGATCGCCCTTGAGCAGAATGGTCATCGCATCCTGCGGCGGCACCAGGCGCGGCACGCGCTGCGTGCCTCCGGCGCCGGGGAACAGGCCGACCTTGACCTCGGGCAGGCCGAGGCGCGTCTTGGGATTTTCCGCTGCCACACGATAGTGGCAGCACAGCGTGATCTCGAAACCGCCGCCGAGCGCGAGGCCGTTGATCGCGGCCGCCCACGGCTTGCCGGAGGTCTCGATCGAGCGCAGCACCTGCGAGAAGCGCCGGCTCTGCTCGAACAGCATCTGGTTCGCGGCGGTCTCGCCCTGCTCCCTGAAGACCTTGGCGTAGGCCTGGTTCATGCCCTCGAGCATCGACAGATCGGCGCCGGCGCAGAACGCCTCCTTGGCCGAGGTGATGACGACGCCCTTCACCGCGGCGTCGGCGGTGGTCGCCTTGACGATCGCGTCGAGCTCGCTGGTCGAGGTTTCGTCGAGCACGTTCATCGAACGGCCCGGGATGTCCCAGGTGACGAGCGCGATGCCGTCGGCGTCGGTTTCAACCTTGAAATTCTTGTAAGCCATGTTGGTTGCTCCCCTTCGCCTTAGACGCGCTCGATGATGGTCGCGGTGCCCATGCCGCCGCCGATGCACAGCGTCACAAGGGCAGTGGACTTGTTGGTGCGCTCGAGCTCGTCGAGCACGGTGCCGAGGATCATCGCACCGGTCGCGCCAAGCGGATGGCCGAGCGCGATCGCGCCGCCGTTGACGTTGATCTTGGCGTTGTCGATATCGAAGGCCTGGATGTAGCGCAGCACGACCGAGGCGAAGGCCTCGTTGAGCTCGAACAGGTCGATGTCCGACTTCTTCATGCCGGAGCGCGCGAACAGCTTCTCGGTGACGTCGACCGGACCGGTCAGCATCATCGCGGGCTCGGAGCCGATGTTCGCAAACGCGCGGATTTTTGCGCGCGGCTTCAGGCCGTATTTGCTGCCCGCGTCCTTGCTGCCGAGCAGCACGGCGCCGGCGCCGTCGACGATGCCCGACGAGTTGCCGGCGTGGTGCACGTAATTGACGCGCTCGATTTCGGGGTGCGACTGCACCGCGACGCCGTCGAAGCCGCCCATCTGCGCCATCATCGTGAACGCCGGCTGAAGCTGCGCCAGCGACTGCATCGTCGTCGAAGGACGCATGTGCTCGTCCTTGGCGAGGATGGTGAGGCCGTTGATGTCCTTCACCGGCACGACCGACTTGTTGAAGCGGCCTTCGTCCCAGGCCTTGCCGGCGCGCTGCTGGCTCTGCACGGCGTAAGCGTCGACGTCGTCACGCGAGAAGCCGTACTTCGTCGCGATCAGATCGGCCGAGACGCCCTGCGGCATGAAATAGGCGGGCACCGCCATCGAGGGATCCATCGGCCAGGCGCCGCCGGAGGCGCCGATGCCGACGCGGCTCATCGATTCGGCACCGCCGCCGATGACGAGCTCATGCTGGCCGCTCATCACCTGCGCGGCCGCAAAGTTCACGGCATCGAGACCGGAGGCGCAGAAGCGGCTGATCTGCACGCCTGGCACGGCTTCGCCGAGGCCCGCCTTCAGCGCGGCGAAACGCGCGATGTCGCTGCCTGCTTCACCGACGGGATCGACCACGCCGAGCACGACGTCGTCGACACAATCTTCCGGCAGATTGTTGCGGTCCTTCAGCGCCTTCAACGGCACCGCGGCGAGCGCCAGCGCGGTAACTTCGTGCAGCGCGCCGTCCGCCTTGCCGCGGCCGCGCGGGGTTCGGACGTGGTCGTAGATGTAGGCATCTGCCATGGGAGCCTCCTGATTGCAGCTATTGGTTACGACCGCGACGCGATCGGCATTATTGGTGAAGCGAAAATGCTCAGAACGCTTCTGCCGGCAGTTCCATGATGGTGGCGCAGCCCGACTGAATGCGCGCGAGATTGGCCGCGGTCTCCGGCAACATCCGCTCCATGAAGAAGCGACCGGTGACGAGCTTGGTCGAGAGATAGGGCGTCGCCCCGCTCTCGGCAATCTTGGCATTGGTCACCTTGGCCATCTTCGCCCACATGTAGCCGAGCGCGACGAAGCCGAAGAGATGCAGGTAATCGGTTGCGGCAGCACCGGCATTGTCCGGCTTCATCATCGCATTCTGCATCAGCCAGGTGGTGGCCTGCTGGAGATGGCCGAGCGAAGCCGAGAGCGGGGTGATGAAGGGTTTTAGCGCCTCGTCGCCGCCGTTCTCCTTGGCGAAGGCCATGACCTCGCCGAAGAAGGCCATGATGGCGCGGCCGCCGTCGCGCGGCAGCTTGCGGCCGACGAGGTCGAGCGCCTGGATGCCGTTGGCGCCTTCATAGATCATCGCAATACGCGCATCGCGCACGAACTGCTCCATGCCCTGCTCGGCGATGTAGCCGTGGCCACCATACATCTGCTGCGCCTGCACCGCGTTGGCGAAGCCGTAGTCGGTGAGGAAGCCCTTCAGCACCGGCGTCATCAGGCCCATATGGTCGTCGGCGGCCTGACGGTCCTTGGCATCCTCCGACCGGTGAGCAACGTCGCTCTTCAGCGCGGTCCACATCACGAAGGCGCGCGCGGCCTCGTTGAAGGCGCGGATCGAGAGCAGCGTGCGGCGCACGTCGGGATGCACGATGATCGGATCGGCCGGCTTGTCCGGCGCCTTGGTGCCGGTCAGGGAACGGCCCTGGATGCGCTCGCGGGCATAGGCGACGGCGTTCTGATAGGCGACCTCGGACTGCGCGAGACCCTGCACGGCGACGCCGAGGCGGGCCTCGTTCATCATCACGAACATGCCCTGCATGCCCTTGTTCTCTTCGCCGATCAGCCAGCCGGTGGCGCTGTCGTAGTTCATCACGCAGGTGGAATTGCCGTGGATGCCCATCTTGTGCTCGATCGAGCCGCAGACCACGCCGTTGCGTGCGCCGACCGAACCGTCGGCATTCACCAGGAATTTCGGCACCACGAACAGCGAGACACCCTTGATGCCGGCGGGCGCGCCCTCGATGCGGGCGAGCACGAGATGAATGATGTTGTCGGCAAGATCGTGCTCACCAGCGGAGATGAAGATCTTCGTGCCCGTGATCTTGAAGCTGCCGTCGGCCTGCCGCACCGCCTTGGTGCGGAGCATGCCGAGATCGGTGCCGCAATGCGGCTCGGTCAGGTTCATGGTGCCGGTCCATTCGCCCGCCACCATCTTCGGCACATAGGTCTTCTTCTGCTCGGGGCTGCCGTGCACGATCAGGGCTGCGGTCGCCCCCATGGTGAGGCCGCCATACATCGAGAACGCCATGTTGGCGGAGATCTGGAATTCGTTGACCGCCTGGGAGAGCGTCACCGGCAGGCCCTGCCCGCCGAACTCGGTCGGAGCCGACAGGCCAAGCCAGCCGCCCTCGGCAACCTGCTTGAACGCGTCCTTGAAGCCCTTCGGCGTGGTGACACTGCCGTCATCGGCGCGCTTGCAGCCTTCGAGATCGCCGACGCGGTTGAGCGGCTGGAGCACCTCTTCGGCGAGCTTGGCGGCTTCGCCCAGGATCGCCTCGCGCACGTCGCTGGACGCATCGGAGAAGCCGGGCAGATTGTCGTAACGATCGATCTGGAAGACGTCGTTGAGCAGGAAATTCACGTCTTCGACGGGGGCTTTATAGATCGGCATGGTGGTCTCCCGGCAGGTACCTTGAAGTCATTGGGGCTTGAAGTGACGATGTTCGCGTGATTCCTGCGGCGCAGCCTTTGCCAGCAAGCTTAGCTGCTTCTGCAACCTCAGGGCAGGGTCATGATGGGGCGGCAAGCTGCTCCGCCATCAGACGGTGCAGCATGTTGATCGCCTTGAGCGGACGCACCATCACCTTGAAATGCGTGATGCGTCCCTCGGGATCGAAGGTGATGATGTCGACGCCGTTGATCTCGATGCCGTCGATCATGGTCTTGAACTCGAGGACGGCGCCATTGGCGCTCGTCCACTCGCCGACATAGGCGAAGCCGGGACCGCCGAGGACCTTCTCGGCGCTCGACAGATATTTGAAGGTGATGTCGCGGCCGCGCTGGGGCGAATGCACCACAGGACTTTCGAACACGGCATCGGGATGGAGCAGGTCCCAGAGCGCCTTGCGGTCATGGGACTTCATGTAGCCGTACCAGGAATCGAGGCCGGTCATTCTCGGGCGCCTCCCTAAAGGCCTGGGCAAAAAACGCGAAAACAACCCCATGCACAGTAGCGAAGAGGTTGATTTTGCTTGATCTTCGGGGCGGGTCTTTGGCCCGCTCCGAAGCTGCCTCATATGCACATTGACGCATATGCGCAGATGCGCATAAAGTCAAGCTGGTTGGTCAAGGTCGAAGAAGGGAGGCCGGTGTCATGGCACTGGGCGACGCAATCCTCGCATGCCTGACGGAACGTCCGATGACGGGTTACGAGCTCGCCAAGACGTTCGATTCCTCGATCGGCTTCTTCTGGAAGGCCGACCATCAGCAGATCTATCGCGAGCTCTCCAAGCTGCGCGACCGCGGCTACATCCAGGGCCGCGAGGTCGTGCAGACAGGCAAGCCCAACAAGCTGGTTTATACGCTCACCCCCGAGGGGAGAACAGCGCTGCGGCACTGGGCCGCGCGGCCAAGCACGCCAGCCTCGACCAAGGACGATCTGCTGGTTCGGCTGCATGCGCTCGACAGCATCGATATCGAACCGCTTCGCACCGATCTGATGGCCCGGCTGGAGCACCACCGCGACCGCCACGCGAACTATGAGCGGATTCTGAAAAAGCGATTTCCGGGCGGCACGGCGGAGGGCCGGCTCGATCTCGGCAACCTGCTCCTGCTCCGCCTCGGCGCCCGCCACGAGCAGATGGTGGCCGACTTTTGCGAAGAGACACTCGAGGCGCTGTCGACGATGAGCGGCAAGGGCACGGTGGTGCCGCTGGAGGACGGCAAGCGCGAGGGGAAGGGCTGAAGGCTAGATCGGCCTCGGCGGTGCCCGTCACCTCTCCCGCTTGCGGGAGAGGTCGCGCCGAAGGCGCGGGTGAGGGCTTTCTCCTCTTGGGGATCCTCGATTGCGGAAGCACCCTCTCCCCAGCCCTCCCCCGCAGGCGGGGGAGGGAGCGCTCCGACTATGCGGCGAAAGCTGAGGTTCAGTTCATTGGGTTCCCGCCGCCCAACTTTAAGACACCGGGCCCGCGTTCCTTAACCCGTTATTTACCGTAACAGACAAAAGTCGGTTTTCGAGGCAGACGACCCGCGCCAAATCCGATTGTCTTTGCAACCGGCACGCGTGGGAAGGCTGGAGTCGCCGGGTGGGGCGCCGAAGTCGGAACCGGACAGAGTCATGAATTCGCGCGTATCGTGGAGTGTTGACGGCATCGATCCCTCCGTCCGGGAGCGGGCCGAAGCTGCTGCGCGCAGAGCCGGCATGTCACTCAACGATTGGCTGAACTCCACGCTCGGCGAAACTGCCCCGCCAAACTTTCGCGGACCTTACGAGCAGCGTCCGCAACACATGCCGAACCAGGTACCGAGTCCGGAAAGCCGCGAAGTCGCCGACATCCACCAGCGGCTCGACGCGATCACCCAGCAGATCGAACGGATTTCGAAGCCCACCCCTCGCCAGGACTCTTCACGACAAGAGGTCTCGCGCGAGCAGGGCGTCGCACGCCAGCTCAACGACGCGATCTCGCGGCTCGATGCGCGCCTGTCGCAAATCTCAAAGCCGCAGCAGCTGCAACCGCAGCCGCCTCAGGCTCCGCGGCCCGCACCCGTCGAGACGCGCCAGCGCCAGGCCGATGCGGTCGAGCGCGCGGCCGCGCAGGTCTATCGCAGTTCGCCGCCGCTGAGCCCCGCCTCGTTCGACGTCGCCGTTGCCGAGATCACGGCACGGCAGAGCGAGCTCGACGGCTTTACGCCCAGGCAGATGCCGCCGCGCGCCGCGCCGTCGATTGCGCCCGCGGCAGCTCCTTTCGCCGCGCCGATGGCGCCGCCCGCGCCCGCCTACGCTCCGCCGCCACCGCAGCCGGGGCCGGATTTCTCGTCGCTCGAGCGCCATCTGCTCAAGATCACGAGCCAGATCGAGTCGCTCCAGCGCCCCGACAATACCGAGCAGGCGATCAACGCTTTCCGCAGCGAGCTCGCGGAGATCCGCCACGCCATCACCGAGGCGATGCCGCGCCGCGCGATCGAATCGATCGAAAACGAAATCCGTTCGCTGCACCGTCGCATCGACGAGACCCGCTCGTCCGGCACCGACGGCCAGGTTCTGTCAGGCATCGAGCACGCGCTGTCCGACATCAAGCAGGTGCTGCGCACGCTGACGCCGGCCGAGCAGCTCACCGGCTATGACGAGGCGATCCGCAATCTCGGCGCCAAGCTCGATCTGATCCTGCGCGCCAATGACGATCCGTCCACGGTGCGCCAGCTCGAAGGCGCGATCTCGGCGCTGCGCGGCATCGTCTCCAACGTCGCCTCCAACGAAGCGCTGGCACGGCTGTCCGAGGACGTGCAGCTGTTGTCGTCCAAGGTCGACCAGATCACCCGCTCGTCCGGCCCCGGCGACAGCTTTGCCGTGCTCGAGCAGCGCATCGCGGCACTCACCGCCGCGCTGGAGACGCGCGAGCGGCCTCAGCCCGCCGAGAGCACCGAGCACCTCGAGGCCGCAATCCGTGCGCTGTCGGATCGTTTCGACCGTATGCAGGTCGGCAGCGATTCGGCCTCGACCTTTGCGCATCTCGAACAGCGCGTCTCCTATCTGCTGGAGCGGATCGAAGCTGCCTCCGATCCGCGCAACACCAATCTCAGCCGCGTCGAGGACGGGCTGCACGACATCCTGCGCCATCTCGAACGGCAGCAGGCGACCTATTCCGCGCTCGCCGAGAGCCGCAGTTCGGCGCCGTCCCCCGATTCCGGCATGGTCGATCTCGTGAAGCGCGAGCTCTCCGACATTCGCTTCAGCCAGGCCGAAACCAACCGCAGCACCCAGGACTCGCTCGAAGCCGTTCACAGCGCGCTCGGCCACGTCGTCGATCGCCTCTCGATGATCGAGGGCGATCTGCGCGCGGTGCGCACCGCGCCGCCGGCCCCTGCGCCGCAGCCGATGCCGATGCCGATGGCTGCGCCCATGGAGCCCGCGCCGATGGCGCGCGAAGCTCGGCAGCAAGCACAGCAGCCGAAATACGATCCGAAGCCTGAGCTGCCGAATCCGGCCGCCATGCAGCAGCCGGCGCATTCCGCCTTCGTGGCCGCGCCGCGCGAATTCCACGCCGCCGCGGCACCTGCCGCTCCGCCGCCGGTCCCGATGGCGCCGACGGCACCGCAAGCCGCACCACCCTTGCCGCCGCGCGCGATCAGTGAAATCCTGGAGCCGCATACGGCGCCCGCCCGCGCCGCGTTGGCGCCGGAATTGCCGCCGGATCATCCGCTCGAGCCTGGCACGCGGCCGGGCGGACGCGTGGCCACGCCGTCGGAGCGCATTGCCGCCTCCGAGAGCGCGATCAGCGGAATTCCCACTGCTCCGAAGGAGCCGGTGTCGTCGTCGAGCTTCATCGCGGCCGCGCGCCGCGCCGCTCAGGCCGCCGCCGCGCAGCCGCCCGAGAAGCCGGCCCGTGGCGCCAAGGCCGCAATCGCCCGCGCCAAGGACAAGGGCCAGGAAGGCGCCTCGACCATCACCTCGAAGATCCGCTCGCTGCTGGTCGGCGCGAGCGTGGTCGTGATCGTGCTCGGCACCTTCAAGATGGCGATGAACCTGCTCGATGGCGGCAGCACGCCGCCGGCACCGCAGGCGATGGAAAATTCGGTGAGCGAGCCCGCGCCGCAGGCTTCGCCGCCTCCGGTCGAGACCAAGCCCGCCATACCCGAGCAGGTCACGCCCTCGATGACCTCGCCGACGCCGATCGGACGGCAATCCCAGAACAATGCCGCGCCGGCTCCAACGCCCAATTCCGGCAGCTCGGCCTCGGTTGAAATCCCGCCCGCTCCGGCGGCCGTGCCGCCTGCCGCCAGCGACGTCACCGGCGCGCTGTCGGGGGCCAGCCGCGCGCGGCTCGGCCTCGTCCAGGTGCCGCCGAGCGAGAAACTGCCCGACGCTATCGGCGGCCCAGGCTTGCGCACCGCCGCGATGAAGGGCGATGCCACTGCCGCCTACGAGATCGCCGTGCGCTTTGCCGAAGGCAAGGGCGTCGCTGCAAACTACGACGAAGCTGCGAAATGGTACGACCGCGCGGCGCAGGCCGGCGTGATGCCCGCAACCTTCCGCCTCGGCACGCTCTACGAAAAGGGCCTCGGGGTGAAGAAGGACGCCGATATCGCCCGCCGCTACTACACGCAGGCCGCCGAGCGCGGCAACGCCAAGGCGATGCACAATCTCGCTGTGCTCGATGCCGACGGCGGCGGACGCGGCGCCAATTACAAGAGCGCGGCGCAGTGGTTCAGGAAAGCGGCCGACCGCGGCGTCGCCGACAGCCAGTTCAATCTCGGCATCCTCTATGCCCGCGGCATCGGCGTCGAGCAGAACCTCGCCGAGTCCTACAAATGGTTCAGCCTGGCAGCCGCCCAGGGCGATGCGGACGCTGCCGGCAAGCGCGACGACGTCGCCAAGCGCCTCGATCCGCAATCGCTCGCCGCCGCCAAGCTCGCGATCCAGACTTTCAGCGCCGAACCGCAGCCCGACGATGCCGTCAACGTCCCAGCCCCGAACGGCGGCTGGGACAGCGCGCCGCAGGCGAACGCCAAGCCCGCGCCGAAGCCGGTCGCGACGAAGCGGTCGGCGTCAGCGGCGCACTGAGCCGCATAGCATTAGATTGAACCAAGCGGGTCACGGGCTCGGTGCACCTCTCCCGCTTGCGGGAGAGGTCGGCGCTCGCAAGAGCGCCGGGTGAGGGCTTTATCCTCTTGGGGAGTCTCACTGCGGAGGCACCCTCTCCCCAGCCCTCCCCCGCAAACGGGGGAGGGAGCGCACCTCCATTGTCGCAACGATCACGCCCAATCTCATCACACTCCTCACACCCATTCACCACGCCCAAAATTCCTGATCCGCTCGACAGCGAATTCCGCTATTGAGAGACGCGGCAATCGATCCGTCTCGCCGGTGCGTGGTTCAATGCAGCTCTACCTTCCGATCGCCGATCTTCCGGTCAACGTCTTCCTGGTGCTGGCGATGGGCGCTGCGGTCGGCTTCGTCTCCGGCATGTTCGGGATCGGCGGCGGCTTCCTGATGACGCCGCTGCTGATCTTCATCGGCATCACGCCGGCGGTCGCGGTCGCCTCGGTCGCTAGCCACATCGCGGCGTCCTCCTTTTCCGGCGCGATCTCCTACTGGCGGCGGCGCGCGATCGATCCGGCGCTGGCGAGCGTGCTGCTCTGCGGCGGCGTGACCGGCACAGCATTGGGGGTGTGGACCTTCACGCAGCTCCGCGCGCTCGGCCAGCTCGATCTGATGATCGCGCTGTCCTACGTCGTGCTGCTCACCACCGTCGGCAGCCTGATGTTCTCCGAAGGCCTGCGCGCCCTGATGCGGACGCGGCGCGGCACGGTGCCGCCGCGGCGCACGCACAACTGGATCCATGGCCTGCCGCTGAAGATGCGGTTCAAGCGCTCGAAGATCTATCTCTCGGTGATCCCCGTCTTGATCGTCGGCACCATGATCGGCTTTATCGGCGCCATCATGGGCATCGGCGGCGGCTTCATCCTGGTGCCGATCATGATCTACCTGCTGCGAGTGCCGACCTCGACGGTGATCGGGACCTCGATGGTTCTCACCCTGGTCACCATGCTGTTCGCGACCATGCTGCATGCGGTGACCAACCACCTCGTCGATGCCGTGCTGGCACTGATCCTGATGGTCGGCGGCGTCACCGGCGCGCAGTTCGGCGCGCGTGCCGGCCAGAAGATTCGCGGCGAGCAGCTGCGGCTGCTGTTGGGCTTGCTGATCCTCTCGGTCGGCGTCCGCTTCGCGATCGAGCTGGTGATCCGCCCGGAGGATCTCTTCACCATCCGTGAGCTCGGAGTGAGCGGATGATTCGCGCGCTGCTCGCAATCGTTCTCGTCCTGCTGCTCGGCAGCGCCGCGCGGGCCGAGCGGCTGATCGTGTCGGTCTCCAACCACCGCGTCACGGTGACGCCGAATTATTCCGGCGAGGAGCTGGTGCTGTTCGGCTCGGTCGAGAAGGACGCCACGACGCCCGCGGACCGCACGGCTTACGATCTCGTGGTCACCGTGATAGGCCCGCGCGCTGACATGGTGACACGGCGCAAGGAACGCACTTTCGGCATCTGGATCAACACCGACTACCGGCAGTTCCTGCAGGTGCCGAGCTATCTGGCACTGTTCGCCAACCGCCCGTTCGACGTCATCACCTCGCCCGACATCGCACGGCGGCAGCAGATCGGGCTGAACAACGTGCGGCTGACCCAGCGCGTCAGCGGCGATTATGCCGACGTGGTGCCGAACGACGCATTCCGCTCCGCCTTCATCCGCCTGCGCACCCAGCGCGGCCTCTATCGCGAGGATGCGAGCGCCGTGACGTTCCTGACGCCGACGCTGTTCCGCACCGGGATTCCGCTGCCGGCGGAGGTGCCGATCGGCACCTATGAGGTCGAGATCAAGCTGTTCGCGGGCGGCGCATTCATCGGTAGGACCGAAACCGCCTTCGAGATCGTCAAGGTCGGTTTCGAACAGTTCGTCGCGACGACCGCGCGACAGAACGGCCTGATCTACGGCCTCGCCACCGCGGCCATGGCGCTGATGACGGGCTGGATGGCGTCGATCGTGTTCCGGAAGGATTGAGACTGACATTCCGGGGCGCGCGTAGCGCGAACCCGGAATCCATCGATCGGCGGAGTAGGTGGCCCGATGGATTCCGGGCTCGACGCTTCGCGTCGCCCCGGAATGACGACCTCCATCACGGCGCCTCGATCACCGTCGGCACGCCCGGCTCCAGCAATCGCAATCGCGTCCCGAAACCGAGCACGTCGAAGGTCTTGCGCAGGTCCTCGCTGTTCTGGCGGAAATGCGCCCAGCCTTCGGTATGCAACGGCACGATCATCGCATCGGGAAAGGCCCGTGCGGTCTCGATGGTGTCATTGGTGTCCATGGTGAGATGGAACGGCCCGCGCGTCTGCGCAGCGCCCGCGAACGGCAGCACCACGCGGCATTTGAAGCGGCGGGCGACCTCGGCAACGCCGTCGAACCAGGTGGTGTCGCCGCTGATATAGACCGCGCTTGTGTCCTTCCGGTTTGAGGACACCACGAAGCCGATGACATCGCCCGACAGCGGCTCGATGCCGGCAGGACCGTGACGCGCCGGCGTCGCGGTGATGGTCAGTGAATTGCCGTCACGATCCTTCACATGCGAGGTCGCCCAGGGCGCAAGGCCTTCGGCATGGCCGCCGAGGCGCCTGGCGCCGGCCTCTGTCGTCAGCACGCGCTTCGCATGTTTGAGAAACGCGCGGCCGGAATTGTCGAGATTGTCCGAATGCTGGTCGTGGCTGAGCAGGACCGCATCGACCGGACCGATCGCATCGGGCCTCACGGCGGGGCCGATGGTCTTCTCCAGCTTCACATGCGGCAGCTGGTACGCGCCCGGCGCATCGAAGGTCGGGTCGGTGAGGAGACGGAAGCCGTCGATCTCGATCAGCGCGGTCGGGCCGCCGATCAGGGTGATGGAAATGGGCATGATGAACCTTCCTTACGATGCGGCCTTTGACGGAAGCAACTTTGACGAAAGCGATTTCGCCGGCCGGGTCACCAGATAGATGCCGAGCGCGACCGGGATGATGCCGAGCAGGTCGCGGGCCTCGACATGCTCGCCGAGCACGAGGAAGGCGAACAGCATGCCGAGCGGCGGCATCAGGAAATGATAGGCGCTGGCAGCGGTGGCGCCACACACTTTCAGGAGATGAAACCAGAGCCAGTAGGCCAGGATCGAGCCGCCGAGCACGAGGAAGGCGAAGGCGCCGATCAGGCTTGGGGTGACATCGATCGCGTGGACGTCGGCGAAGGTGAGCGCGACCGGCGTCAGCACGATGCCCGCTGCGAGATTCTGCACGCCGTTGCCGATCCACAGGCTTCCCTTCGGCGCGAGCAGCTTGAAGAGGATCGTGCCGAGGACGATGGAGGCGAGCGAGGCAAGCGTGAAGACGATGCCGTGCCATGAATCGGTGCCGACCGACAGGCGGTGCCAGACGATCGCCGTCACTCCGATGACGCCGAGCAGGAGACCGCCCGCCTTGCGCCAGGTCATGCCTTCGCCGAGCAACAATGCAGCGAGCGCCGCGGTGAACACCGGATTGGCCGACACGATCAGGCCGCCGAGCCCGGCGGAGACCGATTGCAGGCCGGTGTAGCCGAGCCCGAGATAGAGCGCGTTGTTGGCGATGCCGAGCACAGCGAAGATCGCGGCATCGCGCCAGGACAAGGACCAGCTGTCGCCGCGGATCAGCGTCGCACCGAGGATCAAAATGCCGGCGAGCGAGAAGCGCGCGGCGAGCAAGATCAGCGGCGGGCAATGGGTGACGCCGATCTTGCCGGCGACGAAGGCATAGCTCCAGAGCAGGCAGAACAGGCCGATGGCGAGCGGCAGCGTGTTGAAGCGGCTGCGGGGAACGGGAATCGAGGGAGCGAGCGACATGAGGGCATTCTCGGATGTTTTCTTCTGGCCCTCGATCTAGGGAGGCCGCTTGCCATTTGGAAATTAAATGATTAACTTCCAATCAGTGGATTTTCGAATGGAGGCGCCCATGCTCGATCTCGAGCTTCTGCGCAGCTTCGTCTCGGTGGTCGAGGCCGGCGGCTTCACCCGCGCCGGCGAGCGCGTCCACCGCACGCAATCGACCGTCAGCCAGCAGATCAAGCGGCTGGAGGAGGATGTCGGCCAGGTGCTCCTGCACCGCGACGGCAAGGACGTGCGTCCCACCGAAGCCGGCGAGCGGTTGCTGTCCTACGCCCGGCGGCTGCTCTCGCTTGCAGAAGAAGCGCGCGACGTGCTGAGCCAGCCCGACAGCGAAGGCGCGATCCGGCTCGGCATTCCCGAGGATTTTGCGGCCTATCGCCTGGCGAAATTGCTGGCGACGTTCTCGCGCTCGCATCCCGGCCTGCGGCTCGACGTCCGCGCCGACCAGAGCAAGAACCTCGCCCGCGATCTCGAACGCGGCGAGCTTGATCTGGCGCTTTACAAGCGCGAGGCCGGCGAGAAGGGCGCGATCGCGGTGTGGCCGGAGCGGGTGCACTGGGTCACCAGCAAGAGCCATCCGATCGACGCGGGCGCGCCGTCGGTGCCGCTGATCGGCTTTCCGCTGGGCTGCCTCTATCGCGCCGGCGCCATCCACGCGCTGGAGAGCGCGGGCCGCATTTGGCACATGGCCTACACGTCATCGAGCCTCGCCGGCATCCAGGCCGCGGTCGCCGCCGGCATGGGGCTGAGTATCCTGTCCGAGATGTCGATCCAGGCCGATCATCGCGTGCTGACCGCGAAGGACGGCTTTGCGCCGATCAACAAGACCGAGGTGGCGCTGATGGCCGCGCCGGATGCGAGCCCGGCAACGCTGCGGCTCGCGGATCGGCTCGCGGAGTTCTGCGACAATGTGCAGGCGAAGGCGGCCTAGTCGCCACGAGGTCGGTCTGTTCCCTCCCCCCTTGCGCAGGGCTATCGCATGTGAATTTCACGATGATTGTCCGCGGGTTTGCTCCGCCTCTCCCGCTTGCGGGAGAGGCCGACGCGCCCCGGGCGATGCGAAGCATCGTCCCGAGCGCGGCGGGTGAGGGCTCTCGCCACGCAGGGACGTTCTCCGCAATCCCAGGCAATCCCGACGCGGAGACACCCCCACCCCAGCCCTCCCCCGCAAGCGGGAGAGGGAGCGCAGCGGTGTGCGTGGCAAGAGTGTTCAGCTCAATAACACCGCGACGCGGCGATGGCGTGGACGCGGCGGTCGCCGAGCAGATGGGCGACAAAACCGTTCTTCGGGAAGATCCTTGCAAACGCCGCGTCGCGGATGCTGAGGCCGCCGGCATAGGCGCCGAAGGCGGGCATCACGGCGCGCATCCCGTCGCTGGCGAAGCAGCGGCGCTCCATCGAACGGCCGCGCGCGGAGACGCGGGCCTTGGGATGGAGATGGCCGGCGATCTCGCCATGCGCGCCGGTCGGCTCGTGGCGGAACGTGATCGGGCCGATCGCGACCTCGTCGGCGACGGTGCCGCCGAGATCGCGCGGCAGCATCGGATCGTGGTTGCCGGAGATCCAGATCCAGTCGCGACCGGATTGGAGTCCGGCGACGGCGTCGCGATCCTCCGCGGAGAGTCGCTCATGCGCGGTGCGATCGTGAAAACTGTCGCCAAGCGCGATGACGGTGCGCGGATCATGGCGGGAGATGACAGCAGCGAGCCGGCCGAGTGTCGCGATCGTATCGTAAGGCGGCAGCAGCACGCCGCGGCTGGCGAAGCTCGAGCCTTTTTCGAGATGCAGGTCGGAGACGACGAGCAGGCGCTGCTCTTCCCAGAACAGGGCGCCGGAGAGATCGGCGGCGAACGTCACATCGCTGATGGTGACTCTGGAAACGCGCATGTCCTCGACATCTCCTGAAACCAGCGCGCCTGCCGTCACGTCAAAACCTGCTCTTATCCCATCGCCTCTTTGACCAGCTCGTTGGCGGCCTCGGCCAGGAGCTCGTCTGCTGCTTCGCCATAGACTGACTCGCGGCCGATTTCCAGCATCACGGGGACCGCGAGCGGGGAGACGTGGTCGAGTTCCCGGTGGGTGATACGGCCCTGGATGCGGGCCAGCATGCCGCCGAGACGGCGCAGGTCGAGCAGCCCGGTGGCGGCATCGGCGCGGGCGGCGCGCAGGAGGACGTGATCGGCCTGATGCTTGCGCAGGACGTCGTAGACGAGATCGGTCGAGAACAGTACCTGGCGGCGGCTCTTGTCCTCATTGGTGAAGCGGCGCTCGATCAGGCCTGATATCAGCGCGCAGTTGCGGAAGGTGCGCTTCATCAGCGCGGATTCGGCCAGCCATGCTTCGAGATCGTCCCCGAGCATGTCGGGGTTGAACAGCGCGTCGAGATTGAGCTCACCGTTGCGGACCATGAAGGAGGCGTCGCCCAGCCCCCAGATCGCCACCGCATATTCGTTGGCGACAAAGCCGAGCGGCCGGGCGCGGGCACGCTCCAGACGACGCGTCAAGAGCATGCCGAGCGTCTGGTGCGCGAGGCGCCCTTCGAAGGGATAGCAGATCAGGTAATGCTTGTTACCGCGTGGAAAGGTCTCAACCAGAAGCTCGCGGACACCCGGCACGCGCGAGACGTCCTTCTGCAACGACAGCCAGTCGCGCACCTGCTCCGGCAGACCGTTCCATGCGCGCCTGTCGTCGAGCAGGCGGCGCACACGCTCCGCCAGATAGGTCGAGAGCGGGAACTTGCCGCCCATATAGGACGGCACCTTCGGATCCTTGTCGTTGGCGCGGGAAACATAGACCTGATCCTCGGCGAGCGCCTCGTAGCGCACGACCTCGCCGCCGAACACAAAGGTGTCGCCGGCGGTCAGCCCCTCGATAAAGTATTCCTCGATCTCGCCGAGCACGCGGCCGCCGCGCGCGATCGCGCCGGTCGAACCGCTGCCGGTGGAGCGGGAACGCACCAGCCGCACCTTCAGCATCGGCTCCTCGACGATGGTGCCGACATTGAGACGATAGCTCTGCCGCACCTTGGGATTGGCGACGCGCCAGCGCCCCTGCTTGTCCTGCCTGATGCGGGCGAAGCGCTCGTAGGTCTTCAGCGCGTAGCCGCCGGAGGCGACGAAATCGACGACATCGTCAAAATCCTGCCGCGCCAGACCGGCGTAAGGCGCGGCAGTGCGCACCTCGTCATAGAGCTCGTCGGAGAGAAACGGCTCGCCGCAGGCGCAGCCGAGCACATGCTGGGCCAGCACGTCGAGCGCGCCGGTGCGCAGCGGCGGCGTGTCCTGCGCATTCTCGGCGATGGCATCGATCGCGACACGGCACTCCAGCACCTCGAAACGGTTGGCCGGCACCAGCACCGCGCGCGAGGCCTCGTCGAGGCGGTGATTGGCGCGGCCGATGCGTTGCATCAGGCGCGACGAGCCCTTGGGCGCGCCGATATTGACGACGAGATCGACGTCGCCCCAGTCGACGCCGAGGTCGAGCGAGGAGGTGCAGACCACGGCGCGCAGCTTACCTGCCGACATCGCGTCCTCGACCTTGCGGCGCTGGGCGACGTCGAGCGAGCCGTGATGCAGCGCGATCGCGAGCCCGTCGTCGTTCATGCGCCAGAGATCCTGGAACAACATCTCCGCCTGGCTGCGGGTGTTGACGAAGACCAGCGTGGTCTTGTTCGCCTTGATCAGCTCATAGACCTCGCTGAGCGCGTGACGCGCGCCATGGCCGGCCCAGGGCAGCCGCTCGCGCGTATCGAGCATCTCGACCAGCGGCGGCGCGGCACCGCCGGCGATCACGATGTCGGCGGCCACTTCGTTGCCGCCAGGCTGCGGCACCAGGAAGCGCGCGAGCTGATCAGGCTCGGCCACGGTCGCCGACAATCCGATCGCGCGGATCTGCGGCGCCAGCCGCCACAGCCGCGCCAGCCCGAGCGAGAGCAGATCGCCGCGCTTGGACGTCACCAGCGCGTGCAGCTCGTCCAGCACGATGCGCTTCAAGGAGGAGAACAGGAACGGGGCGTCGTCGGAGGAGAGCAGAAGGGCGAGCTGCTCCGGCGTCGTCAGCAGGATATCAGGCGGATAGCGCCGCTGCCGCTGCCGCCGCGACACCGGCGTGTCGCCGGTGCGGGTCTCGACCTTGATCGGCAGCGCCATCTCAGCGATCGGTCGCTCCAGGTTGCGCGCGATGTCGACGGCGAGCGCCTTGAGCGGCGAGATGTAGAGCGTGTGGAGGCCAGCGCTACGCTGCACGCTGCGGCCGGTGGAGACGAGGCTGTTGTTGTCACCTCCCCCCTTGTGGGGGAGGTCGGCAGCCGCAGGCTGCCGGGAGGGGGGTAGCGCCACGAGCGGTGCTTGTGGCCACCCCCCTCCCCGCCCCTCCCCCACAAGGGGGGAGGGAGAAGAGAAAGAAGACAACTCCACCAGCGTCGGCAGAAATCCCGCCAGCGTCTTGCCGGCGCCGGTCGGCGCGATCAGCAGCGCGGAGCGGTCCTCGCGCGCCTTCTCCAGCAGCGCCAGTTGATGCGCGCGCGGCGACCAGCCGCGCGCCGCGAACCACGCCTCGAAGCGGTCGGGCAGCGGCGCGGCCGGCTCGGCCGGGATTTTGTGGATGCGGGGCGGCACGGCATCACAGGTAAGCCGTGGAGGCTGGTTCGTCGAGGGGTGGAGGGAGGTCTCGTAGGGTGGGCAAAGCGTAGCGTGCCCACCCTTCGCGTATGGGTACCTGGAGAGATGGTGGGCACGGCGCAAGGGCGCCTTTGCCCACCCTACGACGTCCTGCCCGTTTCCTACTCCGACATCGGCTTGTCGGAGATATCCCAATCCTTGCCGGTGAAGGTGGAGATGAAGAGCGTCTTCATCGGCGTGTAGTCCTCGGGCGTGTAGCTGTAGGTGACGCCCTCGAGGAAATAGGGCGAGTGGAAGCCGGCAAGAGTCGAGGCCTGCTTCAGCACGTTGGCACGCGTGAGATCATCGCCGCAGCGGCGCAGGATCTCGCCCATGGTGACGGCCTGGCCGTAGCCGGCGAAGGCGATGGTGTTGTCGGGGTCGATGGCCGGCGTGTACTTCTTGCGCAGCTCCTCGAACGCCATCACGTCGGGGTCCTTCTCCCATTTGGGCAGGCCGACCTCCTTGTTGTAGCGGATGGCGACGATGCCGGCGGCATTCTCGAGGCCCGCGGCGTTCAGAATCGAACGGCCGGTCGAGCCCGCGGACAACAGTTGCAGCGGCTTCCAGCCGAGCTCGGCCACTTTCCGGATCGACTGCGACGACGCCTTGCCGGTGGAGATGTTGTAGAACACGTCGGCGCCCGACTTCGAGAGATTGATGAGCTGGGAATCGACGGTCGGCTCGGTGAGATCGTAGGTCTGCTCCATGATCACCTGCGCGGTGCCGCCGGCGTCAGTCAGCACCTTCTTGAAGGGACCGAGGAAGTCGCGGCCAAAATCGTCGTTCTGGTAGAGGATGCCGATCTTGGCGTTCGGCTTCACGCTGACGACATGCCGCGCCAGGATGCGCGCCTCGGTCGGATAGAGCGGCAGGCCCGCCATCGTCCACTTGAACTCTTTCGGGTTGTTCCACTTCGACGCGCCGGTGTTGAGCAGCAGCTGCGGCACGCCCTTGGAGTTCAGGTATTTGTGCACGGCGGTCTGCGGCGCGGTGCCGAGCGAGCCGTAGAGCGCCAGCACCTCCTCCTGCTCGACCAGGCGCCGCGTCGCCTCGACGCATTTCGGCGCGCTGTAGGCGTCGTCCATGGTGAGAAACTTGATCTTGCGCCCGTTGATGCCGCCCTTCTCGTTCAGCATCTGGAAATAGGCCTCGCCGACACGCCCGAGCACGCCGTAGAGCGAGCCGGGGCCGGAATGCGGCACGGTCTGCCCGATCTTGATCTCGGTGTCGCTGGCGCCCGCATCGTATTTCTTCTCCGCGGCCCAGACATACGGCGCGGGCAAGGTGGATGCGGCGATGGTGGCGAGCGCGGCGGCGCTGAAATCGCGCCGCGATGGATTCTTGGTCATTATTTGTTTCTCCCTGGCGCGCGCATTGTGCTGGCATCGCAGCACGGCTCGCAAGTCCGAAGTCGTCGCTTTGCGACGCAATGACGCTCAAATCGCGGGGCGTTTAGCGCCTAGACTCAAGTTTTCTCGGCGACGATGACGAGGCCGCGCACCGGCTCGTTGTTCTCGTTGCGCGGAGAGCCCGGCTCCAGGGTGAGGAGCTTCAGTCCGGCTTGCGCAATCGCGCCCCGCACATATTCCGCCGAATGGGCATAGCGCAGGCCTTCGCCGAGAACGATGCCGCTGCCGTCATGCGTCTCCAGCGTGAAGGCAAGCACGCCGCCCGCTGCAAGCACGCGCCCGGCTTCGGCCAACACCGGCGCGAGATCGGAGAGATAGACGAACGCATCCGCGGCCACGACGAGGTTCGCGCTCGCATCGCCCTTGCTGCGCAGGCCCTCGATCATGTCGGCGACCTCGAGCTCGGCATAGAGCTCGGTCGCGCGCGCCACCCTGATCATGCCGGGCGACAGGTCGATACCGATGAAATGATCGACCTGCTTGGCGAAGGCGGCGGCCGCAAGCCCGGTGCCGCAACCGAGATCGATGGTGCGCTTGAAGAAAGCCGGCTTCTTCGCGGCAACGCGCGCGGCCAGCACCGCCTTGAAGATCAGCGCCGGGGCGCGATAGCCGAGATCGTTGATCAGCACGTCTTCGAAACGCGGCGCGTACTGGTCGAACAGAGCCTGCACATAAGCCTTGGGCATCTCCGTCATCTGCGCGTCGCCGAGCCGTATCAGATGCAGGCCGGCACCGTGCTGATCCCCAGGATCGGACTCGCGCGATTTACGAAAGGCCGCGATGGCCTTGTCGCGCTCGCCGAGTTGCTGACGGATCTCGCCGAGCGTGAACCAGGCCGAGGCGAAATTCGGTGCGAGCTCGATCGCCTGCTCCAGGAGATCGGCGGCGGCAGGCAGATCGCCCTTGAGCTGGAGGTCGCGCGCGAACTCGAAACGGCGGTCGGCCATGAGATCGCCGGAGGACAGAAACAGGCGCAGGGGCATTGGGAACCAGGAAGCGGGTGGTGACTCGAAGATGCGGTGAGGCAGCCTATATAGCAGTCATGCGCCCGCAAGACATCCTGTTGCCAGCTGCTGCCGGCCTGTGCTGCAAGCCCGGCAGCTTCCACATCGATCCCGTGCGCCCGGTCGAGCGGGCCTTGATCACCCACGGCCATTCCGACCATGCCCGCGCCGGCCATGGCGCGGTGCTGGCGACGCAGGAAACGCTCGACATGATGCGGCTGCGCTATGGCGAGAATTTCGCCGGCTCGACGCAAGCCATCCGTTACGGCGAGGAGATCCGGCTCGGCGATGTCAGCGTGAAATTCCACCCGGCCGGGCATGTGCTGGGCTCGGCGCAGATCGCGGTGACATGCAAAGACACCTGCATCGTCGCCTCCGGCGACTACAAGGACGCGCGAGATCCGACCTGCGCGCCGTTCGAGCTGGTGCCCTGCGACGTCTTCATCACCGAGGCGACGTTCGGCCTGCCGGTGTTCCGGCATGGCGATGCGGCCGATGAAGTGAAGAAGCTACTCGCCTCGGTCGCGCTGTTTCCCGAACGCGCGCATCTCGTCGGCGCCTATTCGCTTGGCAAGGCGCAACGCGTGATCGCGCTGCTGCGGCAGGCCGGCTATGACGCACCGATCTATCTGCATGGCGCCATGGAGACGATCACGCATTACTACCAGAGCCGCGGGATCGCACTTGGCGATCTCAGGCCGGTGATGGGCGTGAAGAAGGCGGCGCTCGCCGGCACCATCACGCTGGCACCGCCGTCAGCGACATCAGATATCTGGACGCGCCGTTTTCCCGATCCCGTCACCGCCTTCGCCTCAGGGTGGATGCGCGTGCGCGCCCGCGCGCGGCAGCGCGGCGTCGAATTGCCGCTCGTGATTTCCGACCACGCCGACTGGGACGGCCTCACCGCCACGATCGCGGCGACCGGCGCCGGCGAGATCTGGGTCACCCACGGCCAGGAAGACGCGCTGGTGCATTGGTGCCAATCGCGCGGCCTGAGGGCGCAGCCGCTCGATCTGGTCGGCTATGGCGATGAGGAGGAGAGCGAGACGCCGATTGCCGACGAGGCCGAAGCATGAACCGCTTCGCCGAACTCCTCGACCGTCTCGCCTACGAGCCCGGACGCAACAACAAGCTGCGGCTGATCACCGGCTATTTCCGCGAGGTCGGCGATCCCGATCGCGGCTACGCGCTGGCGGCACTGACCGGCGCGCTCAGCTTCAAGCACGCCAAGCCGGCGCTGATCCGCGACCTGATCGCGTCGCGCACGGATGAGGTGCTGTTCGGGTTGAGTTACGATTATGTCGGCGATCTCTCGGAGACGGTGGCGCTGATGTGGCCGAAGCGCAGCGCAAGCAGCGACGAATCTTTTCCGGGCCACCCCTCTCCCCCGCCCTCCCCCACAAGGGGGGAGGGAGCGCAGCAGTACGCGGCGCTGTCAGCGAGCACAACAACTAATAGCGATTCCCAAAGTGATGGAGGCACGAGCCTCACCGTTCCCTCCCCCCTTGCGGGGGAGGGTCAGGGAGGGGGGTACCGCGGGCGAGATGCCAGCGATGCGCTCCACCCAAGCAACCACAACAACCCACCTCCCCCAACCCTCACCGAAGTCGTCACCACGCTCCGCACCCTCGGCAAGACCGAGCTGCCAAAACAGCTCGAACGCTGGCTCGACGAGCTCGATGAGACCGGCCGCTGGGCGCTACTGAAGCTCGTCACCGGCGCGCTTCGCATCGGCATTTCCGCGCGGCTGGCGAAGACCGCCGCGGCGGCGCTCGGCGACAAGGACCCGCATGAGGTCGAGCTGATCTGGCCGGGGCTCGCGCCACCCTATCTCGACCTGTTCGCCTGGCTGGAAGGCCGCGGCGAAAAGCCGGTCAATCGCGATCCCGCGCCGTTCCGCCCGGTGATGCTCGCGCATGCGATCGACGATACCGATTTCGTCGCGCTCGATCCCGCCGACTACATCGCCGAATGGAAATGGGACGGCATCCGCGTGCAGGCGGTTGCGGGCCGCGACGACCGCGGCCACGTCACTGCCCGGCTCTATTCGCGCACCGGCGAGGACATCACGGGGAGCTTTCCGGATCTCGTGCCGTCGCTGCGCCTGCCGGGCGCGATCGACGGCGAGCTTCTGATCCTGCGCGAGGGCCGCGTGCAGAGCTTCAACGTTCTCCAGCAGCGGCTCAATCGCAAGGCGGTCTCGCCAAAGCTGATCAAGGAATTCCCGATCCATCTGCGCGCCTACGATCTGCTCGGCGACGATGAGAACGATTTGCGTGAATTGCCGTTCACGGAGCGGCGGGAACGGCTGGAAACATTCATCACTAAGCTCGGCGATCCCCGCATCGATCTGTCGCCCATCGTGCCCTTCGCGAGCTGGGAGGCGCTGACCGCCGCGCGCGCCGACCCCGCAAGTGCCGGCGCCGGCGAGGATGCCGACGCCGTCGAGGGCGTGATGCTGAAGCGGCGCGATGCGCCTTATCTGCCCGGCCGGCCGAAGGGCCAATGGTGGAAGTGGAAGCGCGACCCACACATCATCGATGCCGTGCTGATGTACGCGCAGCGCGGCCACGGCAAGCGCTCGTCCTATTATTCCGATTACACGTTTGGCGTCTGGACCGAAGGTGAGACCGGCGACGAGCTGGTACCGGTGGGAAAGGCCTATTTCGGCTTCACCGACGAGGAACTACTCCAGATCGACCGCTTCGTCCGCCGCAACACCACGGAAAAGTTCGGCCCGGTGCGCCATGTCGTGCACGAGGGCGACAAGGGGCTGGTGCTGGAGGTCGCGTTCGAAGGGCTGCAGCGCTCGCCGCGGCACAAATCAGGCGTCGCGATGCGCTTTCCCCGCATCAGCCGACTGCGGTGGGACAAGCCGCCGCGGGAGGCCGACCGGCTGGAAACCCTGGAAAAGATGCTGAAGGCGGAAGCGGCGGAGGTTGAGGCTTGAAGCGCGCTGAGACGAGGCTCGATTGTCGCCAAGGCGAAGGTGCGCCCCCTCTCCCGCAAGCGGGAGAGGTGAGCCCAGCCGCCGGCGTGCACCCAAATCGCTGGCGCGCTGCCGAAATTAAAATGCGGTAAGCTGATTGACGGCCGGTTACGGGTTCCCCATGTGCCCCGCCGTGACTTATAATCGGGTCGAATCCCGCGAGGAGTTTTTTGCGATGGTCCAAGACGTCAGAGATTTGCCGGCCGGCCGCAGTGATGGCCTGAACCGCTTTCTCGGCGGCTCGCCGCTGGCGGTCGCGTTTCGCCTCGTCCTGCTCTCGATCCTGGTGGGCGTCGTGCTGGCGGCGATCGGCTTCGATCCCTGGAATATCATCTACAGCATTCGCCTCTTGTTCCAGCGGCTGTGGGATCTCGGCTTCGATGCCGTGAACTGGCTGTGGCGCTACTTCCTGCTCGGCGCGGTCATCGTGATTCCGATCTGGCTGCTGTCGCGCGTCTTCGGCGCGCCGCGCCGCTAAATCCGGGTCAAGCTCGGGGAGCCCTCAGCCGATGCAATTACGCTTTGTCGGCTGCGGCGACGCCTTCGGCTCGGGCGGCAGGCTCAACACCTGCTTCCACGTTGCGGGGCGCGAGGCCAACTTCCTGATCGACTGCGGCGCGTCGGCCCTGCCGGCGCTGAAGCGACTCGAGATCGACCGCAACGACATCGATCTGATCCTGATCACGCATTTCCACGGCGACCATTTTGCAGGCCTGCCGTTTGTCCTGCTCGACGCGCAGTTCTCGCGGCGAACGCGACCGCTGACGATCGCGGGCCCGCAAGGCATCGAGACGCGGCTGCGCGAGGTGATGGAGGTTTTGTTCGAGCATTCCTCGAAGACCAGGCAGCGCTTCGAGCTCTCCGTCGTCGAGCTCGCGTCCGGGCAAAGGCGCGATTTCGGCGCGGTGACGGTGACGCCCTACCCGGTCGTGCACGGCGAATCCGGTGGCCCGTTCCTGGCCTACCGCGTCGAGACCGAGGGCCGCACGCTCGCCTACAGCGCCGACACCGAATGGACGGAGACGCTCATTCCGCTGGCGCATGGCGCGGACCTTTTCATCGCGGAAGCCTATATGTACGAGAAGGTAGTCAAGAACCATCTCAGCCTGAAGACCTTGGAACAGCATTTGCCGGCAATCGGCGCCAAACGCCTCGTCCTCACCCACATGAGCGACGACATGCTGTCGCGCCTCGTCGATATCGAGCATCTCGCCGCCGAAGACGGCATGGTGCTCGTGTTCTGACATGCACGCGCCCGTTCCCCTCAAGATCGGCTCCCGCCAGGTCTTCGCCATCGCGGGTCCGGCGATGGTTGCGAACCTCACCACGCCGCTGATCGGGGTGGTCTCGACCACGGCGATCGGGCGGCTCGACGATGCCGCGCTGCTCGGCGGCGTGGCGATGGCCTCCGTCATCTTCGACTGCCTGTTCTGGCTGTTCGGCTTCCTGCGCATGAGCACGCTCGCCTTCACCGCGCAGGCGCTCGGCGCCGGCGAGACGCGCGAGCTGACCGCGATCCTGATGCGCGGCTTCATCGTCGCGGGCCTGATCGGGGCTGCTCTGATCGCGCTGCAACTGCCGCTGGCGGCCGTGCTGTTCGACCTGATGGGCGGCAGCGAAGGCGTCACGCGCGCCGCCAAGACCTATTTCATGATCCGGATCTGGTCGTCGCCGCTGGCCTTCGCCAACTATGTCATCCTCGGCTGGCTGGTGGGGCAGGCCCGCGCCAATCCGGCGCTGCTGCTTCAGATCGTCATCAATCTCGTCAACATGGCGGCGACGATCCTGCTCGTGCTGGTCTACGACACCGGCATCGCGGGCGCTGCGATCGCCGCGCTGCTCTCGGAGACCATCGGCTTCGCGCTCGGCGTGATCGTCTGCCGCCGCTATGCGGACGGCGGCTTTGGCGTGCCTCGCGCCACCTTGTTCGACCGGGCCAAGCTGATGCGGATGCTGGCGGTGAACTCCGACATCATGATCCGCACCGCGGCGCTGATCGCCGTGTTCCTGTTCTTTACCGCGAAGGGCGCGCGCGCCGGCGATGTCACGCTGGCCGCGAATTCCGTGCTCAACAATTTCCTGCTGGTCAGCGCCTTCTTCCTCGACGGTCTTGCGAACGCGGCCCAGCAGCTCTGCGGCCGCACCTTTGGCGCACGCGATGCAAGGGGTTTTGCGGATTCGACCCGGCTGGTGCTCGCGTGGGGGCTCGGCTTCGCGCTGGTGGTCGCGGTGCTGTTCGCGCTGTTCGGGACGGCGCTGATCAATGTCATGACCGCGAGCGAAGACGTTCGCCGGGCCGCGCGCGACTTCCTGCCCTTCATCGTGCTCGCGCCGGTGCCCGGCGTGTTCGCCTTCGGCTTCGACGGGATCTATATCGGCGCCACCTGGGCCCGCGAGATGCGCAATCTCATGCTGGCCTCGCTGGCGATCTTCCTCTTCACCTGGTGGGCGCTGCAATCCCTCGGCAATGCCGGGCTATGGTGCGCGCTGATCGCCTTCTATGTCGCGCGCGGCGGCCTGCAGGGCGCGCGCTATCCGGCGCTGTATGGGGCGACGTTTCCGAAATCGTAGAACAATCGTGGCCCGGATGGAGCGGCTTTCTCTTCGCCTCTCCCCGCAAGCGGGGAGAGGCGAAGAACGGCGCCTCACATCCCCGGCCAGTCTTCCGCCGTCAGCGTCGCAGCATCCGCGCCGACGATGTCGGAGAGCGAATCCCGGCCCGTGCGCAGCAATGTCGAGGTGAGGTCGCGCTTGATCTCCTCGACGAGGCCGAGGCCCTTGTAGACCAGCGACGAATAGAGCTGGATCAGGCTCGCGCCGGCGCGGATTTTCGTCAGCGCGGCGCCGCCGGAATCGACACCGCCGACGCCGACCAGCGGGAACGCGCCCTCGACGCGCACATAGGTCTCCGCGACCATGCGCGTCGACAGGCGGAACAGCGGCCGGCCGGACAGGCCGCCCTGCTCCTTCGCCCGCATTTCCTCGCGCAGCGTGCTCGGCCGTGCGATCGTCGTATTCGACACGATCATGCCGTCGACCCGGCGCGAGCGCGCGACCTGCACGACGTCGTCGAGCTGGGCAAGGCTCAAATCCGGCGCGATCTTCAGCAGCACCGGCGTGTCGCCGGCCTTCTGGCGCACCCGCTCGCGCGCGTCGATCACCCTTGCGAGGAGGTCGTCGAGCAGCGCGCCTTCCTGCAAGTTGCGCAGGCCCGGCGTGTTCGGCGAGGAGACGTTGATCGTGAAATAGCTCGCGACCGGCGCAAAGGCCTCGATCAGCTTGACGTAGTCCCCAACGCGGTCCGGCGAATCCTTGTTGGCGCCGACATTGACGCCGACGATGCCGCCGTGCTGCGCGCGCGCGGCGAGCCTGCGCAGCGCGACATCCGCGCCGTCATTGTTGAAGCCCATGCGGTTGATGACGGCCTCGTCGCGCTCGAGCCGGAACAGCCGCGGCCGCGGATTGCCGCTTTGCGGCTTGGGCGTCACCGAGCCGATCTCGACGAAGCCGAAGCCGAGGCGCAGCAGCGCATCCGGCACCTCCGCGCTCTTGTCGAAGCCCGCGGCCATGCCGATCGGGTTGGGAAAGTTGAGCCCGAAGGCGCGCACCGCGAGCTTGGGATCGTCAGCGCGCGGCTTGACCGGCGGCAGGAAGCGCAGGCCCTGGATCGCCAGGCGATGCGCATCCTCCGGATCGAGCCAGCGCAGCACCGGCAGCGAAAGAGCATCGAAGGCGCGAATCACGGGGCAAGCTCCGGCATGTCGTGGCCGCCGTCCGAGCGCATGTTGAGGTTCACCACCGAGATGACCGCGCCGAAATCGAGCTCGCCATAGAGATGCGGAAACAGCTCGTCATTGCGCGAGCGCTCCCAGCGCAATTCGCTGCCGAGCGCATCGCCGTCGACCTCGACCAGGAACAGCGCGCGCTGCCCGAAATAATGCTTGCGCAAGGTCTCGGGAACCTGGGCGGCCGTCGAGAAATGGATGAAGCCGTCGCGCGCGTCGTCCGCGCTGCCGCGGTACACGCCCTGCCGTTCCGCCTCGCGCCAGGCCGAGGCCGGACAGATTTTGTAGATCTTGTTGACCACCTGATGTGGAGCCCTGTTTGCTCTTTGAGTCAGCTCGTTGAGTCTCTTGGGGTTTTTCGTCTCTTGCGGGTCTCAAAACCCGGCGCGACCGTAAAGGCGGCCCCTTCCGAACTCAAGACTAGAGCCTATTCCATTCCGATGAAATCGGAACGGGCTCTAAATTCTTGTTTTGACGCGTATTCTTGACGCGAACCGGTATCCCCTTCGCTTGAAAGCGCGTCCGCCGTCGCCTCTTGCGCGAAAATCGGAAAACCGGTTGATTTGAGGACAGTTTTCCTGAGTTGCGACGGGCTGGACCTTCCATGGTCAGACAGGCCAAAGCGCAGAGGATACTGACTCACGACCAGATCTGGGTCGCGCTGGATCGGCTGGCGGCGCGCGCCGGGCTGTCTCCGTCCGGCCTCGCCAAGCGGGCAGGGCTCGACCCCACCACTTTCAACCGGTCCAAGCGCGTCACCTCGGACGGCCGCGAGCGCTGGCCCTCGACCGAATCGATCGCAAAAGCGCTGGCAGCGGCCGGCGCCTCAATCGATGTCTTTGCCGGGTTGATCAGCGACGAGACCGGCAACAGCCGCTCGGTGCCGCTGCTCGGGCTCGCACAGGCGGGCGCGAGCGGCGCTTTCGACGAGTCCGGCCTTCCGTCCGGCAAGGGCTGGACCGAGCTCGCGCTTCCCACCGCCGAGGACAGCCAGACGTTTGCGCTGGAGATTGCCGGCGATGCGCTTGCCCCGACCTATCGCAACGGCGACGTCATCCTGGTCTCACCCGGCACGCCGATCCGCAAGGGGGATCGTGTCGTGGTGACGACCAAGGCGGGCGAGGTGACGGTCGCAACGTTGAAGCGCCGCACGGCCAAGGCGCTGGACTTGCTGCCGCTCGATGCCTCGCAGGCCGAGCGCACGATCGCGGCGGGTGAGCTCGCGTGGGTCGCAAGGATCGTGTGGGCGAGCCAATAAATTCAACGCGCGACGGCCATTGCGACTCACCGCGCCTCTCGCCTAGGTTGCGCGCGCATCGCCGATCTAATTCATCTTGGGGGAATATGATGAATCGCCGTCACGCATTGAAGGCCCTCGCGGGTCTTGCGCTTTGTCCGGTCTGCAAGCCGGCCTTCGCCGCCGAAGGCGTGCATTGGAGCTATGAAGGCGCCGGAGCTCCTGCCAAATGGGGCGATCTCGACGCGGCCAACAAGGCCTGCGCGGTCGGCCTGCAACAATCGCCGATCGACATCGAGGCGACGATCAAGTCGCAATTGCCGACGTTGAAGCTGAATTGGGGCAAGAGCGCCGACACCATCGTCAACAACGGGCACACGATCCAGCTCAACTTCGCCGAAGGCAGCACGCTCACGCTCGGCGACGTCAAATACAAGCTGCTCCAGGTGCACTTCCACCGGCCGAGCGAGCACATGATCGGCGGCAAGAATTTTCCGATGGAGGCGCATTTCGTCCATCGCAACGATGCCGGCGGGCTCGCCGTGGTCGGCGTGCTGATGGCCGAGGGCAAGCCGAACCCGGCCTTCGGCAAGATCGTCAAGACCATGCCCGCGGCGGACGGCCCGGCGGTGAAAGCCGACGCGAGCATCGATCCCCTCGCGATGCTGCCAACGAGGCTCAGCTACTTCCGCTATCCCGGCTCGCTGACGACGCCGCCCTGCTCGGAAGTGGTCGAATGGCTGCTGCTGACCACCCCGATCCAGGTCTCGGCCGCCGACGTCGCCGCCTTCGCAAAGCTCTATCCGATGAACGCGCGGCCGGTGCAGAAGGACAACCGGCGTTACGTGCTACGCTCGACCTGAGGCGCAGCCACGGCGCCTCGGACGTTCTGTCTGATGTCCACGACGACCTCGTAGTTGGCGGCCGTTGCATCGAAGGCCGTCAGCATGGCCTGCGCCTCAGGATCGACGACGGCCTTGTCGGGATCGGGCCCCGTGAAGGCGCGGATGCTGTCGAGGCCCTGCCACAGCGTCAGCGCCAGCATTTCGGTGCCCCCCTCCACCTCGCGGCGCAACAGCGAGGCGCCGGAAAAGCCGTCGATGGCCTCAAGGTGCGGCACCACCCGGGTTGCAAAGTGATGCTGATAGAGGGCGGCCTTGTCGCGCGTGGCCGCCGCACGCCAGATGCGAGCGATCATCCTTCTCTCCGAAGCCTGCAAGGCCGAGTCTTGCGGGAACACCCCCTGCGCCGTATTGGCTGAAATTGCGGCAACGCTCCCATCCCGATTTTGCCTCTCGTCCAGGACCGCCCGTCGCGTCATGATGTGCGAGAGACGGAGCACACGGACCGACGATGGCGCGCCGGCACACTGGCAACCACACGAGCTATTGGCACAGCCGGCGGATTCCCGGCATGAGCCTGCTGCGCGCCGATTTCCGTCACCACGACTACGGTTCGCACACCCATGATGCCTATGTGATCGCGGTAACGGAGTCCGGCGGCGCCGAAATCCGCAACCGCAATGTCGTGCGAAAGGTCGGCGCCGCCACGCTGTTCGTCTCCAATCCGGACGAGCGGCAGTCGGCCCGGATGGGCGATAGCGGACGATGGCGCTATCGCGCCTTCTATCTCGCCCAGCCTGCAATCGGCGACCTCGCGCGGCGCTTCGGCACGAACACCCTGCCCCACCTCCAGGAGAGCATGCTCGACGACGGCGATCTGATCGGGCGCTTCGACCGGTTGCACCGGGTGCTGGAAACCGAACAGGACGACCTCTTGGCCGATGAGCTGGTCGCCGATGCCTTCGGCCGTCTGTTCGAGCGCTATGGTGACGGACGCCGCAGCAAGATCCCTGCCGGCCGCGACGCCGTCGTGTCGCGGTTGATCGCCCTGATGCGGGAGCGCCATGCCGAAAATCTGAGCCTGGACCAGCTTGCCGGCCTCGCAGGCCTCACCAGTTTCCAGCTGATCGGGCTGTTCAAGCGCACGGTTGGCCTCACCCCGCACGCCTATCTCGTCCACATCAGGCTCAACGCGGCCTGCCATTTCTTGAGGCGTGGCCATTTGCTGGCCGACAGCGCGCTGGCGGCGGGATTCTGCGACCAGGCCGCGCTCAACAAGCATTTCAGGCGCTGCTACGGCATCACGCCCTTGCAGTTTGCGCAGGCCGCGCGAGCGGGCTGACGCCGCAATTTCAGCCAATACTGCCGGGGAACACGCGCCCTACTGCGATGCTGCGGAGGTTCTGCGCGGCGGGCGCCGTGCCGATTCCCGGCCTGACCGAGAAAGCGAAATGACCACACCAGCGAAACCGAGACTCCCCGCATTCGATCCGGAGGACGTCAGCGAGAGCAATTTCACCAGCTATCCGCAGTTGCACCGGGCCGCCAACCAGATGCGCTACAACCGCCGGCTCGGCGAGCATGCGGGGCTGAAGAATTTCGGCGTCAACCTGACCCGGATCATTCCGGGCGGGCAATCCTCGTTGCGGCACGCGCATTCGCGCCAGGACGAGTTCGTCTTCGTGATCGAGGGCGAAGTGGTGCTCGAGACCGATTCCGGCGCGCAGGTGCTGACGACGGGAATGTGCGCCGGCTTCCCCGCCGGCAGCGGCGATGCGCACCGCTTCGTCAATCGCACCACACGCGACGTCAGGCTGCTCGTGATCGGCGATCGCACGCCGGACGACGTGATCAGCTATCCCGACGTCGACATGCACGCCGTGCTCGGGCCGGATGGCGTCTACAAATTCACGACCAAGGCGGGCGAGCCGCTTTAGGGTCGCGCCTCGCTACCTGCCTCACGCGCTCCGCGCCAGCGCGCCGTCGATCATGTTGACCGCGTTCTGCACACCGTACACCGCAACGAAGGAGCCGAAGCGCGGACCCTTCTCCTGGCCGAGCAGCACCTGGTAGAGCATGTTGAACCAGTCGAGCGTCACGCCCGGACGGCCGTCCTTGCCCTTCTTGACCTGGTCGAGGAACGGCTCGCGGCGACCGATCTCGTAGACGACGTTCTGGATGTCCTCGGCCGAGGATTCCTGCGGAAGCTGCGACAGCGCATCGCGCAGATCCTGCAGCGCGGCGCGCTCGGTCTCGGTCGGCACGCGGAACTGCTTCGTCGGCGCCACGAAATCGCGGTAATAGTTGATGGCGTAGCCGACCATCGCATCGAGCTTGGGATGCGTCTTGGGGCTCACGCCGGGGCGATAGCGGCCGATGAAGCCCCACAGCGTCTCGGCATTCTCCGCATTCGACGACGACACCAGCGTCAAGAGGAGCTGGAAGGTGACGGGCATGTCGCCCTTCGGCGGATGGCCGTTGTGAATGTGCCAGACCGGATTGCCGAGCTGCTGCTTGCCATCCTGCTTCGCGAAGCCGTCGATGAACTGCTGATAGTCGTCCACGTTGCGCGGGATGACGTCGAAGTACAGCCGCTTGGCCGCCTTCGGCTCGCGATACATGAACAGCGACAGCGATTCCGGCGAGGCGTAGCGCAACCATTCGTCGATGGTGAGGCCGTTGCCCTTCGACTTCGAGATCTTCTGGCCTTGCTCGTCGAGGAAGAGCTCGTAGTTGAAGCCTTCGGGCGGCGTGGCGCCGAGCGCCCTGGCGATCGCGCCCGAGAGCTTCACGGAATCGATCAGGTCCTTGCCGGCCATCTCGTAGTCGACGCCGAGCGCAACCCAGCGCATCGCCCAGTCGGCCTTCCACTGGCACTTGACGTTGCCGCCGGTGACGGGCGTCTCGACTTCCTGGTTGGTATCCGGATCGACATAGGTCACCGTGCCGGCCGCGACATCGCGGCGGATCATCGGCACCTGGAGCACGATTCCGGTGGTCTTGCTGATGGGCAGGAACGGCGAATAAGTCGCGCGGCGGTCCGGCCCCAGCGTCGGCAGGATGATCGCCATGACCTTGTCGTAGGCGGCGAGCATCTTCAGCAGCGTCGCGTCGAAACGGCCGGACGTATAATAGTCGGTCGAGCTCGCGAACTCGTAGTCGAAGCCGAAATGATCGAGGAAGGCGCGCAGGCGGGCGTTGTTGTGGTGCCCGAATGACGGGTACTCGTTGGAGAACGGATCCGGCACGCGCGTCAGCGGCTTGCCGAGATGCGCAGCCAGCATTTCCTTGTTGGGGACGTTGTCGGGCACTTTCCGAAACCCGTCCATGTCGTCGGAGAAGGCGAGCAGGCGCGTCTTGATCTTGTCCTCGGTCAGCACGCGAAAGGCATGGCGCACCATCGAGGTGCGCGCGACCTCGCCGAACGTGCCGATATGCGGCAGGCCCGAGGGGCCGTAGCCGGTCTCGAACAGCACCTCGTCCTTCGGGCTTTTCTTCAGCCGCGCGACAATGGCCTTCGCCTGCTCGAACGGCCAGGCGTTGGATTGTTCGGCGAGCGCACGCAGGTCGCTCGGATTCGCGGCAAGATCGATAACGGACATCAGGGGCCTCCGGGCCGCGGAAAATAGCGATTTCCCGGCAGAATGCAAAAATGGTCTTGATCGTCATTCCGGGGCGATGCGCGGCATCGAACCCGGAATCTCGAGATTCCGGGTTCGCGCTTCGCGCGCCCCGGAATGACGATCGATGGTTAGAACGGGCTCACTGAAAAATACCGCAGCCACAGGTCGGTGTAGCGGCCTTTTTCCCAGACGCGGAACAGGGCCCAGTTCAGGGCCTGGCGCAGCACGTCGTTGCCCTTGCGCACGGCGATGCCGATGCCTTCACCGAAGAAGCGGCTCTCAACGAAGGGACCGCCGGAGAAGGCGCAGCAATCGCCCGAATCCGTGCCGTTGATCCAGAAGGCGAGCGAGATGGCGTCGCCGAAAATGAAGTCGACCTCGCCCTTGCGAAGCGCGGCGCGCATCGCGTCGTCGTTGGGATAGGGGTGCAGCTCGGCGTCGGTGAACATCGCCTTGAGATAGGCTTCATGCGCGGAGCCGCCGATCACGCCCACCTTCTTGCCCTCGAGATATTCCGGGCGGATTTCCGGCATCACCGCATCCTTGCGCGAGGCAAAGCGCGCCGGCACGCGGTAATAGGGATCGGAGAAGTCGACGCGGGCCCGGAGCTGCGGGCTCACCGCCATCGAGGCGATGATAGCATCGCCCCGGTTCGAGGTGAGCGCGTCGACCAGGGTCTCGAAGCGGCGCATCTGCACCGTGCAGGTGACCTTGATCTCCTCGCAGAGCGCGCGGGCGAGATCGACGTTGAAGCCGGCCGGATTGCCGTCGGCGCCGGTGTAGTTGAACGGCGGATAGTCGGTCTCGGTCAAAAAGCGGATCACGGTCAGGCGCGACAGGTCCGGCCGCTCCGGCCGCCGCCGCGGGTCCCAGAAGCCGGGCACGGCCTGCGGGGCCGCCTGGGGCGCGACCTGCGGGGTGACCTGGGGCGCCGCCGGAGGCTGCTTGGCCGGGGCCTGCGCCTGCGCGCCGGGCAAGCCGGCGAACAGGCAGGCGCCGACGGCCAGCCCTGTCAGCAAGCCACGGGCAGATTTGGACGATTTCGCCTGTTGCGATGGAGCCATCGGCCGGAAATGAACGAATTTCGTTGGGATCGGAGGGCCTTATAGACCATCCGCCCGGGAACGCGAGCGCCGATTGCGGTCAGGGTGAAGGTGCGCTCCCTCTCCCGCTTGCGGGAGGGGGGCGGGGAGAGGGTGTCTCCGCGGAGGGACAATCCCCGAGAGGAGAGAGCCCTCACCCGGCGCTCTGCCATAGCCGAGGCTTTGCCTCGGCGTCTTAGAGGACGGCCGCCAAAAGCGGCCTATACCTCTCCCGCAAGCGGGAGAGGTTACACCGAGGACGCGGTCCGACCGATCCACCAAACTACAGATAACGCTTTAGGTCCGCCGCGGCCTCTTCCGGCGTCCGCTTCAGGTTGAACGGCGAGACGAAGCGGCCGTCGCGGTCCATCAGATAGATCAGCGCGGTGTGGTCCATGGTGTAGTCGCCGTCCTTGGTCGGGACCTTCTTGGCGTAGACCCGGTAGGACGTGATCACCTTGGCGATCTCGGCGGGATCGCCGCTGAGGCCCTCGAGATGCGGATCGAAGCTCGACAGATAGTTCTTCATCGTCGCCGGCGTGTCCCGCTCGGGGTCGACCGAGATGAAGATGGCGTTGACCTTGTCGGCGTCCTTGCCCATCGCGCGCAGCACTTCCGAGATCTCGAACAGCGAGGTCGGGCAGACGTCGGGGCAATGGGTGTAGCCGAAGAAGATCAGGGTCGGCTTGCCCTTCAGGCTCTTGTCGGTGACGGCCTTGCCGTTCTGGTCGGTGAGCTGGAACGGGCCGCCGATCGCAGCCGGTTGCGCCACCTTGCCGACCCCGCCCATGGCCCAGAACATGATCAGCAGCCCGACGATCAGGCTTGCGGCGAAGGCGGTCGCGATCACCAGCGGGCGGGTGGCGGAGCTCATGGGCGGAAGACTTCCTGTCGGGGGTCAGAAGCAGGCAATGAAGCCGGTCCTGATCATTTCGAAGAACACCTGGGTGCCATAGTGGAACCACAGCGCCAGCGCGCCGATCACGACCAGGCCGCCGACACCTGTGCCAGCCAACAGCAGCACAGACGGCGTCCGGCCGGCAGTGGGCGAATTGTCCTGTAACGGATGGGCCGGGTGCACTGGTTGAGCCATGACAACGATCGGGGCGAAAGCCCCGGTTCCCTAGCTTTGAGATAAGCTTTAGCCCGCCTGCGGGCAAGGCGCCGCTGGCGGGCTAAAGCAAACCCGTCGTGCCGAGGATGTCAGTGCAGGAGCTGGCCCCGGGCGGACTCGAGCTGGTCCGATTGCGGGAGAGACCGGCGGGTCGGTTTGATCGCCGAGGCCTGCGCGTCCATGTAGCAGGGCTTGTACATGGCCTGAAGCTGCTTGCCCCTCAGGAAAAGCATGTGCGGGGTCAGGCCCCCGCGCTGGCTGATCCAGCGCCTCACCTGCGAGGGATACATTGCGTAAAGCATCTGGGTTGCTTCGGAATTGGTGACGGCGCGGCCATTGGTGCCGAAATCCCAGGCGGCATGGAAGCCGAGCGTCGCGCTCGAGGTCACGCAGATGCGGTCGTGCGGGATGGCGCCGAGGACGATGGTGCAGGCGGAGGCGCAGAGGCCGTCGATGATGACGGTTTCGCCGGACTGCCGCAGGTCCTGGTATTTGTCGACGTAGGTTCCGATCCGGCCGCCGCGGTCATCCGCGATGCGAACCACCGCGTGAGAAGCCCCCATGCAAGCGATGAGCACAACCGCCGCCAGCAACCCCGTCAGAAACTTCATTGTCCCCCGCCCCAGTCGAATTCGAATCTGCGTGTCAGGTGGTGATGCACGGCTAGCGTCCGTCGTAACCGAGGTTTTGTCTAGGCAGGCCGGCTGACTCAAAACAAATTC
The DNA here is from genome assembly GCF_000011365.1 of Bradyrhizobium diazoefficiens USDA 110. Taxonomy (GTDB): domain Bacteria; phylum Pseudomonadota; class Alphaproteobacteria; order Rhizobiales; family Xanthobacteraceae; genus Bradyrhizobium; species Bradyrhizobium diazoefficiens. The sequence continues at coordinate 1,243,686 of NC_004463.1, read as the reverse complement.
AAATCCAGTGTTGCGTCCGCGCTGCACTTGGCCGGGCTCTATCCCAAAGTGGAACAAGTTAATGATGTCTTACGCGCCACACCCTTGATCTCAGTTAGAACCGCTGGCTTCAATCCGGGCAACTACAGGGGGGAACCTATGGAGGGGGACGCGCATGGCTGAAGAGACAGACGTCATCGTTGTCGGCGCCGGACTATCGGGCCTCGTGGCCGCAACCGAGATCGCGGATGCGGGCAAGCGCGTGATTGTGGTCGACCAGGAAGGCGAGCAGTCGGTCGGTGGCCAGGCGTTCTGGTCGTTCGGCGGACTATTCCTGGTCAATTCGCCCGAGCAGCGCCGGCTCGGTATCAAGGATTCCTTCGATCTCGCGATGCAGGACTGGCTCGGAACCGCCGGCTTCGACCGCGACGAGGATCACTGGCCGCGCAAATGGGCCGAGGCCTATGTGGCCTTCGCGGCCGGCGAGAAGCGCGACTGGCTGCACGCGATGGGACATCGCATCCTCCCCGTGGTCGGCTGGGCCGAGCGCGGCGGCTATGACGCGATGGGCCACGGCAATTCGGTGCCGCGCTTCCACGTCACCTGGGGAACCGGGCCCGGCATCGTCGAGCCGTTCGAGCGCCGCGCGCGCGAGGCGATGAAGAGCGGCCGCTTGATCTTCAAATTCCGCCACCGCGTCGACGCGTTGTCCATCACCAATGGCACGGTGGATGGCGTCAGCGGCGCCGTTCTCGCGCCCGACAATGTCGAGCGCGGCAAGAGCTCCTCGCGCAATGTCGTCGGGGAGTTTGCGCTGAAGGCGCAGGCCGTGATCGTCGCCTCCGGCGGCATCGGCGGCAATCACGAGCTGGTGCGGCAGAACTGGCCCAAGCGGCTCGGCGAGCCGCCAAAATTCATGATCTCGGGCGTGCCCGAACACGTCGACGGCCGCATGATCGGCATCACGGAGCAGGCGGGTGCGCGGCTGATCAACCGCGATCGCATGTGGCACTATGTCGAGGGCATCCAGAACTGGTCACCAATCTGGCCGCGCCACGGCATCCGCATCCTGCCGGGGCCCTCGTCCATGTGGTTCGACGCCACCGGCACGCGTTTGCCGGCGCCGCTGTTCCCCGGCTCCGACACGCTCGGCCAGCTCAAATACATCATGTCGACGGGCCATGATTATTCCTGGTTCATCCTGACCCAGAGCATCATCAAGAAGGAGTTCGCGCTGTCGGGCTCGGAGCAGAACCCTGACCTCACCGGCAAGAGCTGGCGCATGACGCTGCGCCGCGCCACCAACAAGGGCGCGCCGGCGCCGGTGGAAGCATTCAAAAGCCATGGTGTCGACTTCATCGTGCGCGACAAGATCGACGATCTCGTTACGGCGATGAACAAGCTTGCCGGCAGCGACCTCCTCAGGCTCGAGCACATCAAGATGCAGATCGAGGCGCGCGACCGCGAGATCGCCAATCCCTACGTCAAGGACGCGCAGGTGATGAACATCCACAATGCGCGCCGCTATATCGGCGACAAGCTGATCCGCACCGCCTCCCCGCATCGCATCCTCGATCCCGCACACGGACCGCTGATCGCGGTCAAGCTCAACATTCTCACCCGCAAGACGCTCGGCGGCTTCGAGACCGATCTCGACTCGCGCGTGTTCGGCGGCGAGGGCAGTATCATTCCCGGCCTCTATGCGGTCGGCGAAGCCGCGGGCTTCGGCGGCGGCGGCGTGCACGGCTATCGCTCCCTCGAAGGCACTTTCCTCGGTGGCTGCCTGTTCTCGGGCCGCAATGCGGGCCGTGCGGCGGCGAAGGCGGTAGGCTAGATCGTGCGGCGGTGGATGCATATCGGGGCGCTTCTCGCGGGCTTCGCCACCGCCCCGGCTGCGTCCGCCGACACCATCGACGTCAACGGCGTGATGCGGTCCTACACCGTGCAACTGCCGGCCAAGCGACTTGTCCCGCTGGTGGTCGTGCTGCATGGCAAGACGCAGCGCGGCGCCGACATGGTCGCGCGGACGGCGTGGCCGCAGGTCGCAAAGCGCGAAGGTTTCGCGGTGGTCTTTCCGGATGGGCTCAACCATGCCTGGGCCGATGCGAGGACGAAGGCGGGACCCGCGCTCCGAGGCCCGCCCGAGGGCACCGACGACGTCGCCTTCATCGCCAAGCTCGTCGAGAAACTGGTGACGAACGGCACGGCCGACCCTGGCCGCGTCTACGTCGCCGGCATCTCCAATGGCGGCGCCATGGCGATGACGCTTGCTTGCGCCCGCGCCGATCTGTTTACGGCAGGCGCGAGCGTGATCATGAACCTCACCGACGAAGCCGCGGTCACGTGCCATCCGTCGCGGCCGCTGCCGATGCTGATCATGAACGGCACGGCCGACCCGCTGGTGCCCTACGAGGGCGGACGCGGATCGAGCTATTTTGCCGCGGACGGGTTCTGGTCGACCGAAGAGACGTTTGCCTTCTGGCGCAAGCTCAACGGCTGCGAGACCGATGATGCCAATCTGACTGAAATGCCCGACAGGGCACCCGCGGACCAGTCCACGGTCACGCGGATCTCCTCGCGCTGCCCCAGGGGGCACGACGTCGTGCTCTATCGCGTCAACCATGGCGGCCATCGCATGCCCGGCTTCGCGCCGGATGCCCGCTTCCCCAAGGTCGCAACCAGCCTGCTCGGGCCTCAGAACAGCGACATCGACGGCGCCGAGACGATCTGGACGTTCTTCAGTCAGTTTCCGTAGGGAACGCGTGCAACGCCCACGACGCATGCGCCACGGGCAACGCATGCGTGCCTGGCAACGCATGCGTGCCTGGCAACGCATGCGTGCCTGGGGTGGCTGAGCGCGAGGTGCTGGGCTAGACAGGGCCGCCATTCCACCAGGAGATCCCAAATGAGCATTCAGCGTTTTGAAACCGGCCCGCGCATGAGCCAGGTCGTCGTGCACGGCAACACCGTCTATCTCGCCGGTGTCGTCGCGAGCAAAGCCGCCGGCGAAAGCGTGACGAAGCAGACCCAGGACATCCTGGCGACGATCGACGGCCATCTCGCCAAGGCCGGCACCGACAAGTCGAAGCTGCTCTCGGCCACGATCTACATCACCGACATGAAGACGTTTGGCGAGATGAACGCGGTGTGGGACGCCTGGGTCTCCCCCGGCAATACCCCGGCCCGCGCCACCGTCGAGGCCAAGCTGGCCGCGCCGCAATACACCGTCGAGATCATGGTCACAGCCGCGAAGTAATCTTCGCGAACAATTCGCATGCGACCGAAGCGCGATGAGAACATCATCGCGCTTCATTTTTTTGCGCACGCCGATGACCTCAGAGGTAATCGATCGGCGTGCGCGAACCTTCGATAGTGACGATCAGCCGAACACGGCGTCATCGAAGGAGCACCCCATGACCGACCACGTCACCATTGCCCGCCACTACATCGAGCTCTGGAACGAGCGCACGACAAGCCGCCGGCGCGAGCTGCTGAGCCAGAACTGGACGGCGGATGCGAGCTATGTCGATCCGCTGATGAAGGGCGACGGCCAGGACGGCATCGACGCGCTGATATCAGGCGTGCAACAGCGCTTTCCCGATTTCAAGTTCAAGCTGCTCGGCGAGCCCAACGGCTACGGCGATCATCTCCGCTTCAGCTGGGGCCTCGGCCCCGATGGCGCCGACAGCCCGATCAAGGGCACCGATTTCGCCGTGCTGAAGGACGGGCGCATCAGAAGCATCACGGGATTTCTGGACCAGGTGCCCGCGGGCGCGTGAGGGGCGAGCGCAGCCTCAAGCTCCGTCGTCGTCCCGGCGCAGGCCGGGACCCATACCGCGTGATCTCTCGGACTGCGCGCGGTGGGAGTACCGAACGACTAGTCTTCGCCAGACTACTCCCTTGGGGTTATGGGTCCCGGCCCCCCGTGCGCAATTGCGCACTAGGCCGGGACGACACCTTGGTTGGGGCGAGCTCGGCTTAAGCAATCGCTAGCCGATACGCAGCCTTCGCATTCATCCCGAACGCCTTGTCCCGCGCGCCCGGCCCGAGCTTCGCCAAACACGCCTCCAGCGCGCCCTTGATCTCGGCATAGCTTCCCGCAAGCAGGCACACCGGCCAGTCGGAGCCGAAGATCAAACGATCCTCACCGAAACATGTCGCGGCGTGCTGGACGAACGGCAACAGCCGATCCGCGTCCCAGTCGCTCCAGACCGCTTCCGTCGCGAGCCCGGAGATCTTGCACCAGACATTGCCGCAAGCGGCGAGCGCCTTGATGCGATCAGCCCATTCGGCGCTTCCGCCGGAAGCGATCGGCGGCTTGGCGGCATGGTCGAGCACGAAGCGCGCGTTGGGAAAGGCCTGCGCGGTTGCGATCGCCGCCGGCAATTCGCGGGTGCGGACGAGGAAGTCGTAAGTGAGATCGCGGACGAACAATGCGACAAGCCCGCGCCGGACGTCCTCGCGGAGCAGCCAATCTGGATCGGCCTCGTCGTGGACCTGGTGGCGGATGCCGACCAGCTTGTCGCCGCCCGGCGCGGCGCGCAGCCGGTCGAGCGTGTCCCCAAGCGCGCCATCGGTCAGATCGACCCAGCCGACGACGCCGACGACAGAGGGCGTCGCATGCGCGATGCGCAAGAATTCCTCGGTCTCCTCCAGCGCCGAGCGGCACTGCACCACGATGCTCGCGTCGATGCCATTCGCCTTCAACAGCGGCGCGAGATCGGCGGGGCCGAAGGCACGGCGGATCGGCGCGAGTTCGGGCGCGTCCATCCAGGGATAGTCGGCGCGCGCCGGATCCCAGAAATGCTGATGGGCGTCGATCACCATGCCCTACACTCCACCCGGCAGCGGCGCCCGCGCGTCGACGAGCTTCCGCGCACGCAGCTCCTGCCAGAAGGCCGGCGGCACCGGCGCCTGCCACATCGCGATGTTGTCGGCGACCTCGCCGGCATTGCGCGCGCCCAGCACGGCGACCGTCACGGCCGGATGGGCCATGCAGAATTGAAGCGCGGCGGCCTTCAGCTCGGTGCCGTGCCTGCGGCAGAGCTCGTCGAGCTCGAGCGCCCGCGCGATCAGCGCCGCGTCGGCGTCTTGATAGTTGAACTTCGCGCCGGTGTGCGGGTTGGCCAGAATGCCGCTGTTGTAGATGCCGCCGAGCAGGATGCCGATGTTCTTTGCCTGGCAGACAGGAAACAGCGCATCCAGCGCGCCCTGGTCGAGCAGCGTGTAGCGGCCGGCGAGCAGGAAGCAGTCCACCGGCACGGTTTCGGCAAAACGGACCAGCATTTCCGACTGGTTCATGCCGGCGCCGATCGCCTTGACCGTGCCCTCCGTGCGCAGGCGCTGGAGCGCGCGGAAGGCGCCGGCGACGGCGTCGTCATAATGATCGTCGGGATCATGCACGAGCAGGACATCGACGCGGTCGAGCCCGAGGCGAGCAAGACTCTCCTCCACCGAGCGCATCACGCCGTCGTAACTGAAATCGAACACCGGCCGTTCGCGCGGCGTGCTCTTGTAATGTTCGTCCTCGGCGGCAGCGCCATCGCCCGAGCGCAGCAGGCGGCCGACCTTGGTCGAGATGACGTAGGAGTCACGCGGCTGTTGCCGCAGGAATGCGCCGAGCCGCCGTTCCGCCAGGCCAAAGCCGTAGAGCGGCGCGGTGTCGTAGAAGCGGATGCCGGCCGACCAACCCCGCTCGAGCGTCGCTTGCGCATCGGCATCACTGACGGGGGTGAACAATCCGCCGAGAGGGGCGGAGCCGAGGCCGATTGAGGTGACGTCGAGAGAGCCGAGCCGCGACCGTTTCATTCCAAATTTCCTTCCGGCAGTCCAAATCATCTCTCCCGCTTGCGGAAACCGCAAGCGGGAGAGGCACGCAGGAGCAGGAGTGCGGGGCTGGCGGCGCTCCTACTTCAGCATCTGCGCAACGTTGTCCTTGGTGACGAGATCGAGGCCGGTATAGACGATCTCCGGCACCTTCTCGCCCTTCTTGATGGCGAGCAGCGTGTCCATCGCCTTCTCGCCCATCTCGAACGGTCGCTGGCCGACCAGCGCATTGGCATAGCCGTCGCGCAGCAATTCGAGCTGCATCTTCAGCGTATCGGCAACGACCAGCGTGAACTTGCCGGAATCGATGTCCTTCTTGTTCCTGCTGGCGAAAGCCTTGAAGCCTTCGGGGGCAAACATCGGCCAGCCGCCGATGGGAACGATGGCGGCGAGATCGGGCGTTGCGGTGCGCATATCCGTCATCTGCTGGACCGCGAGTGCCGGATCGTCGTTGCAGAAGGTCGGCGAGCCCGCGACCTCGGTCCATTTCGAGCCCTTCAGCGCCTCGCGGACGCCATCGACGCGCTCGGCAAGGTTCTTGGCACCGGGGCCGCCCGAGACCATCGCGTACTTTCCGCCGTCAGGCCGCATCTTCACGAGTTGCTTGCCGAGCGCGACGCCGAATTCCTTGTTGTTGGTGCCGATATAGGCGATGCGCTTGGATCCCGGTGCATCGGCATCGAAGGTGATGACGGGGATGCCCGCCGCGGTCGCCGCCTCGATCGACTTGGTCATGGCCGCGACGTCGGCGACCGAGATGGCGAGGCCGTCGACCTTCTGGGTGACGAAGTCCTGGATGATCTGCGCCTGCGTCGCCGGCTCGTGCTCGACCGGCCCTTTGTAGACGCACTCGATATTGCCGAGTTCCTTGGCGCGCTTCAGACAGCCGTCGCGCGCAAAATCGAAGAACGGATTGTTCATCGCCTTGGGCACGATCACGAAGCGATAGTTCGCAGCGAACGCCGGCGTCGCCATCATCGCGACAGCGATGCCCGCAAGAAGAAGTTTCCTCATCGTCTCCTCCACCCTTCTTTGGCGCCTGTCCTCTCAAGTTCGTCCGGGAAGCGGACAGGCGGCATTTTCGTGATCCTCCCGAACGACGTCACTTTCAGATCATCCGCGAGCGCACACGATCGACCAGCACGGCCAGGATGATGATCACGCCCACCAGCGTCTGCTGCCAGTAGGAGCTGACCTGTGCCAGCACGAGACCGTTGCGGATCACCTCCAGCAGCACGCAGCCGACAATGGCCCCCAGCGGCCCGCCGATGCCGCCGGCAAGGTTGGCACCGCCGATGACGGCCGCCGCGATCACGTTGAGCTCGTAGGAGGTCGCCATGTTGGCGGGTGCCGATCCGAGCCAGCCGGAGATGATGATGCCCTGGAGGCCAGCGGCGAGCGCGCAGAGCACATAGACCTCGATCTTCACGCGCACGACCGGGATGCCGGTCAGTTCGGCCGCCTTCTCGTTGCCGCCGAGCGCGAAGACGTGGCGGCCGAACGAGGTGTGGTGCAGCACCACCGCCATCGCCAGCGCAAGGATCACGAGATAGATGAACGGTACGGGCACGCCGAGCACGTCGCCCGAGGTGAGCGCGTAGAAGTAATCGGCGTCCGGCCCGCCAGGAAAGCTGCCGCGCCCGTTGGAGACGACATAGCCGAGCCCGCGCACGATCGAGAGCATGCCGAGCGTGGTCACGAACGGCGACAGGCCCAGCACCGCGATGCAGAAGCCGTTGACGAGACCGGCGATCAGCGCGACGCCAAGGCCCGCGACGACGGAGATCAGCAGGATCAGGCCGGGGACATTGGCCAGCACCGTCTTGCCGTCGGCCGCCATGTGCACGAAGAGCGAGGCGCCGAGCCCGCCCGGCGTCGACAGCTCGGTCATGACCATCGAGGTGATCATGGCCGAGAAGCACATCATCGAGCCGACCGAGAGATCGATGCCGCCGGTGATGATCACGAAGGTGACGCCGAGGGTGGCGATGGCGATGAAGGAAAAGTTCTTCGCCACGTTCTGCATGTTGCCCTGGGTGAAGAAATACGGGCTGGCGAAATGCATGATCACCAGCAGCACGGCCAGCGCGAGCAGCACGTAGCCGGTCTGGGAGGCGAAGATGCCGCGCTGCCACCACTTGATCTTGCCGACATTCGAGAAGGTGATCGGGGATTCCAGGGGCATGGCCATCACGCCGCCTCCTTCGCGCCGGTGATGAGGGCAGTGACTTCCTCGGGGGACGTCGCCTGAATCGCCTTGTCGGCCCGCTTCTCGCCGCGGCGCATGACGATCACGCGGTCGCATACGGCGAACACGTCGGGCATGCGGTGCGAGATCAGCATCACGGCGACGCCCTGCTCCTTGAGCCGGTGGATCAGGCTCAGCACCTGCTCGACCTGGCGGACCGAGATCGCGGCGGTCGGCTCGTCCATCATCACCAGCCGCGCATTGGAGAGCCGCGTCCGCGCGATCGCGACCGCCTGGCGCTGGCCGCCCGACATCTGCTTGACGAGGTCGTCGGGGCGCGTCTCCGAGCGCAACTCGCCGAACAATTCCAGCGCGCGCGCCGCCATCGCCTTGTGGTCGAGCAAGGCGAACGGGCCGAATTTTCGCTTCAGCTCGCGGCCGAGGAAGACGTTGGCGGCCGCGGTCAGATTGTCGGCCAGCGCAAGATCCTGATAGACGACCTCGATCCCGACCGTGCGGGCATCGACGGGCCGGTTGAAATGAACCGCGCTGCCGGCAAAGCGGATCTCGCCATGGCTGGGGCGGAAATTGCCGGCGATGATCTTGACCAGCGTCGACTTGCCCGCGCCGTTGTCGCCCATCAGGCCGACCACCTCGCCGGGGAAGACCTGCATGTCGACGTCATGCAGCGCGCGGATCGCGCCGAACTCCTTGCCGATGCCGGAGAGTTGGAGCACCGGTGTTGCCTCAGCACTTGTCATCAGCGGCCTTCCTCAGACATAGCGGTTGACGAGGGATTCCAGATATTCCTGCCGTCCCGAGCGTGGCTGCGGGTCGAAACCGGGGCCGAGCGCACGATCGGCGAGATCGGCGAGCGAGCGCTGGCCGCCGAGAATGGCGCGGCCCTCGGGGCCGGCCCATCCTTCGTAGCGCTTGTCGAGCGGCGCGGTGAGGGCGCCGGCATCAAGCATGTCGGCAGCGGCAAGGAAGGCGCGCGCGCAGGCATCCATCGAGCCGACATGGGCGTGGATCAGGTCGTCGGGGTCGATCGACTGACGCCGGATCTTGGCGTCGAAATTGAGCCCGCCGGACGTGAAGCCGCCGCGGTTCAGGATCTCGTGGAACACCAACGCGAGTTCCGGCACGTTCATCGCGAACTGGTCGGTGTCCCAGCCGAGCAGATCGTCGCCGCGGTTGACGTCGAGCGAGCCGAAGACACCGAGCGCCTCGGCGAGCGCAACCTCGTGATGGAAGGAATGGCCGGCGAGGATGGCGTGGTTCTGCTCGATGTTGAGCTTGACGTCCTTGAGGAGGTCGTAGCGCGCGAGGAAGCCGTAGCAGGTGGCGACGTCGAAATCATATTGATGCTTGGTCGGCTCCTTCGGCTTCGGCTCGATCAGGATCGGGCCGTTGAAGCCGATCTTGTGCTTGTGCTCGACGACGAGCGAGACGAAGCGGCCGAGCTGGTCGAGCTCGCGCTTGAGATCGGTGTTGAGCAGCGTCTCGTAGCCCTCGCGGCCGCCCCACAGCACGTAGTTCTGGCCGCCGAGCCGGTGTGTCACCTCCAGCGCGGCGCGGACCTGGCCGGCGGCATAAGTGAAGATGTCAGGGTCCGGATTGGTCGCGGCGCCCGCCATGTAGCGGCGATGCGTGAACAGATTGGCGGTGCCCCAGAGCAGCCGGACTTTGGCCGAGGCCATCTTCGCTTCGAACAGGTCGGCGATCGCGTTGAGGTTGGCGACCGACTCCGCGAGCGAAGCCCCCTCCGGCGCCGCATCGACGTCGTGGAAGGTGAAGAAGGGTACGTCCAGCAGCCGGAACAGCTCGAAAGCGACATCAGCCTTGGCCCGTGCCTGCGCCATCGCATCGGTGCCGTGATGCCAGGGTCGCAGGAACGTCTCGCCGCCGAAGGGATCGCCGCCCGGCCAGCAGAGGGAGTGCCAGTAGCAGACCGCAAAGCGCAGGTGATCCTCGAGCCGGCGGCCATGGACGAGGCGGTCCTTGTCGTACCAGCGGAAGGCGGGCGCTGGTCCGGCATCTTGGCCGGCGAAGGCGACAGGCGTGCTTTCCTCGAAGAATTTGGCTGACACGTTCACTTAAGCGGACTCCTTCAACGCGGGATAAAGCGCGCGCCAGCGGCGATAGGCCTCGTCATAGGCGGCGGTCACGGATGCGCGGGGTGCGAAACTCGCGAGCCGGCGCGGGCGCGTGCAAACTTCAGCAGGATCGTCACCGGTGGCGGCAAGGCGTCCGAGCCGCGCGGCGCCGAGCGCGGCACCCACCTCGCCTTCCTCGACGCGGTGGACGGTAATGCCGAGCACGTCGGCGCAGATCTGGGCCCAGAGCGGCGAGCGCGAGCCACCGCCGACGAGATCGACTTCCACGATCGGCCCGCTCGCCGCGCTCAGTGCCGCCAGATTGTCGCGCGCGGCAAAGGCGACGCCTTCGAGCACGGCCTGCACGATCTGGCCGCGCCCGGTCGCGCCGCGCAAACCGACGAAGGCGCCGCTGGCGGCGGCGTCGTTGTGCGGCGTGCGCTCGCCGTCGAGATATGGCAGGAATCTTATCGGGCTCGGCCCATCGACGCGCTCGCCGAGCGGCGCCAGCAGCGCGGCGGCCGGCGTCTCCATCACGCTCGCGAGCCAGGCGAGCGAGGCCGCCGCCGACAGCATCACCCCCATCTGGTGCCACAGGCCGGGTAGCGCGTGGCAGAACGCATGCACGGCTGAAGCCGGCGCCGGCGCAAAGCGGTCGGTGGCACGGAACATCACACCTGACGTTCCCAGTGACAAAAACGCATCGCCGGGCGCGATCGCGCCAAGCCCGATCGCGCTGGCGGCGTTATCGCCGGCGCCGCCCGCGACTACGACATCCTTTGCCATGCCCCAGCGCTGCGCGAATTCCGGCGCGAGCACCGCGCTCACCGCGCTGCCCTCGACGAGGCGCGGCATGTGGTGGAGATCGAGGCCGGTCGCATGCAGCAGCAGGGCCGACCAGCGGCGCTGGCCGACATCGAGCCACAGCGTGCCGGCCGCGTCCGACATGTCCTCGACCATCTCGCCGGTCAGCCGATAGCGGACATAGGCCTTCGGCAGCAGCACCTTTGCGACACGCGCGAAGATCTTTGGCTCGTGCCGCGCGACCCAGAGCAGCTTCGGCGCGGTGAAGCCGGGCATCGCCAAATTCCCGGCGATCGTGTGCAGCGACGGACAGCGCCGCTCCAGTGCGACGCATTCGGCCTGCGAGCGGCCGTCGTTCCAGAGGATGGCGGGGCGCAGCGGCCGTCCATCCTCGCCGAGCAGCGTCGCGCCATGCATCTGGCCGGATAGTCCGATGCCGGCTACCCGCGCGACTTCGCGCGGATGGCAGGATGCGAGATCATCGACGGCGCCGGTCGCCGCTTCGACCCAGGTGTCGGGATCCTGCTCGGACCACAGCGGTGCCGGATGCGACAGCGCAAGCTCGCGCGCCGCCGTCGCGACAACCGCGCCGGCATCGTTCACGAGCACCGCCTTCACACCGGACGTGCCGATGTCCAATCCGAGATACACGCCGTCCTCCCTTTCGCCTGTGGCCGTGTGCGATCTTTTCGTCGCCTTGCCCGCAACGGGCCGTTCGAAATCCGCTGCCGCTAAGGCAGATTGTCCCGCATCACGATGTCGATCCTGATCTTCTCCTGTTCGTGCAGGATGGGCTCGCCACGGGCGAGCGCGAGCAGCACGCGCACGGCGGCGCGCGCCTCATGTCCCGGATTCTGCGAGATCGCGGCATCCATCACGCCCTGCAACAGCAGCCGGCGCGTCAGCGCCGTGACGTCGTGCCCGACGAACACCACCTGCTTATCGCGGCCGGCATCGCTCAACGCCTTGGCGACACCTTGTGTGCCCGCGCCGACATTATAAAGGCCGACAATGTCAGCATGCCTGCCGAGCAGCCGGGCCAGAACCTGTTCCGAACGTTCGTCCTCGTCGCGCCCTTCCAGCACCGGCAGCACGCTGAGGCCAGGGAATTCCGCCGCCATCACCTGATTGAAGCCGAAGATGCGCTCGGCATGGTCGCGCAGGCCCTGCGAGCCCGCGACGATCGCGACCTTGCCGGAGCGCTGACCGACCAGCCGCCCGACCAGCGCGCCGGCGGTGCGCCCCGCCGCGATGTTGTCGATGCCGACATAATGGTGGCGCCGCGACGACGGCACGTCCGAGACCAGCGTCACCACCTTGGTGCCGGCATCGACGAGATCGTTGATCGCGGCGCGGACGCCGGGATGATCCAGCGCCACCACGGCGACGCCGTCGTAATCGCCCGACAGCGCCTCGAGCGAGGCTGCGAGCATGGAATGATCGAACACGTCGGTTGCGACCATCTCGACACCGAGGCGGCGGGCCGAGAGCCAGGCCGACATCTCGCCGAGATAGGCCTCGATCTGCTGCATGAACGGGTTCGGCCCGGACGGCATCACGAAGGCAAAGCGGCGGGCGCGGCCGCGGGCGAGCTCTGCGGCGGCCACGTGCGGCTGGAACGCGTTGCGCTCGATCGCCGCCTTGACGCGCCGGACCGTATCGGGCCGCACGCCCGGGCGGTTGTGCAGCACACGATCCACCGTCGCGAGACTGACGCCCGCCTCGCGGGCGATGTCCTTCAGCGTCAGCGCGGCGGCGGTGAGAGTATCGGCCATGGCTGAAGGCTAGCAGAGGTTTTTTGAGGTACGCAACTCATTTTGAGGGGCGCGAAAGAATTTTCGGCCCCCGGTTGCACTGCGGCAGTCGGCCGGAGAGCTCAGCGGCCGCTCAGATCCAGCGTCAGAAACAGGCTGTTGCGGTCCTCGACATAGCCCTCGAACGGGCCGCAGAGGACGAAGCCATGCGCCTGGTACAGCGCGTGGGCCGGCTTGAAATAGTCCCACGAGCCGGTCTCGAGGCTGAGCCGCGTCAAGCCCCGCGCGCGGGCTTCACTGATGATGTGGCGGAGCATCTCGCCGCCAAAGCCGCGCCGCCGCGTGGTCTGCAGCGTGTGCATCGACTTCACCTCGCCATGGGTGGCCGAAAGCGTCTTCAGCGCGCCGGTCGCGACCAGCGTCTCGCCGTCCCAGCCGGTCCAGAACGCGACGTCGCTCGCGCGAAGGCCGGCGAGATCGAGCGCATGGGCGCTGCCCGGCGCGGTCTGCGCCCGCGCCGCCGTGACGTGATGATCGAGCAGCGCGACGACGCGCGGATCGAAAGTGTCGCCGGGACGGATCTGCATCGTCACGGCCTCACTCCGCTGGAAAGCCGCATCTGCATGAGGACCATATCGAGCCAGCGGCCGAACTTGCAGCCGACCTCCGGCATACGGCCAACCTCGGCAAAGCCGAACGAGGCGTGCAGCGCGATCGAGGCGGAATTCGAGGCCTCGATCGCGGCGACCATCGTGTGCTTGTTCAGCGCCGTGGCGCGCTCGATCAGCGCAACCATCAGGCCGCGGCCGATGCCCGCGCGATGATGCCGCTCGTCGACATAGACGGAATTCTCGACCGTGTGGCGATAGCCGGGCCAGGGACGGAAATCGCCGAAGGACGCGAAGCCGACCACATCCCTGCCCTTCATCGCGACCAGAACGGGGTAGCCGGCTTCCCGTCGCGCGCGGATCCACGCGCGCCGCGAATCGAGATCAACCGGGCCGTCGGTCCAGACCGCCGTGGTGTTGATCGCGGCATGGTTGTAGATGGCCAAAATATCTTCGGCATCCTCGAGCGTTGCGTCCCGCACGATCAGCGACATCACATTTTCCCGTAAGAAGTGCCGCGCCGCGTGATGATGACGTAGCGCGCGTCCTGTCTGGTTTCGTTCTCGAAGGTCACCGCACGCATCACGTCGAAGTCGAGACAGTCGCCGTCGCGCAAGCGAACCGTCTTGGCGTCGATATGCACGCAGACCGCGCCCTCCAGCATCAGGAGCTGCTGGGTGAAGGCGTTGCGGCCCCAGGGGCTGTAGGAGACGCGCGCGCCGGCCGGCAGGTCGACGACGATGATCTCGATGCCGCTTGCCGCATCCGGCGGCGAGGCATGGCGCCTGCGGTAGCCGCTGTCGGGATCACGCCAATGCGGCTGGTCGGCAAGCCGCATCAGCCGCTCGGGCGGCTTCTCCGCGAGTGCGACGACGTCGCTCAGCGTGACGTCGAGCGCCGCACAGAGCTTGTTGAGCAGCGCCGCCGTCGCACTGCTCTGCGCCCGCTCCACCCGCCCGATCATGGCCCGGCTGACGCCGGAGCGGCCTGCGAGTTCGTTCAACGTCATGCCCGCCTGCGTCCTCAGGGTCTTCAAGCGACGACCGATCGCACGGTCGAGTTTCTGCTGGTCCATGGTCTTCATCCGAACATTGCCCGGCCACAGACCGCACCACCCATCAGGGTGAGAGGGAGCTTAGCGCGGACGGAGGCGAACGCCGTGAGCGGCAGTCTAATATATTAGAATCTTCGCAGAGCTCGTAGGGTCGGTTAGGATGCGCCCCAATCACAAATGATCCGGAGGCGACGAGATGGGCGAGCCAACGCAACGGACGATCAAGGCCAACGGTATCAGCCTCAACGTCGCCGAGCAGGGCAAGGGGCCGATGGTGCTGCTCTGCCACGGCTTTCCGGAAGGCTGGTACTCCTGGCGGCATCAGCTCGAGGCGCTGGCGGCGGCCGGCTACCACGCGGTCGCGCCCGACATGCGCGGCTACGGCAAGAGCGACCGGCCCGAGGCGATCGACCAGTACACGATCCTCCACATGGTCGGCGATCTTGTCGGCGTACTCGACGCCTTCGAGGTGAAGGACGCCGTCATCGTCGGGCATGACTGGGGCGCGACGATCGCCTGGCACACGGCGCGCCTGCGGCCCGATCGCTTCCGCGCCGCCGCGATCCTCAGCGTGCCCTATCGGCCGCGAAGCGAGGCGCGGCCGACGAGTGTCATGCCGCAGACGGCAGATGCGCAGTTCTACCAGCTGTATTTCCAGGAGCCGGGGGTCGCCGAAGCGGAGTTCGAACGGGATCCGCGCGCAACGCTCGGCGCCATGCTCTATGGCGGTTCCGGCGAAGGGGCGGCGGCAATCCGCGCGAGCGCCGAGCGCGCCGGCAGAACCGTCGGCGTCGGCATGGTCTCGCGCAAGGACGGCATGTTGCCGAAGGTTCAGGTGCCGCTGCCGTCGTGGCTCAGCGCCACCGACCTCGACTATTACAGCGCCGAATTTGCCCGCAGCGGGTTTCGCGGGCCGCTCAACTACTACCGCAACATCGATCGCAACTGGGAGCTGATGGGGGCCTTCGAGGGCGTGAAGGTGGTGGTGCCCTCGCTCTTCATCGCCGGCGACCACGACATGGTCATCGCCTTCCCCGGCGCCGCCGAGCATCTCGCCAACATGAAGCAATTCGTGCCGCAACTGCGCGAGATCAAGATACTGCCGGGCTGTGGGCACTGGACGCAGCAGGAGCGGCCCACGGAGGTGAACGCAGCGATCGTCGAATTTTTGCGGAGCTTGCCAGGTTAGCACCCTTCTCCGCTAAAGCTTCGAAGGGCATCCTGCATCGCGTTGCCGAAGAATGGAAATCCTGCGAAGCGCCTTCGCGCGAAGCAGGATGGAGCGGGCGAAGGGAATCGAACCCTCGTATGCAGCTTGGGAAGCTGCCGTTCTACCATTGAACTACGCCCGCGGATGCGCTGCTCACGCCCGTCCTGATTAGCCGAGACGGCGCGTCTCGCCAAGCGGTTTGGCGCACCCAGCCGGACGGTTGTTAACGTCCTGGCAAGATTTTGGGTGCGCCGGATTGTGGCGGTGTTATGATCAAGCTGTCGGGGGAGTGACGTGCACTGAGTGGGGCGTGTGCATGGTGGGGCGTGGCTATACGATATTCGATACGGCCATAGGGCGCTGCGGCATCATCTGGAGCAGCACCGGCGTGGTGGCCGTGCAATTGCCGGAGGCGCGGGAGATCGACACCCGCCGCCGGATTTTCGCAGTCCATCCCGGTGCGCGCGAGCAGCAGCCTCCGCTGAATGCCGAGCTTGCGATCGAGGGCATCGTGGGCCTGCTGCAGGGCAGCGATCCCGATTTTTCCGACGTCAGCCTGGATGCCGGCGGCGTGCCCGGCTTCAACCGGCGGGTCTACGAGTACACCTGCACGATCCCGCGCGGGGAGACGCGCACCTATCACGAGATCGCCAAGGCGCTGGGGGCCTCCGGCGCGGCGCATTCGGTGGCGCAGGCGGTCGCGAAGAATCCCTACATGCTGATCGTGCCCTGCCACCGGGTGCTGGAGGCCGGCAACTACACAGACCGTCTCTCGCCCTATGGCGGGGTGATCTCCAAGCGGCGGCTGCTGGCGCTCGAGGGTGCCCATCCCGTCGCCAGCAAGACGCTGTTCGAGGTGTTGCTGCCCGTTGCCCCGCCTCGGGCGCCCACCTAGATAAGGTCGCATGGATGCGACCACGCTGCTGACGACACGCTCGATCACGGTCTCCGAGTTCCGCTGCGATGCGGGGCCGGACGACACGCCGTTCGCGGAGTGCCGCACCGGGCATTCCATCGCCTATGTCCGCTCCGGCAGTTTCGGCTGCCATTGCCGCGCCGGCTTCTTCGAACTGGTGGCAGGCTCAATTCTGGTCGGCGCCCCCGGCGAGGAATACACCTGCACGCATGAGCATGTCAGCGGCGACGTCTGCCTGGGCTTCTTCTTCAGCGAGGACCTGGTCGATGCCCTCGGGGGACGGCACGAGATCTGGAAGGTCGGCGCGACACCGCCGTTGCCCGAGCTGATGGTGCTGGGCGAGCTCGCCCAGACGGCGGCAGATGGCAACAGCGACCTGGGCCTCGACGAGATCGGCCAGATCCTCGCCGGCCGTTTCGTCGACGTCGTCTCGGGCAAGGCGCGCAAGCCAGCCACGCCCACCGCACGCGACCGCCGCCGCGCAGTCGAAGCCGCGCTGTGGATCGACGCCAACTCGCATGCCGAGGTCGACCTCGAACAGGCCGCGCGGCACGCGGGACTGAGCCCGTTCCATTTCCTGCGGCTGTTCTCGGCCGTGCTCGGCGTCACCCCGCATCAATATCTGGTGCGCTCGCGGCTGCGGCACGCCGCGCGCCTGCTCACCGAGGACGACATCGCGGTCACCGACGTCGCCTATGACGTCGGCTTCGGCGATCTCTCCAATTTCGTCCGCACCTTCCATCGCGCCGCCGGCGTGTCGCCGACGAAGTTCCGGCAGGCGTCGAAGGGCGAGCGCAGGATCTTCGGGGAACGACTCGTCCTCAACTGAGACACACGGGCCGCTTCGCCAGTAACAGTCTGTTGACCAGACGGGTGCGATGCACTGGCACTTGCGGTACCCCGCGCGGTATTACAACCGAAGGGCGATTTGGCGCTCCTTCAAGGCGGCGAGCCGGCAAATGGACAGGACCTCGATTGACGTGATTGCGGCCACGCTGATCGCGCTTGTCGTCGGCCTCGCCTTCATCGCGGCTGTGCCGTCTATTACGGCCGCCAGATCAGCTCGCGCAGGATTCCGATGCAGTGGGACACCGACGGTCAGCCGGCCTGGTTTGCACCACGCCTCGTTGGGCTCTGGTTCAGCTTCGGCGTCACGGCGGCCCTTTCCATGTTCCTGCTCGTCCTCGCCCTTCATGCACCGCAGAAGCTCACAGCCCTGATCGTCGCGACGATCAGCGTGATTGGAACGAATATGTGGGTGCAGGTCTATCACCTGAAACGGGTGGTCCGCTGGCAGGCGGAGGCACCGGCGAACTAGCCGGGCGCCGCCATGGGACTGGTTTTGACCATCGGCGTTTTCGCGCTCTTCGTCTGGGTTACGAGGCGAGTTCACGAACAAGCCAGCGAGCATGCCGCAACCGGAATGCTGCGCTCGCCGCTGTACTGGTCGGCCGCGACGCTCACAATGACATTGCTCGGCTTGGTCCTGTACATGGTTCATCTCGGGCATCAGGGACCGATTCCATGGCTCTTCTGGCCGCTCGTAGGCATCCTGACCGTCATTATCCTGCTGCTGCGCCGCGCCTTGAAATGGCGCTACCCGGTCTAGCATCGCGATCCAACCGTTCCGCGAGATGCGCAAGATTCTCCAAGAGCGGTTTGCCCTCAATTGACTAGGTTCGTCTCCGGCCTGCGCCACGCGCGGCGCGCTTTGCAATGGAGACGAACATGTACGACCACATCGGACTTCGCGTAGCCGATCTCGATGCCGCCACGCGCTTCTACACCGCGGTGCTGGCGCCGCTCGGCTACGTCCTGTGCTCGAGCGGCGACGGCTATGCCGGCTTCGGGCCGAAGGGCGCGCCGGCGCTGTGGCTGCACCTGAACAAGGGGCGGAAGGCCGACGGCGCGCATATCGCGTTTCGCGCCGGGAATCATGACGCGGTCAAGGCGTTCCACAGCGAGGGCCTCAAGAGCGGCGGACACGACAATGGCGGCGCGGGCCCGCGCAAGGACTACAGCCCGACCTATTATGCGGCGTTTCTGATCGATCCGGACGGCAACAATGTCGAGGCGGTTTGCGTGTGAGCAAGCGCCCCACGCACGAGCATTCGTAGGGTGCCACGTGCGACGGTGCCGATGAATGGTGGGCACGGCGCGCGAAGAGCGCGCCTTTGCCCACCCTACGACCCCTTCAACCAAGGACACCTTCATGGCCTCCATCCACAACGACATTCCCCTCAACGCCTCTGCGCGCGACGTCTGGGACGCGGTGCGCGATTTCGGCGCGCTGCATCAGCGGCTGGTGCCGGGCTTCGTCACGGCCTGCACGCTCGATGGCGATGCACGCATCGTCACCTTCGCCAACGGCTCCGTCGCGCGCGAGGTGCTGGTCGATTGCAATGATGCGCGGCAGCGCCTCGTCTATGCCATCAACAACGAGCGGCTGAAGCACTACAGCGCCTCGGTGCAGGTGATCGCCGAGGGCGATGCGCTGTGCCGCCTGGTCTGGATCATCGACATGCTGCCGAACGAGCTTGCGCCGTATGTCCAGGGGCAGACGAAGGAAGCCGTCGCCGCCATGCACAAGGCGTTTCCAGCCGCGGCCGCCTGACTGACCTCTGTGACTTTTCTCACAGAGCCCTCGCCTCCTCGGCCGTAACCATGTCCGCGTGCGTCCGGTTGGCTCCGCTCTCCCGGCGAAGCCACGCACGCGAGGAGCATGCCATGAGAGGTGCGGACAAGGTGATCTGCCAGGCGGCCGTCGTGCTGCTGCTGTTCTCGGTCGCGAGCACGCCGGCGGAGGCGCAGCTCGCGGGCTTCGGTGGCGGCGGAGGCGCCGGCGGCGAGGACATGATGACCCAGATGGCGCCGATGCTGGAGATGATGAAGGCGAAGATGGGCAAGCGCCGCTTCGCCATGCTGATGCAGACCATGGGCCCGATGATGAGCCGCATGATGGAGAATGGTGGCGGCGGCTTCGGCGGCATGATGGGCGGCGGTGGCCTCGGCGGCAGCAATCTCGGCGGCGGCTTTGGTGCGCCCAATTATGGCGGCTACAGCCCGATGGGCGGAGGCGGCTATATGCCAACGGGCATGGGCGGCGGCGACATCATGGGCATGCTCGGCGGCACCAGTGGCGGCGACATGATGGCGATGATCCCGCAGCTGATGCGGCTCGCCAATGTCGGCGGCGGTGGCGGCCATCGCCGCCACAAGCATCGCTAATCCGCGACGCCTGAGAGAGCCGGCCTGATCGCGGGCTTGCTCTTGCGCGGTCCCCAGCGCGTCAGCACCACGCTGGAGCACGACAGCAGGCCGAGCACGACCATCGAGCTCGCGGCCAGCCAGAAGAAGCTCTGCGCGGTCGCCTCATGTGTCGACAGCCACCAGCCGGTCGCCGAGATGTAGATCAGCCGCGCGGTCTGCGCCAGCACCGGGCCGATCACCTTGGCCGCGCCTTGCGAGGAGAAATACATCGTCGAGGCGAGCCCGATGAAGGCGTAGAACGGCGCCACCGTCGACAGATATTGGTGACTGGCCGCGCGGACGGTCGCGCTGTCGGTGAAGATGTTGACCCAGAGATCGGGGAAGAGCGCGACTAGGCACGCCGGCGCACCGACGGCGACGAATGCGCTCGCACCCGCGATCCAGGCAATGCGCCGGGCGCGCGCGATGCGGCCGGCGCCGACGGCCATGCCGACCATCGGCACCGAGGCGATGCCGAACGAGAACGCGATCGAGGTCAGCAGGAATTCGAGCCGCGCACCGATGCCGTAGCCGGCGAGGATCGCGGTACCGAACTTCGCCAGCATGTGGGTGAAGATCGAGATCGTCAGCACCGATTGCAGCGGCGAGAAGCAGGCGATGGCGCCGACCTTCAGGATGTCGAAGAACATGGCCCACTGGATGCGCAGGCCGCGCAGCTTCGGGACGACGCGCGCGCGGCCCGAGAACAGGTACCAGCCCATGACGCCGATGTTCATGCAATAGGCGATCAGCGCACCGGCCGCGACGCCGCGCATGCCGAACTGCGGCACCGGTCCGAGTCCGAGACCCAGCGTGCCGCCGAGCACGATCTGCCAGGCCGCGGAGTTGAGGATCAGGAACGAGGGCAGCCTCATATTGCCTGTGCCGCGCAGCACGCCCGCCATGGTGTTGAGCAGCCAGGGCAGCACGGCGCCGCCGAAAAACACCTGCGTGTAGGCGATCGCGTGCGTCAGCACATCGCCGCGGCCGCCGAGCATCTCGAGCACCTTGGGCCCGAAGATCAGCATGCCCAGCATGAAGACGAGACCGAACGTGATGCCGATCAGCAGCGCATGCGCGGCGAGCGTGCCGGCGCGCTCGCGGTCGCCGGCGCCGAGCGCGCGTGCGATGGCGGAGGCCACCGCGCCGCCCATCGCGCCGCCCGACATCGTCATGGTCAGGATCACGGTCGGGAACACCAGCGCCATCGCGGCCAGCGCCTCGACGCCGAGCCGGCCGATATAGGAGGTCTCCGCGATCACCGTGCAGGTGCCGGCCGAGAGCGCGATCACGTTCGGCCAGGCAAGCCCGAGCAGCGTGCGCAGGATCGGCCCGTCCATCAGCGCGCTCCTCACCGGCCGCGGAGGCGGCGGGCGCTCTTGTTCATCGACCGGGATTTCGGCGATGTCGGACATGTCCTCTCCCGGGCACGAGCGCCATTTGCGGCGCGGCAATGACTAGATGTGCCAATGAATTTCTTCGCGCAGAAGGCGCAGCGAGAGGCTTGTTAGCACGGCAATTGCCGATTCCTCCTGCGCCTGATGCAGGCGTGCCCTGCGGCAGCGCATTTCAGCCCGTGGAATTGCGGTCTCTCGTCTCCCTCTCCCCGTTCTTACGGGGAGAGGGTTGGGGTGAGGGGCCGCGTCCGCGAAAACGATGCGAGTTGGACTCGCGGAGAGTCCCCCTCACCCGGATTGCATCTTCGATGCAATCCGGCCTCTCCCCGCACGCGGGGAGAGGCGAAGTGGCCGCGCCGTTCTCGTCACCCAATCGTCCAGACCAGCGGCGGACGGCCGCCTGCGGCCGGGCGCATGCGGATGCCGATATGCCGGCCGCAGCCGGCAGCCAATCCCTCGAACAATCCCTCCAGCACCTTGGCGCAGGCGCGGTGACAATCAGCGACGTCGTCCATCAGCTTCCAGCTCTGCTGGCGGATTTCGAAGGTGCCTTCGGACTGCGTCATCTCAGCATTGTCGTCCTGGGCAGCGAACAGCGCGTTTAGGAACGATGCGAATTCCCTCGCGCCGCCGCGGCTCGTCGCGAGTGCGGCCGCGGCCTCGTCGAAATACTGCATCCCGATCAGCTTGCCGGTGAGATGCAGCAGATAACCGGCGTCCTCCGGGCCGAACAGCTGCACCATCACGGGCGCGGCGGTGCGGACATATTCCATCGCATAGTTGCGATAGGCTTTTTCAAGCCGCGGTTTCGGCCAGCTCGCGACCGGCAGCGCCGGCGCGGTCTTCGCATCGAACGGCGGCGCTTCCAGATGCCGCGCGAACACCAGGCGCTGGTCGAGTTCGAGCGGATGGTCGTATTGATGATAATAGCCTTCGAGCCCGTCCTGGCCGTCGACGCTCTGCTTGGTGCAGACGAAGCCGAGGTGAAGATCTCCGAGCGCAACCCCGTTATTGGCGTGCCAGCCGCGCAGCATCGCGCGTGAGACTTCGCCCGGCACGCCGCAGATCGCGGTGCCCTTCCAGATCCAGCGCGGCGGCGGATAGCGGATCCAGGCCTTGACGTCGCTCTCATACATGTATTCGACATGCACGCCGCCGAGCCAGTTGGAGAGGTAGTGATATTGCGCAGCCGCGACCGCCGGCGGCAGATGGCTGAGCCCGAGCTTTTCCAGCCCCGGCAGGAAGCGCTCCTGCTGCTGACGGCGGAACACGCGGAAGACGAACTCCGCGGCATCCGCGGTGCCGCGCCGCGTGACGACGGTGAGGATAAGGCCGGTGAAATAGGCGTGATAGAGATCGGCGACCGCGCGCCAGCGCTTCCATTGGGCTTCCTGCGCGGAGTCAGCTGCGGCGGTCATGTTCGCTCCCGGCTTGTTGTTTTACGGGAGTGTGTCATCGCGGCTGGGGCGGCGCAACCAGCCACAGACTCGGTGTCATCGCCCGGCGAAGACCGGGCGATCCAGTATTCCAGAGACAGTTATGATTGAATCGAGACGCCGCGGCGTACTGGATGCCCCGGTCGAGCCGGGGCATGACAGTTGGAGATGTCGCTACACCCGAAAATGTTTCGAGAGCTTCAAGCCCTGCGCCTGGTAGTTCGAGCCGATGCGTTGGCCGTACATCGCGTCGGGGCGGGCGAGCATCTTCTCGTAGACGAGGCGGCCAACGATCTGGCCGTGCTCGAGGATGAACGGCACCTCGCGCGAGCGCACCTCCAGCACGGCGCGCGATCCCAACCCGCCGGCACCGGCATAGCCGAAGCCGGGATCGAAGAAGCCGGCATAGTGCACGCGGAATTCGCCGACCAGCGGATCAAAGGGCACCATCTCGGCTGCAAAGTCGGGTGGCACCTGCACGGCCTCTTTCGAGGCGAGGATGTAGAACTCGCCGGGATCGAGGATCAGGCTGCCGTCGGGCCGGGCCGAGATCGGCTCCCAGAAGTCCTCGACGGAATAGCCGGAGCGGCGATCGACATCGACGACGCCGGTGTGGCGCTTGGCACGGTAGCCGACGAAGCCGCTCGCCTTCTCGCCGGAGAGATCGACGGAGACGGCGACGCCGCCGGCCAGATCGGCATCGTCGATGTCGACGAGGCGCTCGGACGCATGCAGCGCATCGAGCTCGTCGGCATTGAGGATGGCGTCACCGGTGCGGAAGCGCACCTGCGACAGGCGCGAGCCCTCGCGCACCAGCACCGGAAATGTCTTCGGGCTGATCTCGGCATAGAGCGGGCCGTGATAGCCGGCGCCGATCATGTCGAAGCGGCGGGTGCCGTCGGCGATCACGCGGGTGAAGACGTCGAGGCGGCCGGTGGAGCTCTTGGGGTTCGCAGCCGCGACGATCTCCGGCGGCAGCGCCAGGCTCTCGAGCAGCGGCACGATGTAGACGCAGTTGGTTTCCAGCACCGCGCCGTCGGCAAGGCTGAACTCGTGCAGCTTCAATTCGTCGATGCGCTCGGCCACCGTGGCGCCGGGACCAGGCAGGAAGCTGGCGCGGACGCGATAGGCGATGTCACCGAGGCGGAGGTCGAGGCTCGCCGGCTGGATCTGGCTTTCGACGAAATCGTATGCGGGCAGGATGAGGCCCGCCTCCGCCATCGCCGCGATCATGCGGTCGGGCAGGATACCATTGGCGTCGGCGGCGATCGTGAAGCTCAACCGGGGGTCCTCGTCAGGGGTCAAACGCATCCGGACGTGCGGGAAATACTAGCCTTTTACGGCTATCCGATGGACGCCTTGACGGAAAGGCCATTGCGGAATATGAGCATCACTTATCCCGTGGTGATTTGAGCCGGCCGGCTTGCAGCCACGTTAAATAAGTCGCTAAACAGGCCGGGGACCTCTGTGATCCCGGCCCGTGGATATATCCAGGCCGGTTTTTTTTGTGACCGTTTTCGACGAGACGGTCATGTCGGAGGTACCTATGTCGAAGTCGCCTGCCACTTACCGTCCCGAAACCCGCCTGGTCCATTCCGGCACCCTGCGCTCGCAATTCGGCGAGACGTCGGAGGCGCTGTTCCTGACCCAGGGCTACGTCTACAACAGCGCCGAGGAGTGCGAGGCGCGGTTCAAGGGCGAGGATCCCGGCTTCATCTATTCGCGTTATTCGAACCCGACCATCTCGATGTTCGAGCGCCGCATGATCGAGCTAGAAGGCGCCGAAGCGGCGCGTTCGGCGGCGACCGGCATGGCCGCTGTGACGACCGCGATCCTGGCGCCGCTGAAGACCGGCGACCACGTGGTCGCCTCCCGCGCGCTGTTCGGCTCGTGCCTCTACGTCATTCAGGATCTGTTGCCGCGCTACGGCATCGAAACCACGCTGGTCGACGGCCTCGATCTCGACCAGTGGCAGCGGGCCTTGCGGCCGAACACCAAGACGTTCTTCCTGGAGAGCCCGACCAACCCGACGCTCGACGTGCTCGACATCCCCGGCATCGCCGAGATCGCGCACAAGGGCGGCGCGCGGCTCGTCGTCGACAACGTGTTTGCGACGCCGATCTGGCAGAGCCCGCTCGCGCTCGGGGCCGACGTCGTGGTCTATTCCGCGACCAAGCACATCGACGGCCAGGGCCGCTGCCTCGGCGGCATCATCCTGTCGTCGGAAGCCTTCGTCGCCGAGCACCTCCACAATTTCATGCGCCAGACCGGGCCGTCGAT
Organism: Bradyrhizobium diazoefficiens USDA 110; assembly: GCF_000011365.1. GTDB lineage: Bacteria > Pseudomonadota > Alphaproteobacteria > Rhizobiales > Xanthobacteraceae > Bradyrhizobium > Bradyrhizobium diazoefficiens. The sequence continues at coordinate 1,218,889 of NC_004463.1, read as the reverse complement.
CTCGCCGTTCAACGCCTGGGTCTTGCTTAAGGGCCTGGAGACGCTGGCCGTGCGCGTGCGCGCGCAGACCGACACCGCGGCAAGCGTTGCGGAAGTGCTGGCCGGCCATCCGAAGATCTCGCGATTGATCTATCCCGGCCGCGCCGATCATCCGCAGGCAGCGCTGGTGAAGAAGCAGATGCGCGGCGGCTCGACGCTGGTCGGCTTCGAGGTCAAGGGCGGCAAGGCGGCCGCGTTCCGCGTGCTCAACGAGCTCAAGCTTGCGAAGATCTCGAACAATCTCGGCGACGCCAAGAGCCTCGTCACCCATCCGGCGACCACGACGCATCAGCGCCTGAAGCCGGAAGACCGCGCCGCGCTCGGCATCAGCGAGGGCTTCATCCGCTTCTCCGCGGGGCTGGAGCATGCGGACGATCTGATCGAGGATCTGACGGCGGCGCTGGAGAAGGCGTGAGGCGATCGAGCTCCGTAGGGTGGGCAAAGCGAAGCGTGCCCACCATTCACCACCGAGCTGGCGATAGATGGTGGGCACGGCGCGCGAAGAGCGCGCCTTTGCCCACCCTACGGCTACGCAGCCGAACTACATCGGCCGGTACGCCCGCACGTCCCCGGGCACGTTGACCCCGAGCTTGATCTGGCCGACGGAGCGGATGATGTCGTCGCCGAGGAGCTGGGCAAAGCAGGCGTAGCCCCAATCGTTCATATGCAGGCCGTCGGCAATCACGAAGCTCTCGACCGGGATCGATTGATTCTCGTGCCAGTCGCGCATCACCTCGAAGCGCGGGAAGATGCCGACGTGACGGAGCTCGGCGACCTTGCCGAGCAGCTTCACCATCTTGCCGGCACTCTCCTTGCGCTGGTTGACGGCCGGCGAATATTGCGGATCGACCAGCACGATATCGGCACCGCCGGCGGCCTGGATGCGGGCGATGCCGTCCTCGACCATCTTGGCGGTGTCGCCGGGATCGAGATTGCGCAGCACGGCGTTGGTGCCGACCTGCCAGATCACCATGTCCGGATGCACGTCGATCACCTCCTTCTGGAGGCGCTTCATCATCTCGGGCGCGTCCTCGCCGCCGACGCCGGCATTGATGACGGTGATGTCCGCGGTCGGATATTGCCGGCGCAGCTGCGCCGCAAGACGGTTCGGATAATTGAAATCGGGCGAGCTTGCGCCGTAGCCGGCGGTCGACGACGAGCCGAACGCGACGATCACGACAGGCTTGCCGGCGACGAGCTTGCTTGCGACATGCGGCAGCGACCCCATCGCCTTCGCGCCGCCCTTCGGCGGCAGGCAGGGGACGCGGTTGAAGACATCACCGGCGGATTTCGCGACCTGCTTCACCTTGTCGATGGCGCGCGCGGTGATGCTGCGCTGTTCGGGAGACGTCGCGGCGACGGTGGTCTGGGAGGGCGATGCCGGAGCGGGATTAGCGGCCTGCGCGGGCGCGGGCGTTGCCTGCGCCTGCGCGCGCGACTGCGAAACAGGAGTCAGCAACAGCAGCGCCGCCGCCACGGGTGCAGCCAGCCATGACGTCAGGCAAAAAGGGCGGATAGAACTCATTAACACTAGACCTCAATTTTGCTGCTGGGCCGGCCCCAGATGGGCTGCGTCGATCACGAACTGTGCCAACGCCCGGCCAAGGCAATCGTGGACCTGTTTCGCGAGCTCAGGCCCGCGGGACGGGCTGAACAGGTCGAACTGACCCTGATCATTCCACTGCCGCATGATCGCGAAACGGTCGAACAGCGGGATGTCGTGCTCCTGTGCCACCACCCGCATATTGTCGAGATAGGGCGGCACCGAGATCATGGTTTCGGTACGCGGGCTGTACTGCAAGTTCATCAACACGACGTCAGCCCCTGCATTTTGCAATGCGGAAACCCCTCCGGTCACCGCACCGCGAAAATCGTCGGGATCGATTGCTCGGATAGCATCCACGGTCCCGGTCTGCCAGATGACCAAAGTAGGCCTTTTTGCTTCCATCAGCTTAACGAAGCTGGCGGCCGCCTCCTCTGCCGTCTTCTTGCTCTGTATTTCTACGGAGACGTGCACAACTTCCGATGGCGACAGCTTGTCCTTCAAAATGACCTGCATGCGTGCCGGATAGGAAGCGTCCTCGGAGGCCGGAATCGTGGTCGAACGGCTGCCGATGACCAGGATTTCGAGCGGTTTGCCGGCCTTGATGGCGTCGGCGACCTTGGGAAGCTGGCTTTCGCTGGTGAGCAGATAGGACGGCAATTCGCAGGCTGCGGGCGCGGCCGGAGCGGGCGGCGCAGCATCCTCCGCGCGCGCCGACGGCGCGGCGAGGCCACCGCATAGCAGGATCAGGCTCAGGAGAACCTTCGCCTTCATCAGCCCCCTCCCGCCAGATCGGCGTTGCCGACGGCGTTCTTGGTTTTCGCACCGCTCTTGTCAGCTACGCGCTTGTACCACGAAATCACCCAGGCCACGCCCCACATGATCAGGATTCCGGAGAGACTAATCACCGCATGCATGACGGCGCCGCCGGAGACCTCGGCCAGGATGAAATGACCGGCGAAGGCCAGGAAGACGCCGAGGCAGAAGATCTCCAGGGAATGCGAGCCGCACAGGATCAGCGGCCGCAGCCAGGGCGATTTCAGGCCCGGCCAGTCGCGCGGCAGGAAGCGCACGGTGAGCGCTGCCAGCGCCAGGAAATGCGTGAAGCGCAGCACGTCGAGGTCGGTCTTGTCGATCGGATACATCCACTGCTCGAGCCGCTTCGGCATCAGATGCGAGAGCTGCGGCACATACCAGGTCAGCGTCACGTAGAACGCCGCGACGATATAGGCGATCGCGATCCACATCGTCACCGGTGAAGCCAGAATACGCGACATGCGCCGCGCACCTCCGAGCGCACACCATGCACCGAAGACGAAAAGCAATTGCCAGGCCAGCGGATTGAACGCCCAGAAGCCGTTCGGATAGGCGGAGAAGTAGAGGTCGTATTCCCAGGTGACCGCGTAGAGCACGACCGAGAGGCCGAGCGTGACATCGGGCTTCCACTTCATCGACCACAGGATCAAAGGCAGCGCCAGCATCAGCACGATGTAGAGCGGCAGCACGTCCATGTTGACGGGACGGAAGCGCAACAGCAGCGCCTGCACGATGGTGACGTCGGGCTGCTTGAGAAAGTCCATGATGCCCATCTCTTCAGTGTAGAGCGGGTTCTCGAAGCTGGTCGCGACGTAGGAGATCTCGGCGAGGAAGATCGTGAACAGGAAGACGTGGGCAACATAGATCTGCCAGACCCGGCGCATGATGCGCGCGGTGGCGATGACGACGCCGCTCTCCAGCATCGCGCGGCCGTAGACGAAGGCGGCGGTGTAGCCGGAGATGAAGATGAAGATCTCGGTGGCGTCGCTGAAGCCGTAATTGCGGATCGTGAACCAGGTCAAAAGACTCGACGGCAGATGGTCGATGAAGATCAGCCACAGCGCGAGGCCGCGGAACAGGTCGAGCCGGAGCTCGCGCTCGCCGATGGCGGGCAGCGAGATGGCCGGCGCGGCCGCACGCGGCTTTGCATCCGCAGGCTTGGCCCCCGCGATCGTCGATCCCGTCACTTGGTCCGCAATGGTCATCGGGGCCTGGAAACCCTCACACAAATCGCGACGTTATAAGGATTGTACCGGTCCGGCCGTCGTCTCGCAAAGCGGCCGGATCACATAAGGGTGTCTTTCTTTGGGGTGTCTTTCTCCGCGAATTCTGGCGGGACGATGTCGCGAAAGCCGCTTGCGGCGTTTGGTTCCCGGCCGGGTTTTCGTTATGATGGCAGCCATGTACCGCGCCGTGACCCGCCAGATCGAAGTGACCGTCGAGCCGAACTTTGTTCCGGAACAGTCGTCGGCCGACCGCTCCCGCTACTTCTGGTCCTACACCATCGTCATCACCAATTCGGGCGAGGAGACCGTGCAGCTCAAGACGCGGCACTGGATCATCACCGACGCCACCGGCCGCCAGCAGGAGGTGAAGGGCGAGGGCGTGGTCGGCGAGCAGCCGACCCTGGCCCCCGGCGAGCGCTTCGAATACACCTCCGGCGTGCCGCTCTCGACCGCCTCCGGCTTCATGACCGGCCGCTACCAGATGGTCAGCGAAAGCGGCGAACGCTTCGAGATCGACGTGCCGACGTTTTCGCTGGATAGCCCGGACAACAAGCGGGTGTTGAACTAGGGGCGGGGCCGTGGGGTGGGCAAAGCGAAGCGGGCCCACCATTTCGGTGGTGACGCAGAAAGATGGTGGGCACGCTTACGCTTTGCCCACCCTACGATGTCCGAGCACTTGGCAGGCTGCTTCCCCGTCGTCATTGTGAGCGCAGCGAAGCAATCCAGACGGCCACTGCGGAAAGACTCTGGATTGCTTCGCTGCGCTGGCAATGACGGAGGATAGAGTTACGCGTCCTCCACGCCCGCCTCATCGGGCGTGAAATCGTACACCGACGAGCAGAACTCGCAGGTGACAACGACCTTGTCGTCCTTGACCATCGCGGCGCGATCGTCCGGCGAGAAGCTCTTCAGCATCGCGGCGACCGCATCGCGCGAGCAGGAGCATTGCGCCTTCAGGACCAGCGGCTTGAATACGCGCACGCCACGCTCGTGGAAGAGGCGGTAGAGCAGCCGCTCGCCGGACAGTTCCGGATCGATCAGCTCGACGTCCTCGACGGTCTCGACCAGCGAGCGCGCCTCGACCCAGGCGTCATCTTCGGCGACGGCGTGCACTTCGGCGCCCTCGGGCGCATCGCCGGGATGCAAGTCCGCCTGCCGCGCGCGCTCCGGCGCCTTCGGCAGAAACTGCATCAACATGCCGCCGGCGCGCCAGCGATGCCTGCCGCCGTCGTTCGAGCGCCACTCCTCGCCGACCGCAAGACGCACGCGCGTCGGGATCTGCTCGGAGCGCAGGAAATATTCGTGGGCGGCGTCTTCGAGGCTGCCGCCGTCGAGCGCGACCAGACCCTGGTAGCGGCTCATGTCGGGGCCCTGGTCGATGGTCATGGCGAGATGGCCGCGGCCGAGCAGCGCGCCGGAATCCTTCGCCGTGCCCAGGCGCGAGGCGTCAAATCGGGCATAGGCGCGAAGCTGGTCCGGCGCCTTGTAGTCCACCACCAGGAACGACACCGGGCCGTCGGTCTGGGCCTGGAGGATGAAGCGACCCTCGAATTTCAGCGCCGAGCCGAGCAGCGTCGTCAGCACGATGGCCTCGCCGAGCAGCTTGCCGACGGGCGCGGGATAATCGTGCTTGGTCAGGATGTCGTCGAGCGCCGGACCGAGCCGCACCAGCCGGCCGCGCACGTCGAGCGCGTCGACCTCGTAGGGCAGCACGGCGTCGTCGATCGGAACCGCTGATGGTGCGCGAACCGGGCCTTCTGGCCTGGTTTTCATGTCAGGGGATTGGGAATCCATGGCCGTCTATCTGGGGTCGGTGGGTGGGAAATGGAAGGGGTTCCGGCTGCATCCGGCAATGCAGAATGGACGTATGCAAGGACGGCAACCTCCGCGTCGTCCTGGCGTTCGCCAGGACGACAGTTGCATGCGAGGCGGCCGCCAAGCCTACCCCAAACTTACTTCACCGCGTCAAAACACCAGGCCAGAATACCCTTCTGCGCGTGCAGGCGGTTTTCGGCCTCGTCGAACACGACCGATTGCGGGCCGTCGATCACCTCGTCGGTGACCTCCTCGCCGCGATGGGCGGGCAGGCAGTGCATGAACAGCGCGTCGGGCTTGGCCAGCGACATCAGCTTGGCATTGACCTGGTAGGGCTTGAGCACGTTGTGGCGGTGCTCGCCTTCCTTGTCGCCCATCGACACCCAGGTGTCGGTGACGACACAATCGGCGCCGCGCACGGCGGCTTCCGGATCGGTGCCGAGCATGATCGGCGCGCCTGAAGCCTTGATCCAGTCGCGCATCGCCTTCTTCGGCGCAAGCTCCGGAGGCGTTGCGACGTTGAGCTGAAACTTGAAGCGCTCCGCGGCATGCGCCCAGGACGCCAGCACGTTGTTGTCATCGCCGGTCCAGGCCACCGTCCGGCCCTCGATCGGGCCGCGGTGCTCCTGATAGGTCAGAAGGTCGGCCATCACCTGGCAGGGATGCGAGCGCCGGGTCAGGCCGTTGATGACGGGCACGGTCGCGTTGGCCGCAAGCTCGAGCAGGGCGTCGTGGTTGAGGATGCGGATCATGATGGCATCGACATAGCGCGACAGCACGCGCGCGGTGTCGGCGATGGTCTCGCCGCGGCCGAGTTGCATCTCGGCGCCGGTGAGCATGATGGGCTCGCCGCCGAGCTGGCGCATGGCGACGTCGAACGACACCCGCGTGCGGGTCGACGGGCGCTCGAAGATCATCGCCAGCGTCTTGCCTTCGAGCGGCCTCACCGGCTGATGCGCCTTCTGCTTCGCCTTCATGGCGGAGGAGGCATCGAGCATGCTCTTGAGCTCCGACAGCGGGAGCTCGTTGATATCGAGGAAGTGCTTCGGCGACTTGCTCATCAGCTTGCCGCCCGCTTGGTCTGACTGGACGAGATCGCGGCGCAGGCGCGTTCGAGCCGCCCGACGCTGTCCTCGATCTCGGCTTCGGTGACGATCAAGGGCGGCAGGAAACGCACGACATTGTCGCCGGCGCCGACCGTGAGCAGCTTCTCGTTGCGCAGCGCCGCGACGAGATCGCCTGATGGCACCACGGCCTTGATGCCGATCAGGAGGCCCTCGCCGCGCACCTCGCTGACGACATCGCCATGACGGTCGATCACGGAGGCGAGCTTCTGCTTGAGCAGCAGCGACATCTTCTGCACGTGATCGAAGAAGCCGGGCTTCAGCATGACGTCGAGCACGGCATTCGCCGCCGCGATCGCGAGCGGATTGCCGCCGAAGGTCGAGCCGTGCGAGCCGGGACCCATGCCGGCCGCCGCGTCCGCGGTGGCCAGGATCGCACCGATCGGGAAGCCGCCGCCGAGCGCCTTGGCCAGCGACATCACGTCAGGTGTGACGCCGGTACGCCGATGCGCGAACAGATCGCCGGTGCGGCCCATGCCGGTCTGCACCTCGTCGAAGGCGAGCAGCAGGCCCTTCTCGTCGCAGAGCTGGCGCAATGCCTTGAGGAACGCAGGCGTTGCGGAACGCACGCCGCCCTCGCCCTGAATCGGCTCGATCAGGATGCCGGCGGTCTGCGGACCGATTGCCTTCTTCACGGCCTCGATGTCGCCATGCGGGACCTGGTCGAAGCCATCCATCGGCGGACCAAACCCTTCGAGATATTTTGCAGATCCCGTCGCAGCCAGCGTCGCCAGCGTGCGGCCGTGGAAGGCGCCTTCGAAGGTGATGATGCGGTAACGTTCCGGATGCCCCTTGGAGAAGTGATGATGGCGGACCAGCTTGATCACACCTTCCAGCGCCTCGGCGCCGGAATTGCAGAAGAACACGAAGTCCGCGAAGCTTTCATTGCACAGGCGCGTCGCGAGCTTCTCGCCGTCCGGACTCTGGAACAGGTTCGACATGTGCCAGAGTTTTGTGGCCTGCTCCTGCAGCGCCTTGACCAGCGCGGGATGGGCATGGCCGAGCGCGTTCACGGCGACGCCCGAGGTAAAATCGAGATAGCGATCGCCATTGGTCGCAATCAGCCAGCAGCCTTCGCCGCGCTCGAAACCGAGGTCGGATCTGGCGAAAACGGGAAGCAAATGCGGCGCTGCGCTGTTAGTCATGACGATCACTTGATGTTGCGGACGGCCTGAACACGCTCACGCAGCGCACCATTGACCGGCCCGGAAAACGAAACGTGCCGCCTTTTAAGGGCGGCACGTGACACTATCTTATGCCTGGTGAAACCGGTGTCAATGCCGCCCGAAAGCCTCGCGAAACGCTGAATCCGTAGTCTTGCGGAGCCGAAATTGCGGGGTTTTCGCCACGGAACATGTGGAAGCGAGTCGGCGGACTCTTGCGCGTGAGTCACGCCATATTGTAGCGTTTGGCTTGTCAGATACGACATCTCGTGCAGTGTTTCTGATCCTCTAAGTCCTCATGTACCGGCGTAGACGTTCGGGCGTTATCGGCGCGCCCGGCGAGCCTTAAGGGATTCTGACGGCACGGGTTTTTCGAGGCTTAGGCATTCGCCGCGAGGCGCCAGGATGGCAGCCGCACGGCGAGGGAAAGGGTGCAATGACGGTTTTGACCTGGTCCGACGATCGCGTCGAGCAGTTGAAAAAGCTCTGGGAGGCCGGATTATCGGCCAGCCAGATCGCAGCCGAGCTCGGGAACGTGACCCGCAATGCCGTGATCGGCAAGGTACACAGGCTCGGCCTATCCGGCCGCGCCAAGAGCCCCTCATCGGCGGCTCCGCGGCCGCGCAAGGCGCGCCCCGCGCAGCACATGATGCGGGTGAGCCGCCCCATTGCGCGCGGCAACACCGCGCTGGCGCAGGCCTTCGAGGTCGAGGTGGAGGCCGAACCGGTCACCTACGACAACGTGGTGCCGATGAGCCAGCGGCTGTCGCTGCTGGAGCTGAACGAGGCGACCTGCCACTGGCCGGTCGGCGATCCCTCGAGCCCGGATTTCTTCTTCTGCGGCGGCAGGGCGCTGTCGGGCCTGCCCTACTGCGCGCAGCACTCGCGCGTGGCATATCAGCCCGCCGCGGATCGCCGGCGCGCACCGGCGAAGCCCTCGCGGTGAGTTTGTTCTGAAATCGAGTGACGGCCGTCACGCGTTGACGGCCCAACAAACTCGATGTCGTCCCGGACAAGCGCGCCTGAAGCGCGCGCAGATCCGGGACCCATAACCACCGCAAGATGTGGCTACGGGGACTCGGAGTTACCTTCTTCGCGCGACAACCACGCCCTGTGATTATGGGTCCCGGATCTGCGCTTACGCTTGTCCGAGACGACACTGAGAGTGTGGCTGTAGCCCGCTAAACCAACGCCTGCAAACCCTACGTCTGCTCCGCCTTCGCAAAGCGATCATCCAGCGCGTAGCCGGCGCCGCGGACGGTGCGGATGGGATCCTGCTCGCGGCCGAGATTGAGCAGCTTGCGCAGGCGGCCGATGTGGACGTCGACGGTGCGCTCGTCGATGTAGATGTCGCGGCCCCAGACGCTGTCGAGCAGCTGCTCGCGCGAGAACACGCGGCCGGGATGCTCCAGGAAGAACTCCAAGAGGCGATATTCGGTCGGGCCGAGGTCGATCGGCCGGCCCGAGCGCGCGACGCGGCGCTTGTCGCGATCGAGCTCGATGTCACCATAGGCCAGCACCGTTGCGAGCCGCTCCGGGCTTGCGCGCCGCAGCAGGCCCTTCACGCGCGCCAGGAGCTCCGGCACCGAGAACGGCTTGACGATGTAGTCGTCGGCGCCGGTCGCAAGACCCCGCACCCGCTCGCTCTCCTCGCCGCGCGCGGTGAGCATGATGATCGGGAGCTGCTTGGTCTCGGGCCGGGTCCGCAGCCGGCGGCACAGCTCGATGCCTGACAGTCCCGGCAGCATCCAGTCGAGTACGATCAGATCGGGGATGTGTTCCTTGAGGCGGGTGTCGGCGTCGTCGCCGCGCATCACCGTCTCCACATCATAGCCGTCGCCTTCGAGGTTGTAGCGGAGAAGCTCGGTGAGAGCTTCCTCGTCCTCAACCACCATAATGCGTGCGCCCATGGTGTCGTCGCTCCTTAAGTCTTCAGGTATTCGGGACCGTCGTGGCGAAGGTCGTCATGTCGCCCTTCGGCCGCTTGTCGGTGATCGCCTGGCCCTCGATCATGTAGAACACGGTCTCGGCGATGTTGGTGGCGTGGTCGCCGATCCGCTCGATGTTCTTGGCGCAGAACATCAGATGGATGCAGAACGAGATGTTGCGCGGATCCTCCATCATGTAGGTGAGGAGCTCGCGGAACAGCGAGGTGCAGATGGCGTCGACTTCCTCGTCGCCCTTCCACACCGCCATCGCCGCCGGCAGATCATGCGCGGCATAGGCGTCCAGCACCGACTTGACCTGCTGCTGCACGAGGTCGGTCATGTGCTCGAGGCCGCGGAACAGCTTGAGCGGATGGAAATCCGTCTCCAGCGCCGCGACGCGCTTGCCCATGTTCTTGGCGAGGTCGCCGATGCGCTCGAGATCGGTCGCAACTCGCATGGCGCCGACGATCTCGCGCAGATCGACCGCCATCGGCTGGCGGCGGGCGATGGTGAGCACGGCGCGCTCCTCGATGCGCTTCTGCAGCGCGTCGAGCTCGGTGTCGGTGGCGACGACGCGCTGGCCGAGCGCGACGTCGCGGCGGATCAGCGCGTCGACGGAATCGACGATCATGCGCTCGGCGATCCCGCCCATCTCGGCGACGAGCCGGGTGAGCTCCTGGAGGTCGGTGTCGAAGGCCTTTGCGGTATGTTCAGAACCCATGTCCCGTCTCCTCAGCCGAACCGGCCGGTGATGTAATCCTGCGTGCGCCGGTCGCTCGGCGACGTGAAGATCTTGCTGGTGTCGTCGAACTCGATCAGCTCGCCGAGATACATGAACGCGGTCTTGTCGGAGACGCGCGCCGCCTGCTGCATGTTGTGGGTGACGATCGCGATCGTGTAGTTCTCGGACAATTCCTGGATCAGCTCCTCGACCTTGGCGGTCGAGATCGGGTCGAGCGCCGAGCAGGGCTCGTCGAACAGGATCACCTCGGGCCGCACCGCGACGGTGCGGGCGATGCAGAGGCGCTGCTGCTGGCCGCCGGAGAGCGACAGGCCGGAGGCGTTGAGCTTGTCCTTGACCTCGTTCCACAGCGCGCCGCCGCGCAGCGCCTTCTCGACGCGGTCGTCCATCTCGGACTTCGAGATCTTCTCGTAGAGGCGGATGCCGAAGGCGATGTTCTCGTAGATCGTCATCGGGAACGGCGTCGGCTTCTGGAACACCATGCCGACGCGGGCGCGCAGCAGGTTGAGGTCGAGCTTGCCGTCGAGGATGTTGGTCTGGTCGAGCATGAGCTGGCCGGTGGCGCGCTGCCCCGGATAGAGGTCGTACATCCGGTTGAAGATGCGCAGCAGGGTTGACTTGCCGCAGCCGGACGGGCCGATGAACGCGGTGACGCGGTTGGTGCCGAGCGTCAGGTTGATGTTCTTCAGCGCGTGGTGCTCGCCGTAATAGAAGTTGAGGTTGCGCACCGTCACCTTGGCCGGCGCTTCCGGCAGCAGCGGCGCCTGGGGCAGCCCACCGGCCGCGCTCATCGATACGGAAAGCTCACTCATTTTGCGGTCCTCTCGGCGCCAAGGATGCGCGCGCCAATATTCAGGGCAAGCACGGTAATCGTGATCAGCAGCGCGCCGCTCCAGGCGAGCTGCTTCCAATAGGCGTAGGGGCTCTGGACGAAGTTGTTGATGGTGACCGGCAGGTTCGCCATCGTCTTGTTCAGGCCAAGGCTGAAGAACTGGTTCGACAGCGCGGTGAAGAGCAGCGGCGCGGTCTCGCCGGCGACGCGGGCGGTGGCGAGCAGCACGCCGGTGATGAGGCCGGAGCGGGCGGCACGATAGGCGATCCGCTTGATCACCAGCGAGCGCGGCAGGCCGAGCGCGGACGCCGCCTCGCGCAGCGCGTTCGGCACCAGCAGCAGCATGTCCTCGGTCGTGCGCAGCACTACCGGGATGACGATGACGGCGAGCGCGAGGCTGCCTGCGATCGCCGAGAAGCCGCGCATCGGCACCACCACCGCGCCGTAGATGAACAGGCCGATGATGATCGAGGGCGCCGAGAGCAGGATGTCGTTGATGAAGCGGATCACCGAGGTCAGGCGGTCGTTGCGGCCGTACTCGGCGAGATAGGTGCCGGCGAACAGGCCGAGCGGCGCGCCGATGCCGACGCCGAGCACGGTCATGATGATCGAACCGACGATGGCGTTGCGCAGGCCGCCTTCGGTCGAGCCCGGCGGCGGCGTATCTGCCACGAAAATCTCGAGGTTCAGACCGGCGATGCCGTTGTAAAGCAGCGTGATCAGGATCAGCGCAAGCCAGGTGACGCCGAAGGCGGCGGCGGCGATGCAGAGTCCGCGAACGACGATGTCCTTGCGGCGGCGGCGTGAATAGATCGGGTTCATGGCGTTAGTTCCCCGCCTTCTTTTCCAGCCGCATCAGCATCAGCCGTGCCGCTGCGAGCACGAAGAACGTCAGCACGAACAGCAGAAGGCCAAGCAGGATCAGGCCGGACTGGTGCAGGCCGTCGCTCTCGGCGAACTCGGATGCGATCGCCGCCGAGATCGTGGTGCCCGGCGCGAAGATCGAGGAGGAGATGCGGAACGAGTTGCCGATGATGAACGTCACCGCCATGGTCTCGCCGAGCGCGCGGCCCAGCGCCAGCATGACGCCGCCGATGACGCCGACGCGGGTGTAGGGGATCACCACGCTGCGCACGACTTCCCAGGTGGTGCAGCCGACGCCGTAGGCGGCCTCCTTCAGCACCGGCGGCACCGTCTTGAATACGTCGACCGAGATCGAGGTGATGAAGGGCAGCACCATGATGGCGAGGATCAGCGCGGCGTTGAACAGGCTGAGATAGGACGGGGGACCCGCGAAGATCGCGCCCAGCACGGGAACGCCGTCGAAGATCTTGATCATGAAGGGCTGGAAGGTGTTGGCCAGGAACGGGCCCAGCACGAAGAAGCCCCACATGCCGTAGATGATCGAGGGAATGCCGGCGAGCAGCTCGATCGCCATGCCGATCGGGCGGCGCAGCCATTGCGGACAGAGCTCGGTGAGGAAGATCGCAATGCCGAGGCCAACGGGAATGGCAATCAGCATCGCGATGAAGGAGGTGACGAGCGTGCCGTACATCGGCCCGAGCGCGCCGAGCACGGGCGGATCCGCCGACGGCGCCCAGCGCTGCGTCCACAGGAAGGAGAAGCCGTATTCCTTGATCGCCGGGAAAGCGCCGACGATCAGCGAAACGATGATGCCGCCGAGGATCAGCAGCACCGAGATCGCGGAGAGCCGCGTGATCCAGTAGAAGGTGACGTCGCCGAGCTTGAACGCGCTCAAGGCCTTGGCGCGATCGTACGGTCCGGCGTCGTCGATTACATCGCTCTGAACGGCCATCTCTGCCACGCCGATCCCCTGTACCCGTTATATACGCTTGTTGTTGGTCTTGCGCTCCGGATGCGGCACGAGGCCGATCCGGAGCGGAGGTCTTTTGAGATCCAGGCACCCAGTCCGGGACAGCAGCGCTTAGCTCTTGATCTCGGCAGCCCAGGTCTTCTCGATCAGGGTCACGACGCCCTCGGGCATCGGGATGTAGTCGAGCTCTTCGGCCGCCTTGCCGCCGTTCTTGAAGGCCCAGCGGAAGAACTTGATGGCTTCCTGCGAGGCTGCCTTGTCGGTGGCATCCTTGTGCATGAGGATGAAGGTCGCCGCCGTGATCGGCCAGGACTTCTCGCCGGGCTGGTCGGTCAGGATGACGTAGTAGCCGGGCGCCTTGGCCCAGTCGGCGTTCGAGGCGGCCGCCTGGAAGGCCTCGACGGTCGGCTGCACCGGCTTGCCGGCCTTGTTGACGAGACCGGTGTAGGTCAGCTTGTTCTGCTTGGCATAGGCGTACTCGACGTAACCGATCGAGTTCTTGGTCTGGCCGATGTTGCCGGACACGCCCTCGTTGCCCTTGGCGCCGACGCCGACCGGCCACTCGACGGCCGTGCCCTCGCCGACCTTGCTCTTCCAGTCCGCGCTGGCCTTGGAGAGGTAGTTGGTGAAGTTGAAGGTGGTGCCCGAACCGTCCGAGCGGCGAACCACGGTGATCGCGTCCGAGGGCAGCTTCAGGTTCGGATTGAGCTTCTTGATCGCGGCATCGTCCCACTTGGTGATCTTGCCGAGATAGATGCTGGCGAGCGTCTCGCCGTCGAACACCATCTCGCCCGGCTTCACGCCCTCGATGTTGACGACCGGAACGATGGCACCCATCACCATCGGCCACTGGACGAGGCCGTCCTTCTCGAGCTGCTCGGCCTTGAGCGGCGCGTCGCTGGCGCCGAAGGTCACGGTCTTGGCCTGGATCTGCTTGATGCCGCCGCCGGAGCCGATCGACTGGTAGTTCAGACCGTTGCCGGTCTCTTTCTTGTAGGCGTCGGCCCACTTGGAATAGATCGGGAACGGGAACGTCGCGCCGGCGCCGGTGATATCGGCAGCAAAGGCCGCCGTCGTCGATGCGGCGACCAAGCCGGCAGCGACGATCGTTTTGAGGAAATTCATGCTGGTCTCCATACAGGGGAGCGAAGCGCCATCCGCGCCCGATCGCGCTCCCCGTGCCGCCCCTTTAGGAGCGGTCGGCTGTGCTTTTACGAAGGTTTCGTGACAGTCGGATGACAGCCCCAAGCGATTGAAATCGCTTGAATTTCAGACTGTCACCGGGGGCCTGATCTGGGGAAAACAGGCGGTGAAAGTGGCGCCCTGTTTGGGCACGCTTTCGATCAAAAGCCGGCCGCGATGCCGGTTAAGAATATGTTTCACCAGCGATAATCCGAGCCCGGTCCCGCCCTGCAAGCGGCTGTCGCCGACATCGACCCGGTAGAACCGCTCGGTCAGCCGCGGCAGGTGCTCGGGCGCGATGCCGGGGCCGAAATCCCGGACCATGACCCGGATTTCCTGAGTTCCATCAGTGGCGGCGCCTGAGGTTAGTGACACGATGACGCGTCCTCCCGAGGCGCCGTATTTGAGCGCGTTCTCGATCAGGTTCTCGAACAGGCGGAGCAGCTCCTCGCGGTCGCCCGCGATCATCACCGGCGGCTCCGGCAGATGGATCTCGACCTCGACCTGGCGCTCGCGCGCCAGCGGCTCGAGCCCGTCGGCGACCTGGCGGATGATCGGCAGCAGGTCGACCAGGGTGTCGGGGCGCACATGGGCCGACAGCTCGACCCGCGACAGCGAAAGCAGATCGTCGATCAGGCGCGCCATGCGGGTGGCCTGGTTGTGCATGATGCCGAGGAAGCGCTCGCGCGCCTTGGGGTCGTCCTTGGCCTGGCCCTGGAGCGTGTCGATGAAGCCCGACAGCGCGGCGAGCGGCGTGCGCAGCTCGTGGCTGGCATTGGCGACGAAGTCGGCGCGCATCTCCTCGACCCGGCGCAGCGGCGTCTGGTCGTGGAAGGTCATCAGCATGCATTTGTCGGCGCCGCCGAAGGTGGTCGGCACCGGCACCGGCGTGATGATCAGCTCCATCCAGCGATCGACCGGGACATGGTCGAGATAGGTCGCGCGCCGCGGCTCGGTGGTCGCGATCGACTCGCGCAGCGCGGTGATGATCTCCGGCGAGCGCAGCGCGAACTGGGCGAGCTCGTTCCTGCGCAGCGCCGGGGCAAGCTGGGCGGCAGCCGCATTGAGATGGATGACGCGGCCGGCGCGGTCGAGCAGCACCGCCGGATCCGGCATGCCGGCGACGACCGCGGCCACTGCGGCGCTCTCGACCGGGTTGATGCGCCTGACATCGTCGCGCGAGGCGGCGGTGTCGTGCAGCCGCCAGGGGATCAGCGCCGCAGCGGCGATGCAGAGGAACACGGCAACGGCGTGCAACACCGACAATTCGCCGAGCGAGACCACGACCGACAGCGCCAGCGCCGCGGCGATCAGGATGATCGTCGAGTGCCGCAGCCGGTCGGACCAGGGCTGCGCGGTGGGAGAAGATGGGGCGTCAATCGCCATCGGGGCGGGCTTCTCCTAGGGGCTTGTCCTAACGGCTTCGTCCTAAAGGCTTGGCGCCGTCAGGCGGTGCCGTCGCTGCGCTCTCTCACATAGGCGGCTTCACGCGCCGGGCCGGGGTCGAGCTTGAGCGCCGCCTGCTGCAAACGCTTCGATCGGGCGCCGATTATAACTTCGCGAAACGTCAGCAAGATTACAGATATGACGAAGGGGGACAGATAATAGAGGACGCGGAACAGGAGCATGCCGCCCAGGAGTTCCTCCCGGTCCATCTGCCAGAGGCCGACCAGCATGGCGGCGTCGAACACGCCGAGGCCGCCGGGCGAGTGGCTGGCAAAGCCGAGCAGGGTGGCCGAGACGAAGATCACGGCAACCACGACGAATCCGAGATTGGGCTCGTCCGGGACCAGCACGTACATCGCGAGCGCGCAGAATCCGAGATCGATGATGCCGATCGCGATCTGGAGCAGTGTCAGCGGTCCGCCCGGCAGCACCACGGTCCAGGGCCCGCGGCCGACCACCCGCGGCTGGGTCCAGACCCAGACCACATAGCCGACCAGTCCCACGATGATCATCAGCGCCAGCGTCCGGTTCAGCCAGGGCGGAAGCTGGTCGATCGAGGCCGCCGCCTCCGGATGGTAGGAGATGCCGAGGCCCAGCACGGCGGCATTGCCGAGCCAGAAGGTCAGGCCGGCGAGGAAGCAGATCTTTGCGACATCGATCGCGTTCAGCCCATAGGCCGAATAGATGCGGTAGCGCACCGCGCCGCCGGTGAAGACGCTGGCGCCGACATTGTGGCCGATCGAATAGCTGGTGAAGGCGGCGAGCGCATTGATGCGGTAAGGCACATGGGCGTGGCCGATCGCACGCACGGCGAACAGGTCGTAGAAGGTCAGGGTGAAATAGCCCGCGGCCACGAACAGCGCCGCCATCGCAATCTGGCTCGGCTCGGTGCTCTTGATCGCCTCGATCACCTCGTTGAAGTCGATGCCGCGCAGCATGTGGTAGAGCACATAGCAAGCGATGCCGATGACCGCGACGCTGATCACAACTCCAAGCTTATGCAGGACTTGCTTCTGGCGCAGAAACGTCATCGCCCTGCGTATGGCTTCCAGCATCTAGACCTCGAACAACGCTTCAGCGGCCAGGACGGCCGGCGAACAGGCAAACGACGCACAGGCACTCAACGAACCCTCGCCGCCGGCTCCGGCATCGCGCATGCCCCCTAACCCTCCACTAGCGCGTTTTGGGGCGGAGTGGAATTCGCCAATTCGAACAAAATCACGTGCCTTCAATATTTTAGGCAGGGTTGCGGGCTCTGGATGCACGGTTTGGCGCTTTCGGCGGCAAGGCTGACGCGAATCTCCATGGCAATCCTGCGCAGACGCCATGAAGTTTTGATGATTTCGGCCGCGCAATGTTCCGTCACGTTTTAAGCCGACGTCAATCTATGGGCCGCGCCCGGCTGTTGAAAGAGGGGCGACGGGGTCGTTCTGGACGGATTTTCCGATGCACCAAACAGGTGCGGCGCAACAGCAGCTTAAGGGGCGGTCAGATAGCCGCGCTGATGGGCACTGGCCTGGTCGTCGAAAATCGCCATGGCCGTCGTCATCCGGCGGAAGCCGAGACGCTCATAAAAGCCCTCTTTGCCAGGCACCGCATAGAGGATGATTTTGCGATGTCCGCGGCATCGCGCCAGCAGCCGCTCGATGATCTCGCGGCCGAGGCCTTGCCCCTGACAGTCCGGGCGCACCGCGACATCACAGAGGTAGGCGCAGTCGCGGCCGTCCGCCAGCGCTCGGCCGGCACCAACCAGCCGGCCTTGGTCGTAAGCGAAGGCACAGAACATGCTGTTGCCGAACACGAGCGCGAGATCGGCTGGTGTCTTGTTGCCGAGCGGTGCGGTGCGGTAGAGCGCGGAAAGCTCGTTCCAGTCGATTGCCGCCGGATCTTCGTTCCAGACGACCGGCATCTGCGTGCCTCCCCGGATCAATGCCGCGCCGCGGTGACGGCTGCGACGATTTCGTCGGTGCCGGGAAAATGGCCCTTGCTGCGGCTGGCGACAATCCTGTCGCCGAGCTTGACCTGAAAGACGCCGCCCTTGCCAGCCACGAGATCCGCCTCCAGCGCCAGTTGCCGGCGCAGCGCTGCGGCGGCTTCCTTCGCACGCTTCTCGTAGCCGCAGGGACGGCAATAGACGATCGTCACATCCGACATCTCATCCTCCTCACGCGGCGAGCTGCGGACGCACCGCTTCGATGCCGGCGATCCAGCCGGCCACCGATCGGCCGATTGCGTCAGCGTGGTCCTCCTGCAGATAGTGCAATCCCGCGCCGAGCCGGATCAACGCGCAACGCGTCAGCGAGGCCGCAAACCGCTCGGCAAATTCCGGCGAGACGAGCGCGCCCGGTTCGCCCGTGAACAGCAGTTTCGGATAGGAAGATGCGGCCAGCGCCGCATGGGCGGATTGGAGCGCCTCATAGACATCGGCAGGCTCACCTGCGATCGGCAGCTCGCGGGGAAACGCAAGAACGGGGCGGCGACTCTCGGGCGTCGGGAACGGCGTGCGATAGGGCGCCATTTCTTCGTCGCCGAGCTTGCGGACGATTCCGCCGGGCAGAACGCGCTCGACGAACGCATTCGCCTCGAGGATCATGGCCTCACCCTCGCCCGGCGTCCTGAACTTGCGAAAGACCGCCCTCGCCGCCTCGGCATGATCTTGCTCCTCCGCGACCTCGGTATGGTGGAAATCCTGCCAGGTCGGCATCGGGCGGATGAATTCCATGAAGGCTAATCCGCGTACGAAATCCGGCCGGCGCGCGGCGAGATGAAATGCGAGCGCCGTGCCCCAGTCCTGCGCGACGAGATAGGCCGATGTGACGCCGCGCTGTTCGATGAACGCATCGAGATAGCGGACATGGTCGAAGAAGCGGTAGGCGATGTCAGGCTTACCGGATTGGCCGAAGCCGATGAGATCGGGCGCAATGCAATGCGCGACCGGTGACACCAACGGCAGGATGTTGCGCCAGATGTGCGACGAGGTCGGGTTGCCGTGCAGGAACAGCACGACCGGCGCATCCTGCGCACCCGTCTCGCGGTAAGCCATGCTGCTTCCCAGCACGGGCGCTCTGCGAATCTCGATCTCGATTGGCTTGCTCATGTCAGCTCCTTGAACACGGTCTGAAATGCGATGGTCTTGAAACGTTCGAGCGCTTTCGGATTGCGATCGACCTTCATGCGCAGGATCGCGCCCTGCCAGGAC